>JBIIRI010000010.1:0-40323 GCA_044341625.1 Roseomonas sp.
CGCCGCGATCGTCGCGGCGAAACGGGTCTAAGCGTTTATTTTAACGCATTTTCCGAGTCGCCAAGCGTGTCCGCTTGGCTTGAAAATGCTCTAACCTCGCGCCCGCGATCACCCCGCCTCGGCGGTCCAGGCGATGCCGGCCTCCGCCAGCGTCGCTTCCAGCAGCGCGCGATCCATCCGCGCATGGCGTTCCAGCAGGCGCAGATAGGCCGCGACGAAGGCCGGCCCGTGGCCCGCGTGGCTGCCATCCACCTCTGCCGTCAGGGCATGCGCGATCTCATGCAGCAGGACCCAGGAGGGGAGTTCGGCCGGCGCCTCGATGGCGGTGCGGCTGGCCCGCGCCACGATGCGCCTGGCCTGCTTCGGCAAGGGCCGGATGCGCGGCGGCCAGCGCCGGCCTTCCGCCGCCCAGACATGATCGACCAGCGCCTGCAGCCGCGCGAAGGGTACCAGGCTGCGGTCGCGGGGCGCGACCACCGCGTCCTCCCACGCATAGAGCCGGATCGCCGCGCGGTCGTGGCGGCTCATCGGCGCGGCAGGCGGCCCGCGGCCGGCCCGGCGCCGACCGGGCGATCCAGCCCGACGCGCCCGCCAGCCTCCCGCCCTCGTCCATAGGCGCCCTTGTCGCGCACCACCGTGTTGCGCGTGACGGTCCGCAGCCGGACGCCGAGCGCGCGGAAGCCGTCCTCGATCTTGCGTTCCTTCAGCAACACCAGCGCCGTGCCCCCGGCGCCGCCGCGCGCCGCCTGGTCCCGCGCCGCCTGTTCGGTGGCGCGGCGGTGGCTGCCGAGTTCCTCCAGCCTTGTCGCGAGGCGGTCGGCGAAGCCGATCCGGAAGCTGCGGAGCACCGCCTGCGGCGCGGCCCGCGCGCCCAGGTAATCGGGGCTGCGGCGGAAGCGCGATTCCTCGTGGTGCAGGGCGGTGGCGATCACATGCATCAGGTATTCCGCCATCTGCACATCCGGCTCCAGGCCGAAGATAACATAATCGGCCCGCCCGACGGTCCAGCCACGGCAGTCGGTGAAGCGCAGCAGGGCCGGGAACAGCCAGCCCATCGCCTGCCGGCGCGGATCGTCGAAGACCATCACGCGCTGCACGCAGGCTTCCTCGCGCAGGTCCACCTCGGACATCGAGAGGCCGTAGACCTCCAGCAGTTCGCCCACCTTGGCGGCGGCGGCCATGGCCTCGGCCTCGGAACAGCCGCGCTCCACGGTGCGTGACGCCAGCGCGCGGATGCGCGCCTTCACCTTCGCCAGCTCGTCCTTCTGATCCATCTGCCGCGCCCGGAGGGGTTTCGCCGCCCTATACCATCGCCGGCCGATGCCGGCGCCAGCCCTGGCTTGCCGCATGCGCGCCACGATCGGCGTTCATGCATCCGCCGTGACCGACGAGAACATCCCCCTGCGGCGCGGCCTGTTCGGCGGGCTGGTGGCGGCCATCGCGCTGATCCTGCTCTGGCTCGCCTGGCGCGCTTTGGCGCCGGGCGGGGTGAACGCGGCGGAGGCGCTGATCCTGGCCTGCCTGCTGCTGGTGACGCCCTGGGCGGCGCTGTCGGCGGGCAATTCCCTGGTTGGGCTGGCCCTCCTGCTCGCCTCCGCCGATCCGCCCGGCGCGGTGCTGCCCGCGCTGCGTCGCGTCCGGCCCGGCCCGCCACGGCAGCTCACCGCACTCGCCGTCTGCATCCGGAACGAGGAGATGGGGGCCGTGCTGCCGCCGCTCGGCGCGCTGCTGGATGGGCTGGCGGCGCGGGGTGCTGCGGATCGCTTCGTGCTGTGGCTGCTGTCGGACACGCAGGACCCCGCCATCGCAGCAGCGGAGGAGGGCGCGATCCGCGCCTTCGCCGCCGGTCGCGCCAGCAGCGGCCCGGCCATCCGGTATCGCCGCCGCGCCGCGAATGACGGCTTCAAGGCCGGCAATGTGATGGACTTCCTTGACCATCACGCGGGGGAGGCCGCCTTCTTCATCACGCTGGACGCCGACAGCGTGATGACGCCGGACGCCGTGCTGCGCCTGGTCGCGGTCATGGAAGCGGAGCCTGACCTTGCCATCGTGCAGCAGCTGATCGTCGGGCGGCCCGCGACGGCGGCCTTCCCGCGGCTGTTCCAGTTCGGCATGCGCGCCGGCATGCGGAGCTGGGCCACGGGGCAGGCCTGGTGGCAGGGCGATGCCGGCCCCTATTGGGGTCACAACGCCATCCTCCGCTGCGAGCCCTTCCGCCGGCATGCGCGGCTGGAGGCGCTGGCCGATGGCAGCCGCATCCTGTCCCACGACATGGTCGAAAGCGTGCGGCTGCAGGCCGCCGGCTGGCGCGTGCGCTGCCTGCCGGCGGAGGATGGCAGCCTGGAATCCAACCCGCCGGCCATGCCGGAATTCCTGCGCCGCGACGAACGCTGGGGCGCGGGCAACATGCAGTATTTTCATCTGTTGCGCCTGCCCAATTTCACGCCAATGGGCCGGCTGCAATTGCTGCAGGCGATCCTGCTGTTCCTCGGCGCGCCGCTCTATGCGCTGATCCTGCTGCTGGCGGCGTTCAACGGGATCGTGGGCGGTGGCGCGGACACGCCGATGGGCGCGCTGGCGCTGGCCATCTTCGCGCATTGGCTCTGCTACTTTTCGCCGAAGCTCTCGGGCTACGCGCAGGCGCTGATCCAGCCACGCGTCGCCGCGCGCTATGGCGGCCGCGCCGCCTTCGCGAAAGGGGCGGCGGCGGAGATCGTCTTCATGCAGTTGTTCGAGCCGCTGTCCACGCTGAACAAGGCGATGTTCCTGGCCACGCTGCCCTTCGGCCGCCGCACCGGCTGGGCGCCGCAGAACCGCGCCGACCGCGGCATCGCCTGGGCCGATGCGGCGCGGCTGCTGTGGCCACACATGCTGACCGGCGCGGTACTCACGCTCTGTTTCGCGCTGGTCTCCCAGACAGCGCTGCTGCTGGCCTTGCCCTTCACGCTAGGCATGGCGCTCGCCATCCCGCTCTGCGTCTGGAGCGCCGATCCGGGCGTCTCGGCCTGGCTCCGCGCGCGCCGCATCGCTGCGACGCCGGAGGAACTGGTGGCGCCCGGCGGATGATTGGGTGTGGACCCTAACGTATCTCCCGCGAGATCACCGACAGCGCCGCGGCCGAGATCGTCACCTGGCCAAGGATCGCGGTCAGGTCCCGGATCAGGCCGCGCGTCTCGAAGGGCGAGGGATCCTGCGGCATCACCACCAGGCTGCCCGGTGGCACCGGCGGCCCGCCCGCCTGCCAGCCGGAGATCCCCGCCGGTGCCGATTGCCCGTTCGGCAGCACCACGAAGGCGCGGGAGGTGTCGGCGAAGCGCTGCGTGCCGCCCGCCGCCCGCACATAATCGGCGGCGCGCCAGCCGGACTGGAATTGCAGGCTACCCGGATTCAGCACCGCCCCCACCACCGTCACCTCGGTGGGGCGCTTGGGGATGACGATCAGATCCCCCGGCTCCAGCAGCACGTCGAGTTCCGGCCGCGCGGCGAGCACGACCGGGTTCGCCTCCACCACCATGCGACCGGCGGCCTGCGCGTGGCGCAGTGTGTTCGCCAATTCCCGCCCCGCCGCGACCAACCCGCCGAGATCCGGCCGCTGGCCGAGCCCACCCGCATTGGCCTGCCCCGCCGCGACCGACAGCAGGGAGGTTTCGATATCCCGCGCCGCGCGGGCGAAGCCGTCCTGCTGGCGCAGCCGCACCGCCTCTCGCGTGAAGACGGTGCCATAGGCATAGGCCTGCGGTGTCAGCCCGCCCGCGCGCTGCAACAGCTCCGACAGGCGTTCCCCGCGCCTGATGTCATAGACGCCGGGCCGCAGCACTTCCCCGCCCAGCGTGACCGGCCCTGCCTCCCGATCCGTGAAGCCGCGCGGGATCCGCACCACATCGCGCGGCGCAAGGCGCACGGCCCGGAAGTTGCTGTTGCGGAGGTCGAGCGGCAGCCGATTGAGGGGGATCGCCTCCCCCCGCTCCGCCGGCTCCCGCGCCAGTTCCACCGCAGACAGGTCGGCGCCTTGCGTCAGGCCGCCCGCGGCGGCCAGCAGCAGGTCGAGCCCGGTCGCGTCCAGCACCGGATAGAGGCCCGGCTGCTTCACCTCCCCCGTCAGCAACACCGCCATGTCCAGTAGGAAGCCGAGCAGCGCCGGGTGATCCTGGAAGATCGCCGGGCAGCCGGGCGCGCCGATATCGGGAAAGCCGGCGCCGCGCGCATGGGCGAAGCGCGCCGGCGCGGATCGCGCGGCGATGGCAAGCATGGTCAGCGCCGGGCAGGCCGCTTCGGCCGGCGCCTCCCCGCGCAGGGCGCGCTGCACCGGCGGGCTGGCCAGGAAGGCGATGTCTGCATTGCCGAGCACCAGCACCTCGTCGCCCTCCGCCAACGCGAGATTCGTCGAACCGCCCATGACGCGCGCAAGGTCGAAGGGAACGAAGCCTCGGACCCGCGTCGACGGGTCTGGCCGCAGGATGACACCAAGCCGCACATAGGGATCGGGCCGCAGCAGGCGGGGATCGGACAGCAGCCCGCGCAGCGTGGTGCCGCGCGTCGCCGCCCGCGTCAGGGGCGTGGCGACATGGCCGGACAGCCGCAGCTGGTTCGCCACCACATCGGCGCCCGGCTGCACCAGCACCGAATCGCCGCGCCTGATGTGGTCCGTGGGCCGCAACTCGGTGAAGGACCGACGGCCGGAAGCGTCGGTGCCCTGGACCAGGAAGCGGTTGCCGCTCGGCCGCAGCGGCTCCCCCGCCAGCCGCAGGACGGTGGACAGCGGCACGGCGGCGGCGCCGGGTGGAAGCTCGTAGATCGCCGGGCGCGTCACCTCGCCGGCCACAGCAACCACCCCGCCGAGCGCGGGGACCAGGATCCGTTCCCCCTCGCGCAGCCGGATCTCGGCGGGGCCGACTTCCCCCGCGATGACGGTGTAGAGATCCAGCACCCGCGACCCGTGCGGCCCGTCGATGCGGATGGCGCGGAGCGAGCCGGTTTTCCGGACGCCGCCCGCCTGCTGCAAGGCGTCGAGCACGGTGGACAGCGCGGTCAGCGCCTGCATTCCCGGCCGCTGCACTTCCCCGCCGACGAAGATCGCGATCTGCCGGACCTGCCCGATCGAGACGAACAGCTCCGTCCCCGGCATGTCGCGCGCCATCCGGCTTTCGAGGTCGGCGCGCAATTCGCGCAGCGTCCGCCCGGCAGCGGGCACGGGCGGCAGGTCGGGGGCCAGGATGGTGCCGTCGCGCAGCACGCGGAGCGTCAGCGTCGCGCGGGTGCGGCCGCGGAAGGCCAGGATCAGCTCGTCGTCGCGGCCGATCAGGTAGTCGTCGGGCAGCGCGCCGAGGACCGGAGCCGCGGCGGGGCCGACGCGGAAGCTGTCATAGCCGAATTGTCGCAGCGGCAGCCCCAGCCGCTCGGCGAAGAAGGCTTCGGTGTGCGAAGGTGGTTCGTCGGCGGCGACGGTCGGCGTCGCGGGGAGGGGTGCTGCCGCCGGACCCGCCCAGGGCACGCCCGGCGTGGCGCTTCCTGGACCCAAGGGCTGCGGGGGCGCGGACGGGACCGGGGGGCTGGCGCGCCCGCCAGCCGCGTCCAGGATGCGCTGCAGGATCTCCTGCTGCGTACTGGCGGGCAGGCTCGGCACGGGAAGGCCGCCGGGAAGGGTGGGGGGCAGGGCCGGCGGCGCCAGCATCGGGCTCGCCGAAGCCTGGCCCTTGGCGGGGGATGGCCCGCAGGCGAAGGCCGCAGCCGCGCACATCACCAAAAACGCGTAATATGATTTGCGGTACAACCAAAACACGAGTTTTGTCCGCTATGTTATCTACCATGAGTAGATTAACTTGGCATTCATGCGCGACCAAGGCCTTATTGACTCTTTGCCGGCGGAGCTCCCCTCACGCTGGTCCGCGGCCTGGTTGGCCGCCGATGCCGGCTGGCGGCTCGGCCCGCGCCCGGTTGGATTATGGCTCGCCCATAGGTTGAATCGCTGTCTGGGATTCGCGCATCATCGCCTCACAGACCAGCCCACCCCCTGCGGTCGCTTCCTCCCAGCCATCGCCCCCCCGGCCCCCGCGCTGCCCCCGTCCCATCTTCGCGCCGTACTGGCCGCCGCCGCCGCCCTGCCTGCACGCCCGGACTGGCATGGCCGGCACGACCCGGCGGCGCATGCGCTCGACCAACCGCTCGGCGCCGCAAGGCCGGTCTGGGAGCCGAGCCGCCTCGGCGCGCTGCCCCTGCTGGCGCAGGCCGCGCGCTGCGATCCGGCGGGCGGGCACCTGGCGCGGGCCGAGGCGGTGCTCGGCGCCTGGTGCGCGGCCAACCCGCCCTTCCGTGGCGTGGCCTGGGCCTGCGGGCAGGAAGCGGCGCTGCGGGCGCTGCACTTGGCGCTGGCGCTGGCGCTGCTCGACGCGGATCACGACCCAACCCCGGCCGCGCGGGCGCTGCTGGCACTGTGCGGGCGGCGGATCGCGGCGACCGGTCTCTATGCACTGGCACAGGATAACAACCATCCCGTCTCAGAGGCGGCCGGCGCGTTCGCCATCGCACTGTTGCTGCGCCAGGACACCAAACGGGCCGCTTTGGCGCTCGCGGCGCGGGTGTCGCGGCTGGTTGCGCCCGATGGCGGCTTCGCGCAGGTCTCGGCGGGCTATGCAAGGCTGTTGCTGGATGTCCTGGCCATCGCCGAATGGCTGCGCCGACGCCACGCCGCCCCCGCCTTCCCCGCCCCGCTGGCTGATCGCGCCGCCGCCCTGGCTGGCTGGCTGCATCGCATCACCGCGCCCACCACCGGCAGCACGCCGCGCCTGGGGCTGGAGGATGGCTCGGCCTTCGCCGATCTCTCCCTGGCCGGGCCGGCCGATGCGCGCGCCAGCGTGGAGCGGGCGGCGCGGCTCTTCGCCGGGCGCGGCGCCGATGCGACCGAGGACCCGGGCTGCACCTGGCTCGGCCTGCCCCGACCCGAAGGGACGTTGGGCCGGCCCGCGCGCTGGCGGGCCGCCGGGACGATGGGCTGGGCCGAAGGCCCCGCCATGGCGCTGCTCCGCACCGGTCCGCTGCGCTTCCGCCCAGGCCAGACGGACCTGCTGCATCTGTCGCTGCGGGATGGCGCGGCGTGGGTTCTGCGCGATGGCGGCACCGGCCGCTACGACCCGCCCGAGCCCTGGTGGTGGGCCGTCTTGGCCGGCGCCGCCGCGCATAACGCGCCCGTCTTCGACCAGGCGGAGCCGATGCCGCGCGCCGGGCGCTTCCTGCTGGCGCGCTGGCCGGCGATGCGCCCGGCCCCGGATGGCGCCGCGCTGCGCGATGCGCGCGGCAACGACGTCGCCCGATCGGTGCGGGCGGAAGGCCGCCGCTGGATGGTGGAGGATAAGCTTTCCGGCCCCTTCCGCGCTGTGGCATGGCATTGGCGGCTCTGCCCCGGCGCCTGGCGCCTGACCCCCGACGGGCTCGTGGGAGAAGCCGCGACGATCTCGGTCATCGCCGACGCGCCGCTCCGCCTCGACATGACTGATGGGTGGGAGAGCCCGTCCTATGGCGCGATCGTCCCGACGCCGGTGCTGCGCGTGACCGCCAGCGCGCCCATCGGCCACGTCACCACGGCGATCCACCTGCCATGAAGGCGGAGCCGGGCGGCATGGCGATGGAGGATCTGCTCGCGGGGATCTGGACGCGGCGGCTACGCGTGGCGCTGCTGGCGCTGCTGTTCCTGCTGGGGGGCGGCGCCCTTATCCTCACCTGGCCGCGCTTCTATGTCGCGGAAGCGGTGATCGCGCCGGCCGAGACCACGGGCATGGCCACCTCCACCCTGCTGGCCCCGGCGCTGCAGATGGGCGGGCTGCTGGACCAGCGGCCGGCGGGCAATTTCGCCATCTATCTGGGCGCCCTCCGCTCGGCAGAGGCCGCCGCGATGCTGGTAGGCGAGACCGCGCTGCTGCGCCACCTGGACGAACGCCGCAGGTCCTCGGCACGCGGCGAGATCCGGCGCCTGCTGGACCCGTTGCTTGGCCCGGCGCGGCAGGCCGACCTCGATGATCTACGTGGCTGGCTCGAACGCCACCTGGCGGTGACGCAGACGCTCGGCGCCGTCACCTGGACCATCGCCCTGGCCCATCCGGACCGCGAGGCCGCGCTGGACGCGCTGCGCCGCCTGCACGCCTTCGCCGAGGCCAAGGTCCGCGCCGATCTGGAGCAGATGGCGCGCCGTCGCGTCACCGCGCTGGAAGGGCGGCTGGCGCGGGAGCCCGACCTCTATATCCGCCAGTCGCTGTATGAACTGCTGGCGGCGAGCCAGCGGGCCGGAGTGGTGGCAATGGCGGATGAGGTGGTGGCCGCGCGGCTGGTCTCGGCGCCGAGCGTACCGCTACGCCCCTCCCTGCCCAATCGCCCGCTGCTGCTGCTGTTGCTGCTGGTCGCGGCGCCGATGGCGGCGATGGCGGTGGTGGCGGCGGGCGTGCTGCTCGGCCCGCGCCGGGGCGCGGGGCGGCTGACATGAGCCTCGCGGTCGCGCTGGCGGCGGGAGGGCTGGCGGCGATGCTGCAATTGGCGGGCGGCCTGAAATCCGCGCCGGCGCTCGATCTCATCCCCTTCGACCTGACGCTGGCCGCGCTGCTGGGGCTGCTGCCCTGCCTGGCGCTGCTGGCCGCCACGCGGCGCTGGCACCTCGATACCGCGCTCGCGCTGCCCATCGCGGCGGCGGCGCTGTTGATGCTCTGGCTCGTCATCGCCGGCGCCTGGAGCGCCTCCCGCACCGTGGCGGCGGCAAAACTGCCGGAGGTGGTGCTGGCCGGGCCGGCGATGCTGGCCGCCGGGCTGATCGCGGGCGCCGATCCAGCGGCGCGTCGGGCGCTGGCGGGCACTTCGTTGCTGATCGGGCTGGTGCTGGCGGCGGTGATCGGCTGGAGCGTGGCGCATGGGGCCGGCGGCGGCTGGCTGGGCGCGGCGGCGTCGGGGCCGGAGCGCGCGGGGGTGCATCACCAATTGGCGGGGCTTGCGCTCGCGATCGCGGCGGGGCTTGCGGCGGTCCGGGCAACGGCGGCGCGGGGATGGCTGGCGGCGCTGGGCTGGACCGGGCTGGTCGCCTTGCTCGGCGTGGCGGCGCTGCTGCCCGGCGGGCGCACGGCACTGGTCGCGCTCGGGCTCGGCGTGGCGCTGGCACCGATGCTGGGGCTTTGGCGGGCCGGGCGTGGGCGGGCCGCCGCCGGCTGGGCCCTGGGCTGCGGCGTGGCCGCCGTGCTGTTCGCGCTGTCGCTCGCGCTGAACCCCGCCGATGCCGAGCGGCTGCGGACGATCGAACGGCTGACCGGCGATTCCGCCGGGCTCGAGGCGCGGCTCGGACTTTGGGCGGCGGCGCTGGATTGGGCTGGGCGCACGGCGCCCTTCGGGCTCGGCACCGGCGGCTTCACCATCGCCGCCGGGCATGGAGAGCGCCGCGGCCTCTATCCCCACAACCACGCGCTGGAAGCGCTGGCCGAGGGCGGGCTGCCCGGCCTGCTGCTGTGGCTCGGCGCCTTCGGCGGCGCCGTGCCGGTCGCGCTCCGCGCGCTGCGCCAGGCCGACATGGCGCCGCGCCGTGTGGCGGAGGTGGCGGCGATGGTGCTGCCGGTGGCGCTGACGGTGATGGTCTCGACCGATCTCGGCAACCGGATGGCCTGGTTCGCGCTGGGGCTGGCGCTCAGCCTGGGCGTGACGGCCACGGCGCGCTCCGGGCGGCGGGCGGCGCGCCATGTATGAGGCCTGGGGCAAGCGGGCGCTGGATCTCGGCGTGGCGACGTTGCTGCTGGCGCTGCTGGCGCCGATGCTGCTGGCAGTGGCGCTGCTGGTCCGCCTGCGGCTTGGCCGGCCGGTGCTGTTCCTCCAGACCCGCGCGGGGCGCGACGGGCGGGGCTTCCGCATCCTCAAGTTCCGCTCGATGCGGGTAGGCCCCGGCCCCGATGCCGAGCGGCTGGACGGCTTCGGCCGCGCGCTGCGCCGCAGCGCCCTCGATGAATTGCCGCAGCTGGTGAATGTCCTGCGTGGGGAGATGAGCCTGGTGGGACCGCGCCCGCTGCCGCTTGACTACCTGCGCCATTACGGCCCACGCCATGTGCTGCGCCTGCGGGTGCGGCCGGGGCTCACCGGGCCGGTGGTCGCCGCCGGGCGGAACGAGGTGGATTGGCCCGCGCGGCTCGAACTCGACGCCACCTATGCCAAGGCGCCACCGACCCTGCACGGCGACCTGCGGATCCTCGGCGCGACGCTGCCTGTCTGGCTATCCGGCCGGGGCGCCCAGGCACCTGGCCATGCGACCATGCCACCCCTTACAGGGCCAGAGTAATCCATAAAGTTGTAATGTTTGCATTCAATACAATCATAGATTGATTTCTGATTGCATCCGGGTCCATCTTGGCGATAGGCAGCGAGGCGCGTGGAAGTGTCAGCTCAGCCAGGATCCTTCCAGAACACGTCCCTGTCGGGGACGGTTCTGCCTTTCCCGTCCCGGCCGCAACCGCGGCTGCACCTCTCCCCGCCCCTTCTGGCGGGCGGCGAGATGGATGGCATCCGCGCGACGTTGGAAGGCGGCTGGCTCGCCCCCGCCGGGCCGACACCCATCGCTTTCGAGGCCGCGCAGGCCGAGACGACCGGCTTCGGCGGCGTGCTCGCCACCTCCTCCGGCACGGCCGCGCTGAATCTCGGCTACCGCGTCCTGGGGGTCGAGCCGGGCGACGAGGTCTGGGTGCCCAGCATGACCTTCGTCGCCACCGTCGCGCCCGCGGTGCAGATGGGGGCGACCCCGCGCTTCCTGGATGCGACCGGGCCGGGATGGACGATCGACCCCGGCCAACTGGCCGAAGAACTGTCCCACGCCGCGCGGCTCGGCCGGCTGCCCCGCGTGGTGGTGCCGGTGGACCTCTACGGCCAGTGCTGCGACCTACCGGCCATCATGGCGGCCTGTGACCGCTGGGGCGTCGCGGTGATGAGCGACAGCGCCGCCGCGCTCGGCGCCGGGGGCCGGGATGCGCGCCATGCCGGGCGCGGGGCGCGGTTGGCGGTGTTCTCCTTCAACGGCAACAAGATCGTCACCACGGGCGGCGGCGGGGCGTTGGCCGGCGACGATCCCGCGCTGCTGGCACAAGCACGCCGGCTGGCCGGCCAGGCGCGCGAGCCCGCGGCACATTACCAACATGAGACGACCGGCTATGCCTATGGCCTGTCCTCCCTACTCGCCGCGGTCGGGCTGGCGCAGCTGCCGGACCTTGCCGCCCGCGTCGCCCGTAAGCGCGAGATCTTCGCAGCCTATGTCGACGGCCTTGCTGACCTGACGGGCCTGTCCTTCATCGCGGAACCGGATTGGGGCCGTGCCAATCGCTGGCTCACCGTCGCGCTGTTCGAACCCGCCACGTTCGGAGCCGACCGCGAGGCGGTGCGCCGCGCGCTGGAGGCCGCCGGGATCGAAAGCCGCCCGGCCTGGAAGCCACTGCACCTGCAGCCCGCATTCCGCAACGCGCCGCAATCGGGCGGGGCGGTGGCGGCGGGGCTGTTCGAGCGCGGGCTCTGCCTGCCATCCGGCTGCGGCATGACAGCAGCCGAACAGGCGCGGGTGATCGAGACGGTGCGGGGCTGTGCCCGGCGCTGAACGCCCCTTCGCGCCGGCGCTGTCGCAGGTGGGCCCCGACCGCAGCCTGCGTATCCTCTACCTGCACCAGCACTATTCGCGCCCGACCGGCAGCACCGCGACCCGATCCTACCTGCAGGCCCGCGCCTTGGCCGAAGCGGGGCACGCCGTGACACTCGCCTGCGGGCGCTATCGGGGGGCGGAGACGGGGCTCGGCGGTCCCTTCCGGCATGGGCGCCGCACCGGCGCGCCGGATGGGTTCGAGGTCGTCGAATGCGACATCCCCTGCGCCAACGCGCAATCCCTGTCGGCACGGAGCCTCGGCTTCCTGCGCTATGCGGCGGCGGCGTCCCGGCTTGCGCTCGGGGCGCCATGGGATCTCGTGGTGGCGTCCTCCACGCCGCTGACCGTCGCGCTGCCGGCGCTGCTCGCGCGGCGGCGACGCGGCACGCCCTTCCTGTTCGAGATCCGCGACCCCTGGCCCGAATTGCCGCGCGTGCTTTCGGCGCAAGGCGGCGGCGTGCCAGGGCCAGTGCTGGCGGCGATGGAGCCCTTGGCCGATGCCGCCTGCCGCCGCGCCGCCGCCGTGGTGGCGCTGACCGAGGGCATGGCCGAGACCGCCCTGGCGCGGGGCGCCGATCCGCGCCGCATGCGCGTGCTGCCGCAGGGCGCCGATCTCGACCTGTTCGGGCCACATGTACTGCCCTGGCGACCGGATGGCGTGGCGGCGGACGATGTGCTCGCGGTTTATGCCGGCGCGCATGGCGTGGCGAATGGCCTCGGCCAGTTGCTGGATGCGGCGGCGCTGCTGCGCGGCTCCTCGCTGCGCCTGCTGCTGGTCGGGGACGGTGCCTGCAAGCCAGCGCTGGTCGCGCGCGCGGCGGCGGAAGGGCTACCCATCCGTTTCCTCGATCCGATGCCTAAGCCGCGATTGGCGGCGCTGCTGGCGGGGACGCAGATCGGGCTGCTCTGCCTCGCAGCGGTGCCGGCCTTCGCCGAGCTTTCTGCGCCGAACAAGCTGGCCGAGGGGCTGGCGGCGGGGCTGCCGATGGTCAGCAACGTGCCGGGCCGCGCGGCGCGGCTGCTGGCGCAGGGCGAGGCAGGCGTGACCGTGCCGCCCGGCGATGCGGCGGCGCTGGCGGCCGCGCTGCGCGCCCTGGCCGGCGACCCGGCCCGCCGCGCCAAGATGGGGCGCGCGGCGCGCCACCTCGCCGAACGGCGGCTGGATGCGCAACGCATCGCGCGCGACTTTGTCGAGATGGCGGAACAGGCGGCGGCGGGATGACAGCGCCGCCCCGCGAGACTGTGCTGATGCTCTCGGCCGCGCATCCTGCCGACGATGTGCGGATCGTGGTCAAGGAAGGCGCCGCGCTCGCCGCCGCCGGCTGGCGCGTGATCCACCTGGCGCATGGCGCGGCAGCGGGCACGCTGCATGGCGTGGAGCTGCGCGGCCATGGCGGCCCGGGGCGCGGCTGGCGCGCGAGGCTGCGCCACATCCCAGCCTTGGCGCGCGCGGCGGCGGCGCAGCGCCCGGCGGTGATCCACGCACATGAGCCCGATTCCTGGATCGCCGCGCGCCTGGCCGCCGCGCGCTGTGGCGCGCGCGTGGTGCTGGATGTGCATGAGCATTATCCCTCTCGCCTCGATGCGCGGCTCGGCGCGGGTCCGGCGCGCGCGTTCCAGCCGGTGGCGCGCGCGCTGCTCACCGCGCTGTGCCGGCTGATCGCCTGGCGCGCGGATGCGGTGGTGGTGGCGAAAGATGGGCTCGACGGCGCGTTCGGCCGCTGCGTCGCGGTCAGGAACTATGCCGAGGCCGCCAGCGTCGCGCCGCGCCGGCACACCGCCGGGCCGCTCCGCCTGCTGCATCTCGGCGCGCTGGGCGCGGCGCGCGGCGCCTTCACCATGCTCGATGCGCTGTCGCGCCTGCCGGATGCCAGGTTGGTGCTGGTCGGCCGCTTCACCGATGCCAGCGAGGCCGCCTTCGATGCGCGCGCGGCGGCGCTCGGCGTCACGGCGCGGATCGAGAAGCATGGCTGGCTGCCGCGCGCCGCCGCGCTCGATCAAGCCGCGCGCTGCGACATCGCGCTGGTGCTGTTCCAGCCGGGCGTCGAGAATCACCGGCTGGCGCTGCCCCACAAGCTGTTCGACGCGATGCTCTGCGGCCTGCCCGTGATCGTCCCCGCCTTCGCCGAGGAGGTGTCGCACATCGTGACCGAGGCCGGCTGCGGCATCGCGACCGACACCGCCGATGCCACGGCCGTCGCACAGGCCGCGACGATCCTGTCGGACCCTTTGCTGCGCGCGCGGATGGGCGCGTCGGGGCGCGCCGCCGCGCTGACGCGCTTCGCCTGGGCTGGGGAAGCGGCGCGGCTGGTGACGCTCTATCGCCGCCTGCTGCCTACCAGCCCAGCCTGACGAGCATGCGCCGCACCTGATGCCGGAGCCGCGTGGCGAAGGGCGTGGCGGCAGCCTCGCGCTCGTCGCGCGCGGTCCATTTGCCCTGATTCCAGGAGAAGTCACGCCGCATCAGCATCGCGCGATCGCGCACCGCGAATTCCAGAGTCAGCGCGCGCCGCGGTCCTGCCGCCGTATTGGGGCCGGCGCCATGCAGCGTGCGGGAATGGTGGATCACCGCATCGCCGGCCAAAAGCGGCACCGCGACCGCGCGGGAGATATCGGGATCGACCGCCGTCAGCGCATGCGCCCGGCGGTTTCCGCCCACGCTCGCATGGTCGACCAACGGGCCGTGATGGCTGCCGGGCACATACAGCATGCAGCCATGGGCCTCATCCACATCCTGCAACGCGATCCAGCAGGAGACGGCGGTGCGATAGGGCGTGCCGACGGTGAAGGAGGCTTCGTCCTGATGCCAGGGCGTCGCCGCGCCATCGCGCGGCGGCTTCATGATGGCGAATTCCCACACCAGATCGGCACCCGGCAGCAGCGAGCGCGCCAGCGTCGTCGCGTTACGCCGCGTCAGCGTCTCCGCCAGCCAGGGCGCGTGGCGCGACGGCCAGACCAGCTGCGGCAGCCGGGCCGCGTCGGGCCGGTCTTCCGGGTCGAGCATGTCGAACAGCTCGCCTCGTTCCCAACCCGCACGGGATTCGAACATCTGGTCGTAGAGCGCGCGGATCGGCACCAGCTCCTCGGGCGGCACCACACCGCGCGCCACGACGAAGCCGTCGCGCTCGAAGGCGGCGATGGCGTTCGCATCCAGGGGCTGCGCTGGCAGCGCCTGGCGATGGATAAGCATGGGTTCTCTCCCGGCCGAAGTGTTCCGTGGCGGGGAGGAATATAGTTGGGGCTTCGGGATGAAGCCCGTCACAGCCTCGTGGCTGGGAGCGGTGTGTTCAGGGGAGCGATTGCAGCTGGCGTTCAACCACCGCGCGCCAGGGCGCGTCGCGCGGCGCATCGGCCAGCAGTGCCTGCCAGACATTGCGCGCATTGGCCGGCCGCCCGGCGCGCGCTTCCGCAAGTCCGGTCAGGAAGCGCAGGCGCGGATCGGCCGGCGCGGTGGCCAGCGCGCGGGTCAGCAGCGCGGCGGCGGCGGCGTGATTCTGCGTCTCGATGTACAATTCCGCCAGGTCGCCGGCGAGTTGCGGGTCGAAGCGGATCCCGAGCGCGCGCGACCAGGCGGTGGCCGCCTCTTCCAGCCGTTCGCGATTGCGTTCGGCATTGCCGAGCAGCATCAGCCCTTGGCGCGCCGCCTCGCTGTTCGGGTCCACCTGCGCGATGCGTTCGCGCAGCGTGTCGAGCAGCCTTTCCTCGGCCTCCGCCTGCTGGCGGCGGAGGTCATAGGGCGCGCTCGGCATCTCCGGGATGCCGCGCGTCAGGTAGAGGCCGATCGCGGCGGCGGGGATGATAAACAGCGCGGCGGCCACGAAGGCGGCGCTGCGCTTGCCCGTTTGTACCGCGTCCTCCTTCGGGCCGGACAGGATCCGGCGCTGTACTTCGAGCGTCGCTGCTGCATGCGTCGCGGCATCAAGCCTGCCCGCATCGCGTTCGCGGTCGAGCTCCGCGAGCTGCGCGCGATACAAGGCCAGATCGGCCTCCGCGCGGCCGCGCGCGCGCGCCGGGCGCAGCACCGTGATGGCCAGTGGCAGCATCGCCACCAGGGTGAGCGCGCCCACCAGAATCCAGATGATCACGCCCGCGTCCCGCCCTGTTCCGGCGGCAGGCCGAGTGCGGCCAGCCGCTTGCGCTCCTCATCCGTCAGCGGTGGCGCTGCCGGGACGGCGGCGATGCGTCGCCGCATCGCCAGGATCAGCCCGAGCCCGCCCGCCAGGGCCACCAACGGCGTCGCCCAGAGCACCGCGGTGGACCAGGCGAAGGGGGGCTTCATCAGCACGAAGTCGCCGTAGCGCGCATGCAGGAAGCCCCGGACTTCCGCATCCGTGTCGCCGGCGGCGATGCGTTCGCGCACGATCAGCCGCAGGTCGCGCGCCAGGCCCACCTCGCTGTCCTCGATCGACTGGTTCTGGCAGACCATGCAGCGAATGTCGCGGCCTAGGGTGCGCGCGCGCTCCTCCTGCGCCGGGTCGGGCAGCATGTCGGCGGGGTTGCCGACGGCCAGCGCCTGCACGGGCAGCAGCAGCACAAGCAACAGGAGCAGGCGGACGAAGCGCGCGCCCGGCGTCTGAGGGTTCATGAAAAAACCGCTCATGCGGCGAAACGCCGCAGCAGCGGCCGGATATCCTGCTCCAGCACATCGGCCGTGATCGGGCCCGCATAGCGCCAGCGGATGATGCCCTGGCGGTCGAGCAGGTAGGTCTCCGGCACGCCGAAGACGCCCCAGTCGATGGCGACGCGCCCCGGCTCGTCACGCGACAGGCGGCGGAACGGGTTGCCGTGCTGGCGGAGGAAGCGGAGGCTATCCTCCGGCTTGTCCTTGTAGGCGATGCCGAAGACGGGCACGCCTTCGCGCTGCAGGCGCATCAGCTGCGGATGCTCGATGATGCAGGGCACGCACCAGCTGGCCCAGAAATTCACCAGCACCGGGCCGGTCAGGGCGCGCAGATCGGCCGAGGCCAGGGCGGGCGTGTCCACGCCCTCCAGCGCGGGCAAGGCGAAATCGGGCGGCGCGCGGCCGATCAGCGCGGAAGGCACGCCGCGCGGGTTGTAGCTCCCGCTCTGCATGCCCTGCAGCATGCCGTAGAAGGCGACGCCGCCCGCCGCCGCGGCGGCGAAGGGCGCGAGCAGCAGCACGCGGCGGGTGGTCGGCGTCATGCCGGTGCACCCTGGATCGCGGCCTTGCGCGCGGGGGCCGAGACGCGCACGCGCCGATCCGCCAGCGACAGCCCGGCGCCCAGCGCCATGATCGCGGCCCCGATCCAAAGCCAGGGCGCAAGCAGGTTGAAGTGGATGCGGATCACCGCCTTGCCGGTCGCCGTATCCTCCTCCCCGATCACCGCGTAGAGGTCGTAGAGCAGGTTGGTGCGGATCGCGACTTCGGTCGTGTGCATACGGCCGGTCGGGAACCAGCGGCGCGACGGTTCCATCACATGCAGGACTTCGTTGTCGCGCAGCACGGTGATGGTTGCCTTGCGCGCGGTATAGTTCGGGCCCTGGTGGTCGCGCACGCCGTCCAGCCGCCACGTGTAGCCGGCCATCTGGGTAGTGTCGCCCGGCGCCATGGCGACCAGGCGTTCCTGCGCAAGACCCATCCCCGCCACGCCCGCAGCGACGATGCCGATGCCGGCATGGGCGATGGCGGCGCCCCACACCGCGCGCGGCAGCCCCTTCGCCCGCGCCCAGGCATTGCCCATCCGCGTGCGGAACAGCTGCGTCCGGTCCGCGATGTCGGTCAGCGCGGCGCCGACCGTCCAGGCGGCGAAGGCAAAGCCGATCGCGGGCAGCACGTTGTGCCCGGTCAGCAGCAGCGCCGTGAAAAACATGCCGAGCGCGAGGAGGCAGGCCCACCACAGCCGCTGCAGCACCGGCCACAGCTGGGCGCGCTTCCACGGCATCAGCGGCCCTGCCGCCATCGCCAACAGCAGCGGCACAACCAGCGGGAAGGACGCCATGTTGAAGAAGGGCGGCCCCACCGAGACCTTCGCGCTGAACAGCGCATCGGCGAACATCGGCCACAGCGTGCCGACGAAGACCACCGCGGTGATGGAACAGACCAGCAGGTTGTTCAGCACAATCGCGCCTTCGCGCGAAATCGGTGCGAAGATGCCCGTCGGCACCATCACCTGCGCGCGCCAGGCGAACAGCAGGAAGGCGCCGGCCATGTAGAACATCAGCAGGCCGAGGATAAACATCCCGCGCTCGGGATCGTTGGCGAAGGAATGCACGCTGTTCAGCACGCCCGAGCGCACCAGGAAGGTGCCCAGCAGCGACATGCCGAAGGCGATGATCGCCAGCAACACGGTCCAGGTCTTCAGCGCGTCGCGCTTCTCGACCACGATGGCGCTGTGCAGCAGCGCCGTGCCGATCAGCCAGGGCAGCAGCGACGCGTTCTCGACCGGGTCCCAGAACCAGTAGCCGCCCCAGCCCAGCTCGTAATAGGCCCACCACGACCCCAGCGCGATGCCAAGCGTCAGGAACGCCCAGGCCGCCAGCGACCAGGGCCGCACCCAGCGCCCCCAGGCGGCGTCCACGCGGCCTTCGATCAGCGCGGCGATGGCGAAGGCGAAGGTCACCGCATAGCCGACATAGCCCACATAAAGCAGCGGCGGGTGCATCGCGAGGCCGATATCCTGCAGGATCGGGTTCAGCCCCTGGCCATCCGGCGGCGGCGGCCACATCCGCTCGAACGGGTTCGACGTCAGCAGGATGAACAGCAGGAAGCCGACGCTGACCGCGCCGAGCACGCCGATCACGCGCGCCTTGAGCGGGGACGGCAGGTCGCGCCCGAAGGCCGCGACCGCCAGGCCGCACATCGCCAGGATCAGCACCCAGAGGATCAGCGAGCCCTCATGGTTCCCCCAGGTGCCGGTGATCTTGTAGAGCAGCGGCTTCAGCGAATGGCTGTTCTGCACGACGTTCAGCACCGTCGTGTCGTTGATGACATAAACATACATCAGGCAGCCGAAGCTGGCCGCGATCGCGAGCGTCTGCCCGATCGCCAGCGGCGAACCGCTGGCCATCAGCCGCGCATCGCGTGTCTCCGCGCCCAGCAGGGGCAGGGCGGTCTGCGCGAAGGCGAGGATCAGCGCCAGCGCCAGCGCGAAATGGCCGAGTTCGGCGATCATGTCCCGGGCCTCCCCTGCGGCGCGGCGCGCGCGGGATCGAGTGTGTTCCAGGTGGCCGCCGGCGGCGGCGCCCCCTGTTCGGGCTGCCAATGGCCGGCGCGTTTCAGCGCGTCCGCGACCTCCGGCGGCATGTAGGTCTCGTCGTGGCGGGCCAGCACCTCGGCGGCGCGGAAGACGCCATCGGCGCCGAGCCGGCCCATGGTGACCACGCCCTGGCCTTCGCGGAACAAGTCGGGCAGCACGCCCTGGAAGACGACGGAGATCGTGTTGGCGCCGTCTGTCACGCGGAACCGCACCGTCGGGCGCTGGCCGGCGATGGCGGGATCGCGCTCCACGCTGCCGGCCTCCACCAGCCCGCCCAGGCGGAAAGCGCGTTCGGGCCCCGGGCGGTCCGCGATGATGTCGGAGGGGGAGCGGAAGAAGACCAGATTGTCCTGGAAGGCGGTCAACGTTAGCGCCGTCGCGCTGCCGAGCCCGATGGCGCATAGCAGCAGGACCCACATCCGGCGGCGCTTGCGCGATGTCATTGTTCCATGCCCTCAAGCGCCGGGCGCGGCCATCCGGCCGCGTCGTGCCGAAGGCACGCCTCCGGCGTGACGCTTGCGCGCCGACGCATTGTCGCGTCGGCCCAGGCGGTTGCGCCGTGCGCGGGGCCGCCCGTGGCGGCCCGTGGGTCTGTCCTGCTCACGCTTCCCTCTCCCCGCGCGGATCGAGTTGGCGCAGCCGCGCGGCGGCCGCGCGATGGCGCAGGAAGGCCCCGAGCGCCAGCGCGCCGAAGGCGCCGACCGTCAGGCCCCAGGACAGGGTCACATGCAGCCAATGCGTCGTCATGGCGTGGCGTCCAGCCTGCGGGCGCGGGCGGTTTCCAGCGCGCGGACGCGCCGTTCCATCACCGCGGCGCGGGTGCGCGCCAGCACGACGACGGCGAACAACAGCGAGAAGCCCAACGCGCAGGTCAGCAGCGGGTAGAGCATGTCCACATGCATCCCCGGCGCGTTGATCCGCGTCACGGAGGCCGGCTGGTGCAGCGTGTTCCACCAATCGACCGAGAATTTCACGATGGGGATGTTCACCACCCCGACCAGCGCCAGGATCGCGCCCGCCCGCGCGCCGCGTTCGGCATCGTCGAAGGCGCGCACCAGCGCGGCATGGCCGAGCCACAGGAAGAACAGCACCAGCACGCTGGTCAGCCGCGCATCCCAGACCCACCAGGTTCCCCACATCGGCTTGCCCCAGAGGCTGCCGGTGGCCAGGCAGAGCGCGGTCACGGCGGCGCCGACCGGCGACAATTCCCGCGCCGTCAGGTCGGCCAGCGGATGCCGCCAGATCAGCGACATGATCGAGAGGATCGCGAGACCCGTGTAGCCGCCCATCGCCAGCCAGGCCATCGGCACATGGACATACATGATCCGCACCGTCTCGCCCTGCTGCCAATCGGCCGGCGAGAGGACAAGCGCCCAGAAGGCCCCCGCGCCCATGACGCCGAGCGCGAGCGCCCAGAGCCAGGGCATCCACGGATCGGTCATCCGCAGGAACCGGCCGGGATTGGCGAAACGGTGCAGCGACCGCCCCCCCTGGGGGGCGGGTGCACGGGTCTGCTGCGGCCCGGTTGACCGGGTCGGCGCTGGCGAGCTTGCTTCCACGGCGCATAACCTAGGGCGGTCTTGCGCCGGATTGAAGCCGGAGCTTGCACGGGTTAGGTGCCTGATCCGCAATAACGTCGCCGGGGCCGCCGCCACGGCTGAAAGCCAGGGAGATCGGGCAAGAATGTTGTTCACCATCGCCTGCACGGACAAGCCTGCGTCGCTGGAACTCCGCCTGGCCACGCGCCCGGCGCATATCGAGCACCTGAAGGCGCAGGCCGGCCGCATCGTGCTGGGCGGCCCGGTGCTCGACCCGGCCGGCAATCCCTGCGGCAGCCTGCTGGTGATCGATGCCGCCGACCGCGCCGAGGCCGAGGCCTTCGCCGCCGCCGACCCCTATGCCAAGGCCGGCCTCTTCGAAAGCGTCGCCATCCGCCCCTTCCGCACCGTGTTCAAGGATGGGGCGGCGGTCTGACCATGCCGTCCCATTGGCTGGTGAAGTCGGAGCCCGACGCCTTTTCCTGGGACCAGCAGGTCGCCAACGGCGTCGAGCCCTGGACGGGCGTCCGCAACCACATGGCCAAGGCCAACCTCAAGGCCATGAAGGTCGGTGACCTCGCCTTCTTCTACCATTCGAACATCGGCAAGGAGATCGTCGGCGTGGTCGAGGTGGCACGCGAAGCCTATCCCGACCCGACCGTCGGCCCCGACGATCCGAAGGGGGAGTGGGTCTGCGTGGACATGAAGGCGGTGGGGCCGATGCCCCAGCCGGTGACCCTTGCCGCCATCAAGGCCGAGCCGGCGCTGGCCGAATTGGCGCTGGTGCGGCAATCCCGGCTCTCCGTCATGCCGATCGCGCCGGCGCATTGGGCCATGCTCTGCCGGATGGGCGGGTGGCCCGGGTGAGCGGGATCGCGGCCACCGAGCGCCTGCTCTGTTACCTGTCTGACCTGCCGGAGGGGGAAAGCCGCGGCTTCCCGCCGGCGCCGGGTGGCTTCACCGGGCTGTTCGCGATCCGCCAGGGCACGGCGGTGCGGGTCTATGTGAATTCCTGCCCGCATATCGGCCTGCCGCTGGACCCCGCGCCGGACCGGTTCCTGGATGCGAAGAAGACGGTGATCGTCTGTTCCGCGCACGGGGCGCGCTTCCGCATCGAGGATGGCGAATGCATCTCCGGCCCCTGTTACGGAGAGAGCCTGGAGGCGGTGCCGGTGCGGATCGACGCGGAAGGCCGCGTGCTCGTGCCGGCGGATGCGGGGGCGTAGGCGGGCACCGTGAAGGACCAGCGCCCCGACGGCGAAGGCCGGCCGCGCTGCTTCCCCAGGCGCCGACCATCGAACAGACGCGTCGATCGGGCGCCTTCGTTCCGCCATCTCCGCCGCGCCTTCGCCGCCGTCGCCGCGAAGATACCTCGCGTCGACCTCACGCCCGTCATCGGTCCCCGGCATCCTCCTTCTTGCGTCGAACCCAAAGGAGGATCCCGATGCGCCACCTCTCTCGCCTCTCGCTGATGGCCGCTCTCGGCACCGCGCTCAGCGTCCCGGCCTTTGCCCAAGGGACCAACCAGGCGGCGGTCCCCGCCAGCCCCGCCCAGCCGAACCGGGCCGCGGTCGCCGCGCCGGCCAGCCCGGCCCAGGCCGCCCGCCCCGCGGCCGCCACGCCGGCCAATCCGGCCGCGGCCGCCGCCCAGGCCCAGGGCCAGGGCCAGGCGAACCGCGCCGCGCCGGCCACCCCGGCGACCCCCGCCACCCCGGCGCGGCCCCTGCGCCCCGCCAACTGAGGTGTGAAAGGGGGGCGGCACCCCGCCGCCCCCCGACCAACGCGCCCCGCTCGCCGCATGGTTGCGGTTGACGCGTATCAAGGCCGCATGCTTCCAAAGGGCAGATAGAAAGACGGGGCCCATCCCAGAGGCCCGGTCGCCCAGGTGGGGAAGCGCACGCATGTCCGATACGCTGATCGCGGTGAAGCCTGAGATCGCCGCGAAGGCTCTCGTCGACGCCGCGAAATACAAGGCCATGTGCCAGCAGGCCGATGCCGACCCCGACGGGTTCTGGCGCGCCGAGGCCGACCGCATCGCCTGGATGAAGCGCCCCACCCGCATCAAGAACGTCGACTTCACCGGCGCTGTCACGATCAAGTGGTTCGAGGACGGCGTGCTGAACGCCTCCGTCTCCTGCCTCGACCGGCACCTCGCGACCCGGGGCGACCAGGTCGCGATCATTTGGGAAGGCGACGACCCGAACGCCGACGCGAAGGTCACGTATCGCGAGCTGCATGCCCGCGTCTGCCGCCTGACCAATGCGCTGCGGAAGCTGGGCGTGAAGAAGGGCGACCGCATCTGCATCTACCTGCCGATGATCGTGGAAGCGGCGGTTGCGATGCTGGCCTGTGCGCGGGTCGGCGCGATCCATTCCATCGTCTTCGGCGGGTTCTCGCCTGACAGCCTCGCTTCTCGCATCCAGGACAGCGAATGCTCGATCCTGATCACCGCCGATGAAGGTCGCCGCGGCGGGCGAAAGGTGCCGCTCAAGACCAATGCGGATGAGGCGCTGAAGCACTGCCCGTCGATCCGCCATGTCATCGTGGCGAAGAACACCGGCGGCGCCGTGCCGATGCAGGCCGGCCGCGACCTGATGTGGGACGAGGCCTGCGCCGGCCTGCCCGACACGGCCGAGCCCGAGCCGATGGGCGCCGAGGACCCGCTGTTCATCCTCTACACGAGCGGTTCCACCGGCAAGCCGAAAGGCGTGCTGCACACCACCGGCGGCTACATGGTCTGGGCGTCTTTCACCCACCAGAACGTGTTCGACTACCGCGACGGCGAGATCTACTGGTGCACCGCCGATGTCGGCTGGGTCACGGGCCACACCTACATCGTCTATGGCCCGCTCGCGAATGGCGCGACGACGCTGATGTTCGAAGGCGTGCCGAACTACCCGACCGTCTCCCGCTTCTGGGAGGTGATCGACAAGCACCAGGTCAACATCTTCTATACCGCGCCGACCGCCATCCGCGCGCTGATGCGCGACGGCGAGGCGCCGGTGAAGAAGACCAGCCGCAAGTCGCTCCGGGTTCTGGGTTCGGTGGGTGAGCCGATCAACCCCGAAGCCTGGCTCTGGTACTACCGCAATGTCGGCGATGAGCGCTGCCCGATCGTGGATACCTGGTGGCAGACCGAGACGGGCGGGATCCTGATCTCCCCGCTGCCCGGCGCCATCGCGCAGAAGCCGGGTTCCGCCACGCTGCCGCTGCCGGGCGTGAAGCCCGCACTGGTGGATGGCGACGGCAAGATCCTGGACGGCGCGACCGAGGGCAACCTCGTCCTGCTCGACAGCTGGCCCGGCCAGATGCGCACGATCTACGGCGACCATGAGCGTTTCGGGCAGACCTACTTCTCCACCTTCAAGGGCATGTACTTCACCGGCGACGGCGCCCGCCGCGATGCCGATGGCTATTACTGGATCACCGGGCGCGTGGATGATGTGATCAACGTCTCCGGCCACCGCATGGGCACCGCCGAGATCGAGAGCGCGCTGGTCGCGCATCCGAAGGTCGCGGAGGCCGCGGTGGTGGGCATGCCGCACGACCTGAAGGGCCAGGGCATCTACTGCTACGTCACGCTGAAGACCGGCGAGGAACCAACGGATGCGCTCCGGAAGGAGCTGGTGGCCTGGGTCCGCAAGGAGATCGGCCCGATCGCCGCGCCGGATGCCATCCAGTGGGCCCCCGGCCTGCCGAAGACGCGTTCGGGCAAGATCATGCGCCGCATCCTCCGCAAGATCGCCGCGAACGAGACCGAAGGTCTGGGCGACACCTCGACCCTGGCGGACCCAGCGGTGGTTCAGGAGCTGATCGAGAACCGCGTCGGCTGAGCTCCTGCTTCATGACGCCGCGGGTCCGGCCGGGCCCGCGGCGAACGAAGGGGAGACCGTCGTGAAACGGCGGCCCTGCCACCGGCGGCAGGCCATGGTCGCGATGCGTCCGCGCTCAACGACGGCTGCGGCGGCCTGTCTTGCGCTTGACCGGTACCTTGGACCGTTTTGCCGCCCGGGTAACAAGAACGGGCTCGGCCACGGGGATGCCCTCCGTCCCGACATAACGCTGGAGCGTCGCGCCGGCCGCGATGTGCGGATAGGCCGCGGCGCCTTTCGGCCATAACCGCGCGAAGGCGGCGACCTCGGCGTGATCCTGTTTGCGGATGGTCGCGACGATGAAGGATGTCGCCTGGGCCGGCCGCAACCGCTCCTGGCGCAGCAGGCGAAGATGCCATTCAAGGGCACGCAGCGGGCACCAATCCACCAGGGATTCCTGCAGGGCGCGGCGCACCTCGATGGGCAGTGCCTCATACGCCCGGTAGGGATCGCCCTTCAGCTTGCTGTAGGGCTTGGTCGCCATGCTGTTGTCCATCGGCGGCTTCTACCGAAGGGGGGACGGCGGGGAAACCATCCTCCGCCCCTCCGCGACGGATGGCATGCCCAAGCGTTGCGCCGCCATCCGGCAGCAGGCGGTGAACCGGGGCACGCATTGCGCGCGGCGCGGACCCGGCGCACATCGGCTCCTCATGGCCTCCCCGCCCAATCCCACGCAGCGCGTGATCCTCACCCTTGGCCTCGCGGCCTGCGCCTCGGTGCTCGCGGGCCGGGCGCTCGATCCGCTGGTGGCGGAGATCGGCGCGGAATTCGGTGCGGCGGCGGCGACCGTCGCGCTGCTCGGCAGCGCCTATGCCCTGCCCTATGCGCTGGTGCAGCCGGTACTGGGGCCGGTCGGCGATGCCATCGGCAAGCGCCGCGTCATCCGCGCCTGCCTGGTGCTGTTGGCGCTGACGCTGCTGGTCTCGGCCGCGGCGCCAGACCTGCTGTCGCTGTCCATCCTGCGCGTGCTGGCGGGCGCGGCGGCGGGCGGGGTGTTCCCGCTGGCCATCGCGCTGATCGGCGACCTCGTGCCCATCGAGAAGCGACAGGTCGCGCTCTCGCGCCTGCTAGTGGCCGGGCTCACGGGCTCGGCTGCGGGCGGGCTGCTCGCGATCTTCGTCGCGCCGGTCTTCGGCTGGCGCAGCGTGCTGCTGGTTTGCGCCGCGGCCACGCTGGCAGCGGTGCTGGCGCTGCGAGGGCGCGACCAGGTGCCGCCGGGCAGCCGTCCCAACCTGATGGAGGCGCTGGCGCGCTACCGCGCCATCCTCGGCCTCCGCGCGGCGCGGATCCTCTACGCCGCCGTCTTCGTCGAGGGCGCGTTGGTCTTCGGCGTCTTTCCCTTCATCGCACCCCTGCTGATCGAGCGCGGCCTGGGCGGCACGGCGGAAGCGGGCTTCGCGCTGGCCGGCTTCGCCGCGGGCGGCTTCCTGTTCGGCGTGCTGGCGCCCTGGCTGCTCCGCCGCTTCGGCCAAGGCGGGGTGGTGGCGCTGGGGGGCGGGATGGCGTCGCTCGGGATGGCGGGGCTGGCGCTGCTGCCGGTCGTCACGGCGCTAGCCGGCACCTGCCTGCTCCTGGGGCTCGGCTTCTACATGATCCATTCCGCCATCCAGACCCGGGTGACGGAACTGGTGCCGCAGGCGCGCGGCAGCGCGGTGGCGCTGCATGCCTTTTGCTTTTTCCTCGGCCAATCGCTCGGCCCTGTCCTGCTGGGGTTGGGCTGGGGGCTGATCGGGCCAGGGCCGAGCCTGCTGGCGGCCGCGGCGGGTCTGCTGGCCTTGTCCATCTGGCTCGCCGCGCCGGGGGACGAGAAGGCGCCTCGTTAGAACACACGCACGTTCCCGATTCGCCCCGGTTCGGGAACGGCAGGTGAATCGCGGGCCGGACCGATCCAGAAAACCCGTGTTTTTTCAGTCGTCTGGTCCGATTCGCGAGAACGCCCGACCCGCACCCGCTGGATGTTCTCCGCACACAACAGATTGGGCCAGGCGGCCGACCGACCCACAAGCGGGTTCCGCTCCCGCCCTCCGAGTCGCGCCCGAGTCGCGACTCGGGCGACCACAATCCCTTGGGGCTCCGGCGCCCTGGACCCACAATCATGTTCGCACTGTCGCGCCCGAGTCGCGCGACAGATCATGACGTGACTTGCGCCCGTAGCATCAGAAGTCGCTGACCCGTCCCTTGCGTTCCCAATCCCCGTAGCGGGTGGGCTCCGGCCCGGCCGGGCCGCCGACTTCCTTCGGCTTCACCGGCGCCTCTCCCGCCTTGTCGGTGGCGGGGGGGGGCTGGCCCGGCCCGGGCTCGGCGGTCACAGCGGGGGGAAGCGGCACCTGGCCGGCTTGTGAGGCCTTCGGGCCCCTGTTGTCCGTTTCGCTCATGGCGCTCATGTAGCGTCTCCTGGCAGGTTGTCGCGCGTCCAACGCGCAGGGCACGCATTCGGGAGCGTCAGACCATGGCCGGCTATGTCCGTACAGCGCTTCTGCTCGCGGGGCTGACGGCGCTGTTCGCCGCGGTCGGCTTCGCCATCGCTGGCGAGCAGGGGATGTTCATCGCCTTCCTCCTCGCCTGCGGGATGAATGTCTTCGCATGGTGGAACAGCGACCGCGTGGTGCTGGGGATGCACAACGCCCAGCCCATCGGGCCGCAGGATGCGCCGCGGCTTTACGAGATGACGGCCACCCTCGCGTCCCGCGCCGGTATTCCGATGCCCGCGCTCTATGTGATCCATGAGGACCAGCCGAACGCCTTCGCCACCGGCCGCAGCCAGGAGAAGGGCGCCGTCGCGGTGAATACCGGCCTGCTCGACATGATGAGCGAGCGCGAGGTCGCCGGCGTGATCGCGCATGAGCTGGCCCATATCAAGAACCACGACACGCTGATCATGACCATCACCGCGACGCTGGCGGGCGCGATCGGGATGCTGGCGCAGTTCGGGATGGTGTTCGGGCGCGGTAACCAGCGCAACAACGCCTTCGGCCCGATCGGCACGATCCTGCTGGTCATCCTCGCGCCCATCGCGGCGATGATCGTGCAGATGGCCATCAGCCGCTCGCGCGAATACGAAGCCGACCGCATCGGCGCCGAGATCGCCGGCGATCCGCGCGGCTTGGCCTCCGCACTGCTGCGCCTGGAACAGTACAAGCAGGGGCGGGTGAACGAGGCGGCGGAGGCCAATCCGGCCAGCGCCCATGTGTTCATCATCAACCCGCTTTCGGGGCTGCGGATGGACGGGCTGTTCTCCACCCACCCCGCCACGGCGAACCGCGTCGCAGCGCTGGAACAGATGGCGGCACGGATGGGCCCGTCGGATGGCATGCCGCCGGGCGGCGGATCGGCTGGCATCCCATCGGCCCCCTCGCGCGTTCAGGCTCCGCGTCCGGGGCCCTGGGGGCAAGGCGGACGCAGGAACCCTTGGGGGTGAGGCACCCCCAACAGCCGCCCCCGCGGGATGGGGGCCAGGATAGGCTCATGTCGAAGCTTGTCGCAGCCTGGCGCCGCCTGCCGAAGCTCGTGCGCTTCCTGGTCGCCCATGGCGCGCTGGGCTTCGCGCTCGGGGCCGTCTTCGTGGCCGCGCTGCTGGCCTTCAATCCGCAGGATGCCGCGATGCTGCTGCTGACGGCGGCGGGGCATTGGTGGCCGGTGGTGGTGCTGTGGTTCTTCACCGGCCTGACCTTCGGCGCGGTGCAGATCGGTGTCGCGACCATGCTGCTGGCGCGGCACGATCCGCCGCGCCCACCGCGCGGCGGCGGCACGCCGGCGACCCTTGCCCCCGCCCTGCTGCGCGTGCGTGGGTCGCGCCGGCGGTAAGTATTCCCGCTACGGGCGCTTCCGGACCCGCGTGGCCCAGATGTGCCAGACATAGGTCCCGATGATGCCAGCGACGACCACATAGGACAACGGCTCGAACCAGCTCTCGACCTTGTCGTAATGGTCTTCCATCCAGTAGCCCGCGCTGGTCAGGAACAGGATCCACACCGTGCTGCCGAGCGCGGTCCAGACATAGAAGACAAGGCGCGGGATATGCGCGAGGCCCGCGGGGATCGAGATCAAGGTGCGGATGCCCGGCAGCAGCCGGCCGAAGAACAGCGCCACGGGGCCGTATCTCCGCAGCGTTGTCTCGGCCTTGTCGAAATCCTTGTCATCCACCGCGAACCAGCGGCCATAGCGCGCGAAGAGCGGCCTGATCCGGGCGGAGCCGATGGCGCGCGACAGCTCGTACCAGAAGGCGTTTCCGAGCAGCGTGCCGACGATCCCTGCGATCACCGCCAGCGTGAAGGACATCTGCCCGCGGGCCGCCGCGAAGCCCGCGAGCGGCATGATCACTTCCGACGGGATCGGCGGGAACAGGTTCTCCAGGAACATCAGCCCCAGCACGCCCAGCCAGCCACCCGCCGCGACCAGGTCGGTCACCCACTCGATCATCCATCCACTCCATCGACGTCGGTCACGACCCGGCGGCCGGCGCGCCTCGGGCGGCCTGTCGGGGCCGCCCCGGGGGCGCGCATCGCGGCGGGCCCTAGCATGGCACCGGCCCGGGGGCCATAAACCGCCCCCGATGCCCGATCCCCGCCCGCCTTCCGCCTCCTCCCCCCGCCCCGCAGGCGCGGCCGGCATGCCCGCGCGCCAGGCGGCGCTGGCGCTGCTCGCCGCCGTGATGGAGCGCCGCCGGCCGCTGGAGGAAGCACTCGATGCGCTGCCGGGCGCGCTGGCGCCGCGCGACCGCTCGGCGGCGCACCGCATCGCCGCGACGGTTCTGCGCCGTGCCGGCAGCCTCGATGCCGTGCTGGAGCCCTTCTTGCGGCGCGAACCCCCGCCGGTGGTGCGCGCGGCGCTGCGGGCCGGTGCGGCGGAGTTGCTGCTGCTCGGCACGCCCGCCCATGCCGCCGTGGCGGCGACGGTCGCGGTGGTGCCGAAGCCCTTCGCCGGGCTGGTGAACGCCGTGCTCCGCAAGGTCGCCACTGAAGGCGCGGCGGCGCTGGAGGGGCTGGATGCGGAACGGCTCGACACCCCGCCCTGGCTCTGGAGCGCCTGGTACGCGGCCTATGGCCCGGCGGTGCGCGCGATGGTGCGCGCGCAGGCCGCGCCCGCGCCGCTCGACCTGACGATGGCACCCGGCGCCACCGCGCCGGAGGGGGCGGAGATCCTGCCCACCGGCAGCGCGCGCCTGCCCGCCGGCACGCTGCTGGCCGACCTGCCCGGCTTCGCGGACGGCGCCTTTTGGGTGCAGGACGCCGCCGCGGCGCTGCCCGCGAAGCTGCTGGGCGTGCAGGCCGGGGAGCGCGTGGCAGATCTCTGCGCCGCCCCCGGCGGCAAGACCGCGCAGCTTGTGGCGGCCGGGGCGCGGGTGACGGCGGTGGAACGCGATGCAAGGCGCATGGGCCGCCTGCGTGAGAACCTCGCGCGGGTGAAGATGGAAGCCGAGCTCGTCCAGGCCGATGCGGCCAGCTGGACGCCGGCCGAGGCGGGCTTCGACGCGATCCTGCTGGATGCGCCCTGCACCGCGACCGGCATCATCCGCCGCCACCCCGACATCCCGCATCTGAAACGCGCCGCCGATATCGCCCCGATGGCGGAAGCGCAGGCGCGCCTTTTGGCGCATGCCGCGACGCTGCTGCGCCCCGGCGGCCGCATCGTCTTCGCCACCTGTTCGCTGCAGCCGGAAGAAGGGGAGGCGCATCTGCCCCGCGCGGCCTCCCTCGGTCTGGTGCCCGACCCGATCCGGGCTGAGGAACTGCCGGGGCTGGAAACGGCACTGACCGCCGCCAGCACGCTCCGCACCCGCCCCGACATGTGGGCGGAGCGCGGTGGGCTCGACGGCTTCTTCGCTGCGCGCTTCGTGAAGCGATAGGGCGGCGGCGCCCTATTTCTCGCACCGCAGCAGCACGGTGCTGCGATGCGCGATCTCCCCCACATCGGCCGCGCTACGGTCCGTCCCGCGGCTTTCCACAGTGCGGAAGGGGATGTTCGCCCGGCGCAGGAAAGCCTGCGCGGCTTCGCCCTTCACCGCGAAATTCACATTGTCCACATTCTGCACCCGGCGGCTGTCGAGCTTCGAGACGACGACGCCCACCACATGCCCCTGCATGTCCAGCAGCGGCCCGCCCGAATTGCCCGGCTGCACCTCGGCGCTGATCTGGAAATTGTTCTGGTCGTTCTGCACCCCACCCAGCGCGTTGATCACGCCGCGCGTCAGCTTCGGATCGGCCGACAGCAGCCCCGCCAGCGGGAAGCCATAGGCGATCACATCCTCGCCACGGCGGACGCCCGGCGCGGTCCGGAAGGACAGGACGGGGCCCGGATTGCCGGGGATAGTCAGCACCGCGAGGTCCAGCGCGCGATCCACCTGCGCCGGCGGGGTCGCGGCCAGCCAGCGCCCATCCGGCGTGCGCGCCAGCACCCGGTCGCAGCCATCGACGACATGCTGGTTGGTCATCACCCGGTCCGGCGCAATCACGAAGCCGGTCCCCGATGAGACGCGGCGGGCCTGCTGGTTCGGTCTGGCCTGCGCCACCGGCGGCGCGGCGGGCTGGGGCGCGGCGGCGGTCGCCATCTCCACCCGCGTCTCGGCGCAGATGTCGCGGTCGCGGGCGATGCTCTCCCGCCCATCGGCCAGGACCAGGCGGATGTCGAAGCGGCAGCCGGCCTCGGGGTTCACGCGCAGGCTGAACGCCTGGTTCGGGCCGAGCGGCCCGCGGTTGAGCAGGTTGCCGCCCCAATCCGGCCTGCCGCTGCGCACGGCGTGGAGCGCGGTGGCCTCCACGCCTGTGCGGTTGGCGATCCGCACCGGCTCCGGCCCCGGCGCCTGGGCGGCGGCGGGGGCGGCGAGGAGGAGAAGGGCAAGGGCCGGGACAGATGCTCGCATGGGCGTGATGTCGCGAGGCGTCGCGGGAACGTCAACGCCCCGTCCCCAGGCCAGTAAGCTGATCGAGATCAAGGCGCAGGCCCGCGGAACCCGGCAAGGCTTGCGACAGGCGGCGGATGGGCCCTTGACCCTCCCATGATGGGAGGCCCCATTTCCCCTGCATGGAACCGACACGCACCGCGATGCCCGAGGCACCGCCGACCGCGCTTCCGCATCTATCCCTTCCCGTCGAGGGGATGACCTGCGCCTCCTGCGCCGGGCGGGTGGAGCGTGCGCTGCTGAAGTTGCCGGGGGTCGCGGCCGCGCAGGTGAATCTGGCCGCCGAGCGTGTCGAGGTCGCCGGCACCGCCACTCCGGTCGAGCTGGCCGGCGTCATCCGCGCGGCGGGCTACGCCGTACCGGAGGCGGACCGGAGCATCGGCATCGAGGGCATGACCTGCGCGAGCTGCGCCGGCCGCGTGGAACGGGCGCTCGCCAAGGTGCCGGGCGTGATCTCCGTCAGCGTGAACCTGGCCGCGGAGCGCGCGACGCTGCGCCTGCTGGCGGGGGTGGAGGATTCGGCCCTGGCCGCCGCGCTCACCAAGGCCGGCTATCGCCTGGCCGCCATCCCCGACGATGCGGAGGCGGAGGAACAGGCCGCGCAGCGCCGCCTGTCCCGCCAGGGCCGCGAAGTGCTGGGCGCGGGGGCGCTTGCTTCGCCTTTCCTGATCGGCATGGCGGGAATGCCCTTCGGGCTGGACCTGCTGCCGGGCGCCTGGATGCAGCTGGCGCTGGCCGGCGCGGTCTTCGCCTGGTTCGGGCCACGCTTCGCCCGCGCCGCCTGGGCGGCGCTGCGCGACGGCACCGGCAACATGGACCTGCTGGTCACGCTCGGCACCGGCAGCGCCTTCCTGCTCTCGCTCTGGCTGATTTGGCGCCACGGGACCACGCATGCGCATGGCCTGTATTTCGAGGCAGCGGTGGTGGTGCTGTTCTTCGTCCTGCTCGGCAAATGGCTGGAAGCGCGGGCGAAGCGCGGCACGGGGGCGGCGATCCGCGCCCTGCTCGCGCTCCGCCCTCGCGAGGCCTGGCTGCTCGGCGATGACGGCGCGCCACGCCAAGTCCCGGCGGCATCGCTGGTGGTGGGCGACCGGATCGTGGTGCGCCCCGGCGAGCGCATTCCCGTGGATGGCACCATCGAGACCGGCGAGGCCGGCGTCGATGAAAGCGCGCTGACCGGCGAATCCCGCCCCGTCGAAAAGGCGCCGGGCGCTTCGGTTGCCACCGGCACGGTGGTGCTGGACGGGCGGCTTGTGCTGCGCGCCACGGCGGTCGGGCGCGACACCACGCTGGCGCGCGTCGCAGCGCTGGTTTCCGCCGCGCAGGCCTCTCGTGCGCCGGTGCAGAAGCTGGTGGATCGCGTGAGTGCCGCCTTCGTCCCCATCGTCATCGGCCTCGCCGCGCTGACGGCACTCGGCTGGCTGATCGCGGGGGCGGGGGCGGAGGCGGCGATCCTGCATGCGGTGGCCGTGCTCGTCATCGCCTGCCCCTGCGCGCTCGGCCTCGCGACGCCGGCGGCGATCATGGCCGGCACGGGGGCCGCGGCGCGCGCCGGCATCCTGCTGCGCGACGCCGAGGCCATCGAGCGCGCCCGATCCATCACCCTCGTCGCCTTCGACAAGACCGGTACGCTAACCGAAGGCAAGCCGCGCCTCGCCGCGCTACATGCGGCCGATGGCGTGACGGCCGGGCAGGCGCTGGCGATGGCCGCCGCACTCCAATCCGGCAGCGAACATCCACTGGCGCGCGCGGTGCTCGCGGCGCAGGGCGGCAATCCGCCGGCGGCCGAGGGCTTCCGCGCGCTGCCCGGCCGGGGCGTTGAAGCCACGGTCCAGGGACGCCGCCTCGCGCTCGGCAGCCCGCGACTGCTGGCGGAATCGGGGGCGGATCCCGGCGCGCTCGCCGCGCAGACGGAAGCAGAAGCGTTGAAGGGCCGCAGCCTCGCCTGGCTGATCGATCCGGAGGCGCGCGCCGCGCTCGCGCTGTTCGCCTTCGAGGACGCGCCGAAGCCGCGCGCAGCCGAAGCCGTAGCCGATCTGCGGGCGATGGGCGTCGAGGTCGCGATGCTGTCGGGCGATATCGCGCCCGCCGCGCGGGCCGCCGCCGAAGGCCTCGGCATCGCGCGCGTGGCGGCGGAGGTGCTGCCGGCGGACAAGGCCGCGCAGGTCGCGGCCTGGCGGCAGGGCGGCGCGCGCGTCGCGATGGTGGGCGATGGCGTCAATGACGCGCCGGCGCTGGCGGCGGCGGATCTCGGCATCGCGATGGGCACGGGCACGGATGTGGCCATCGCCGCCGCGGGCATCACGCTGATGCGCGGCGATCCGGGGCTGGTGCCGGCGGCGCTCGACATCACGCGCAGGACATACGGCAAGGTGAAGGGGAATCTGGCATGGGCGTTCGCATACAACCTGCTGGGCCTGCCGCTGGCGGCGCTCGGCTTCCTGTCTCCGATGCTGGCGGGGGCGGCGATGGCGATGTCCTCGGTCTGCGTGGTGGCGAATGCGCTGCTGCTCGCCCGGTGGCGCCCCAGCCAGGGCCTGCACCCAAGGACGCACGCGACATGACGATCGGGGAAGCCGCGCAGCGTTCCGGCGTCTCGGCCAAGATGATCCGCCACTACGAAGCGATCGGGTTGATCGAGGCGGAACGCCGCGCCAATGGCTATCGCAGCTATGGCGCGCAGGACGTCGCCGTGCTGCGCTTCATCCGCCATGCGCGCGACCTGGCCTTTCCGCTCGAGGATGTCCGCAAGCTGCTCGCGCTGTGGCGCGACCGGTCGCGCGCGAGCGCGGAGGTGAAGCGCATGGCCATCGCGCATGTGGAAGCGCTGGAAACCAAGGCGGCGGCGCTGAGCGCGATGGCCGGCAGCCTGCGGCATCTCGCCAACCATTGCTCGGGCGACGACCGGCCGGAATGCCCGATCCTCGCCGAACTCGAAGGGAAGCCGGCATGACCATCGAGATGAAGGTGGCGGGCATGACCTGCGGCCATTGCGTGAAGGCGATGACGCAGGCGATCCAGGCGCTGGATCCGGCCGCGAAGGTGGAGGTTGTGCTGGCCGAAGGCTTGGTCCGCGCCGACACCACCCTGACCCCGGCCGCCATCGCCGCCGCCCTGGCCGAGGAAGGCTACCGCCCCGCCGCCTGACCCGCCCGCCCACCGCTTCGTGACCCATCCGTCGCGCCCTGCCGTGGCAGGGATCGACGGCGACGGAGGAAGCGGGCGGTGGAACCCTGGTGGCGCGGCGCGGTGATCTACCAGATCTATCCGCGCTCCTTCCGCGATACGAATGGGGACGGCATCGGCGACCTGCCTGGTATCGTCGAGAAGCTGGATCACATCGCGGGCCTTGGCGTGGACGCGCTGTGGCTCTGCCCGATCTATACCTCGCCCGGCGCCGATCTCGGCTACGATGTCAGCGACCATAGGGCGGTCGCGCCGGACTACGGCACCCTCGCGGATCTCGATACGCTGGTCGCCGCCTGCCATGCGCGGGGGCTGCGCCTGCTGCTCGACCTGGTGATGAGCCATACCAGTGAGGCGCATCCCTGGTTCCAGGCCTCCCGCGCCTCGCGCACCGGGCCGCTCGCCGCGCGCTATGTCTGGGCCGATCCCAGGCCGGATGGCACGCCGCCGAACAACTGGCTGTCGGTCTTCGGCGGCCCGGCCTGGCGATGGGAAGCCAGGCGGCGGCAATACGCGCTGCACCATTTCCTGCCCGCGCAACCCGCGCTGAACCTGGCCGATCCCGAAACCCTGGATGCGGTCGCGGAGATCATGCGCTTCTGGCTGGCGCGCGGGGTGGATGGATTCCGCGTCGATGCGCTCGATTTCGTCGCCCATGATCCGCTGCTGCGTTCCAACCCCGCCGCGCCGCTGCGCGCGGTGCCGGCGAAGCTGTTCGGCATGCAGGCGCATCTGCACGACATGATGGGCGCCGGCACCGATGCCGTGCTGCACCGCCTGCGCGCGGAGACGGACGCTTTTGCGGATCGCGCGCTGCTGGGCGAATTCTCCTCCCAGCCCGGTGCCTTCGCCCGCATCGCGCGCGCCACCGGGCCGGGGCGGCTGCACATGGCCTATACGCTCGCGCCGCTGCGCGGTGCCTTCGGCCATGCGGAGGCACGCGCGCTGGTGGAGGCGGCGGCGATGCCGGGAGGTTGGCCCTGCTGGTCCTTCAGCAACCACGACGTCGCACGCGTCGCCACGCGCTGGGCGCCGGGCGGGATGGCCGAACCGCAGGTGACGAAGCTGCTGCTGGCGCTGCTGCTGACGCTGCGCGGCAGCGCCTGTCTCTACCAGGGCGAGGAGCTCGGCCTGCCGGAGGCGGAGTTGCCCTTCGCCGCGCTGCGCGATCCCTTCGGCATCGCCCATTGGCCCGAATTCCGTGGCCGCGACGGCGCGCGCACGCCGATGCCCTGGCAGCGCGCCGCGCCGAATGCCGGCTTCGGGGCCGGCACGCCCTGGCTGCCGGTGCCCGAAGCGCATCGCGCCCTCGCGGTGGATGGGCAGGAGGCCGACCCGCATTCCGTGCTGCGCTTCGCCCGCGCGATGCTGCAGGCGCGGCGCGCCGCGCCGGCGCTGGTCGCGGGCGGGATCGAACCGCTGGACATGGCGGCGCCGCTGCTCGGCTTCGACCGGGTCTTGGCGCGGCTGCGGGTGCGCTGCGTCTTCAACCTGTCGGCCGATGCGGCGGTCGTACCGCTGACCCTGGCCGAGGGCACGCAGTCGTTGCCCCACGCGCCGGTGGCCGGCGTGCCGGAGACGCTCAGGCCCTGGGGATTCGGGATGGGTGCCGTGGGGTTGGCCGGGGTGGGGATCGGCGGGCCGGGTTGACGGCCTGGGGCGGGCGGCGTTTCAAGCGTGTCGCATTTCCCGCTCGGAGCGACACGCATGAACCCCGCCACCAAGGCAGCCCTGATGGGCGTGACCACCGCGACCCTGACCACGGTGCTGCTGAAGAAGGGCGTGCGCTTCGCCTATGTGAATGGCGCGCGGCCCATCGTGCCGGGCAACTTCACCCGCATCGTCGGCCCGGCCTTCACGCTGCGCTTCACCCCGACGCGTGAGGACCTGGCGACGGTGGATAGCTGGTCCTCTCCCCGTTCCACCCGCGCCGCGATCGAGGACATGCCGGAAGGCTGCGTCGCCATCGCCGATGCGATGGGGCTCACCACCGCTGGCATCTTCGGCGACATCCTCTGCGCGCGGATGCGGGTGAAGGGCGTCGCCGGCCTCGTCACCGATGGCATGGTTCGCGACGGGCAGGGTGTGATCGGCACCGGCCTGCCGGTGTTCTGCCAGGGCTATGTCGCCCCGGCCTCGGTCGCCGCGCTGAACTTCGTCGGCTGGCAGGAGACGATCGGCTGCGGCGGCGTCACCGTGGTGCCGGGCGACATCGTGGTGGCCGATGGCGATGGCGCGGTGGTGATCCCCGCCGCGATGCTCGATGCCGTGACCGAGGCCGCGGTGGAGCAGGAACGGCTGGAAGGCTGGATCATGAACGAGGTCGGCAAGGGCCTCGCCCTGCCGGGCCTCTACCCCGCCAATGCCGAGACCAAGGCCCGCTACGAGGCCGACAAGGCCGCCGGCCGCGTCTGAGACAAGGGGCGCTTTCCGGCGACCATGAAAAAATCCCCGGTGCCTCGCGGCACCGGGGAAAGTAGGCTCCGCACCTGATTGTGCGAAACCGCCGGGAGAAAACGTCGAGGCATCGCCTGGACGGAAGGCAGATTGCCCGACCGGCTCTCACGCCGCCGTGACCCGCCGGTGAAGCCTTGGACAGCCATTGCGCTGGGCTTTCGTGTCGCGAGGGGCAATCGACATCGCCCCCGGGTTGCAGCCCCTGCTCCCCCCCGGCTTCATGGCGCCGGAGCGCCTCAACTTCGCCAGACGCCGCTGGAGTCCCCCGATGCCCGATCTGTTCGACCCGCTGACGCTGCGCGGCGTGACCTTCGCCAACCGCATCGGGGTGTCCCCGATGTGCATGTATTGCGCTGGCGATGACGGGAAGCCCACCGACTGGCATCTGGCGCATCTGCTGCAGCGTGCCATCGGGGGGGCAGGGATGGTCATGGCGGAAGCCACCGCCATCACCGCCGATGGCCGCATCACGCCGGGCGATCTTGGCCTGTGGGAGGATGGGCAGATCGCCGGCCATGCGCGGCTGGCCGCCGCCATCGCCCATGCCGGCGCGGTGCCGGCGATCCAGCTCGGCCATGCCGGGCGCAAGGCGTCCCGCCTGCCGGCCTGGCATGAAGGCCCCGCCGATCCGGGGTGGGAGGTCGTCTCGGCCTCCGACCAGCCAGTGGGCCATTTCGCCGCGCCGCGCGCGCTGACCGAGGCGGAGGTCGCGGCCATCCCCGCCCTTTTCGCCGCCAGCGCCCGTCGCGCGGTCGCGGCCGGCTACCGGCTGATCGAGATCCATGCCGCCCATGGCTACCTGCTGCACCAATTCCTCTCGCCCATCGCGAATCGCCGGAACGACCGCTGGGGCGGCGATTTCGACGGCCGGGCCCGCCTGACGCTGGAGGTGGTCCAGGCCGTCCGCGCCGCGCTGCCGGCGGAGATCCCGCTCTCGCTCCGCGTCAGCCACACCGACTGGATCGAGGGCGGCTGGACAACGGCGGAGACCGTGGAACTCGCCCGGCGCGCCAAGGTGGCGGGGGTGGATATCGTCGATGTCTCCTCCGGCGGGATCGACCCGCAGCGCCAGAAGATCCCCGTCGCCCCCCTGTACCAGGTGCCGGGCGCGGTCGCGGTGCGGGAAGGTACGGGGGTGGCGGTGGCCGCCGTCGGCCTGATCACGGAGCCCGAACAGGCCCAGGCGCTGGTGACGGAGGGCAAGGCCGATATGGTCCTGCTGGCCCGTGCCCTGCTGCGCGACCCCTATTGGCCGATGCGCGCCGCGGTCGCGCTCGGCCGGGCGGGGGCGGTCAAGGCGCCGCCGCAATATGATCGCGGCTGGAACGGAATCGGCAAGTTCGGCATGCGGTTCGAAACCGGTGCGCCCTTTCCGCCCCTTTAACCCCCGAAAAGGCCCCAAACCCCGCCTTCTACTCGGGACTCCGCGCTGGTAAGGTGCCCCACCCGCCGAAGGGCGGGTCGGGAGCCAATCGGGGGCGCCCCGGCAGGCGGCAGGGCAATGAGCCCCGCGGCCCCGGGCGTCGCCAGTCGTCGGGACGTCGGGTGCCATGAAGTTTTCCGTGGACAGGGCCGTGCTGCTCAAGGCGCTCGCGCATGTGCAGAGCGTGGTGGAACGGCGCAACACCATCCCCATCCTCGCCAATGTCCTGCTCGAAGCGCGCGAAAGCGGCCTCAAGCTGACAGCGACGGATATGGAGATCGCGGTGGTAGAGGAAGTGCCCGGCGTCACCGTGACGCGCCAGGGCCGCACCACCGCCCCCGCCGCGACGCTGTATGAAATCGTCCGCAAGCTGCCGGAGACGGCGAAGCTGGAACTGGACCACCCGGGCGGCGACGCGCTGCTGACGCTGCGCGCCGGGCGGTTTGACGCCAAGCTCGCGGTGTTGCCGGTGGATGACTTCCCCTCGATGACCGAGGGCAAGCTGCCGCACAAATTCGCCCTGCCCGCCGGCCAGCTGCGGGAGCTGATCGACCGCACCCGCTTCGCGATCAGCACCGAGGAGACGCGCTACTACCTGAACGGCATCTACTTCCATGCCGCAGAAAGCGGCGGCGCGAAGGTGCTGCGCGCGGTCGCGACCGACGGCCACCGGCTGGCGCGGGTGGAAGAACCCCTGCCCGATGGCGCCGCCGGCATGCCGGGCGTGATCATCCCCCGCAAGACGGTGAATGAGCTGCGGAAGCTGGCGGAGGAGATGCAGGACGAGATCGCCGTCGCGCTGTCCGACACCAAGATCCGCTTCACGCTGGGGGCGGTGCAGCTGACCTCCAAGCTGATCGACGGCACCTTCCCGGAATATGAGCGCGTGATCCCGCGCGGCAACGACAAGGTGCTGCGCGTGTCGAAGAAGGACTTCGCCGAGGCGGTCGGCCGCGTGGCCGGCATCAGCAGCGAAAGGTCGCGCCCGGTGAAGCTCAGCGTGGACCGCAACCACCTGCTGATCAGCGCCGCCAGCCCCGAGCTGGGCCAGGCGCAGGAGGAGCTGGAGGGCGATGTGGTTAGCTATGATTCGAGCCCCATCGAGATCGGCTTCCAGGCCCGCTACCTGAACGACATCACAGACCAGATCGTGGACCATGTGGAGTTCCGCTTCTCGGACGGATCGGCCCCCACCATCGTGACCGACAGCGCCAAGCCGGAAGCGCTGTATGTCCTGATGCCGATGCGGGTCTGAGGCCAGCGGCCGCCTGGCGTGCGCTGCGCGGGTTGCGTGAAGGGGGGCGGATGCCCCCCTTCTGATTCCTGCCGTGGGGCTGACGCGCCCGGCGATGGATTGATATTCCTGCTTTGTTCTCCCAGATCTCGCGCCACCCTGGCATCGCGGCTGTCCTGACCCAAGCGCCTCTTCCGCCGCTGCGCCTCACGCGCCTGCGGCTCACCGATTTCCGCTCCTACCCGGCTTTCGAGGCGCGCTTCGAAGGTCGCATCGTCGCGATCGCCGGCGAGAACGGGGTGGGCAAGACCAACCTGCTGGAATCGATCAGCCTGCTGGGCCCCGGCCGCGGCCTGAGGGGGGCGAAGGCGGCCGAGATGGGCCGGCGCGTGGCCGGCGAAAGCCGCCCCTGGGCCGCCTGGGGCCGTTTAGAAGGGCCGCATGGCGCCTGCGCCATCGCCACCGGCACGGTGGGGGAAGACGGGGCCGATGCCCGCCGCAAATGGCGCCTGGATGACGAGCCGCTGAAATCCGGCGCCGAGCTGGCCGACCGCGCGGCGGCCGTCTGGCTCACGCCGCAGATGGACCGGCTGTTCCAGGAAGGCGCATCCGGCCGCCGGCGCTTCCTGGACCGGCTGGTCTGGGCGCTGGAGCCCGCCCATGCGCGGGACGTCGCGGCGCATGAAACCGCCATGTCCGGCCGCAACCGCCTGTTGGCGGAAGGACGGCGCGATGCCCGGTGGCTGGCGGCGCTGGAGGATGCGATGGCCCGCCACGCCGTCGCCGCCGCCGCCGCGCGCCGCGCTTTGGTCCAGCGGCTGAACGCCCTGCTGGCCTCTGGCACCGCCACCGGGGCCTTTCCGGCT
>JBIIRI010000219.1:0-4687 GCA_044341625.1 Roseomonas sp.
CGCCTTGGCCTTGCGTGCCTGCCACGCCCCGCCGCCCAGCTTGTCGAGCGGCACGCCCGCGCTTTCGCTGCCGAAGCGCGACAGGATCTCGATATTCTCGACCGGCAGGAACAGCTTGTCGCCGCCGTCATAGATCAGCCGCAGGCATTCATGCGCCGCGCCGCTGACCTCGATGGTGGCGAGCCCGTCATAGCGGCCGATGCCGTGTTCCTGGTGGACCACCAGATCGCCCTCGGCGATCTCGGTGGCGTCGGCGATGAACTGGTCTGCGCGGCGGCGCTTGCGCGGCGGGCGCGCGATGCGCTCGCCCAGCAGGTCCTGTTCGCCGGTGACAACGAAGCCGGGCGGGTCCGTGGGGCGCGTGCCTGGGGGCGAGACGAAGCCGCGCTCCACGCCGAGGATCGCAAGCCCGACTGTGCCCTTCGCCAGCTTCTGTAATTCCAGCACATCGTCCACCGCCTCACAGGCGATGCCGTTCTCGCGCAGCAGGTTGCCCAGCCTTTCGCGGCTGCCGCGTGTCCAGGCGGCCAGCACCGGGCGGTGGCCGCGCGCGGCCAGTGCCTTGGCGTGTTCCCCATAGGCGGCAAAGACGTTCTTCCCCTCCGCCCGCACATCGGCAAACAGCCGCCCAGGCCGCCCGCCTGCATCGATCACGCCGGGCAGGTCGGAGGCCGGAGCGAAAGGGACGAAGCGCATCACCGTGGGCTCGGCCAGCATCGCGTCCCACGCATCGAGGTCGAGGTAGAGCCGGTCGGGCGGCGCGGGGCGATAGGGCACCTCCCCTTCCCGGGTCGGGCCGCGACGGGCCTCGTAATGGTCGGCGACCATCTCCATCCGCACCGCGAGCGCGTCTTCCGCCTGGTGGTCGAAGGACACGCTGACCTCCGCCGGCGCGTCTTCGCCCAGATGGTCCAGCAGGGTTTCCATCGTGTCGTGGAACAGCCCGGCCCAGTGCTCCATGCCCGGATGCTTTCGGCCGGCGCTGATCGAGACATAAAGCGGGTCATCCCCCGCCGCCGCGCCGAACAACTCGCGATAGGCGGTGCGGAAGCGGCTGATGGAGGGCGCGTCCAGCAGCACCTCTCCCACCGGGCGCAAAGTCAGCCCGTCGATCCGCGCGCCGCTGCGCTGGGTGCCGGTTTCGAAGCGGCGGATATCCTCGATCTCGTCGCCGAACAGGTCGAGCCGGACGGGCTCCGGCTCCCCGGCCGGGAACAGATCCACGATGCCGCCGCGGACGGCGTATTCGCCGTGTTCCATGACCGTGCCAGTGCGGTGGTAGCCATTGGCTTCCAGGAATTCCGCCAGCTTCAGCGGGTCCTGCCGCCCGCCGCGCGTGAGCGACAGCGTCGCACCCCGGAAGGCCGCGCGGGGCGGCACCTTCTGCACCAGGGCGTTGACCGTGGTCAGCAGGATGCGCGGGGTCGGCGAGCGTTCGGCCAGCCGCGTCAGCGTGGCGACCCGTTCGGCCACGATCTCCGGGTTCGGGGAGACGCGGTCATAGGGCAGGCAGTCCCAGGCGGGGAAGCGCAGCACCTCGGCATGCGGGGCGAAGAAGGCCAGCGCCTCCGCCAGCCGGGCCATGCGGGCATCGTCGCGGCAGACATGCAGGATCGGCTTGCGGCTTTCCGCCCGGCGACGCGCCAGCAGCAGCGCGTCGTAGCCCTCCGGCGCGCCGTGGACGAGGATGCTGTCCATCAGCCGCGCAGCGCGCCCTTGAGGTCCGGGTGCAGGCCCGCCCCCACCCCGCCGCATTCCGCCGCAAGGCGCGTCAGCATGGGGGAAGCGACCTCCGCCGGGATGGGGCGGCGGCCGGACAGCCAGTCGGACAGATCCACATCGGGCAGTTCCAGCACTTCCTCCAGCTCATCCAGCTCGGAGTCGGTCAGGGTGGCGACATGGCGCTTCACGAAGCCGCCGATCATCAGATCGGCTTCCTTGGTGCCCCGGTGCCAGGCCCGGAACAGCAGGCGGCGGCGGCGGGGGGAGAGGTCTTCGATTTCGGTTTCGTCTGACATGTCGGCTTACGGGCTCGGGCCTGCCATATAGGGGCGCATGGGAATCCTGTCAGCCCGATGAAGGAAATGGAATTGCGCGCGGCGGCCACGGCCCCAGCGGAGCACGCGACTTGGGACGCGCTGGCGGCGGCCGGGTTGCTGGCGCCGGTCGGGGACCTGCACGGCGTCGGCCCCACTTTGGCCAAGCTGCTGGCGGAGGCGACGGGGGGCGAGCGCGTGCTCGACTTGCTGCTGCATTTGCCCGAACGCGTCATCATCCGCCGCCGCGTCGCCAGCCCCGAAGAAGCCCCGCCCGACCAGGATTGCGTGCTGGAGGTGGAGGTGACCTCGCTCCGCGCCGCGCGGGCAAAATCCACCGGGCGACCTTATGTCGAGGTGAAGGCCCAGGCCGGCGGCTGGCCGCTGACCATCCGCTACATGAATGGCCGCCTGCCCTGGATCCAGAAGCTGCTGCCGGCGGGCTCGGTCCGGTTCCTGGCCGGGCGGGTGATGGTGGAAGGCAGTCGCGGCTGGGCGATGCTGAACCCACTCAGCGCTGAACAGCCCGAAGCGCTGCCGCTGGTCGAGCCCGTCTGGCCCCTGGTCCGCGACCTGACGCCAAAGCGCCTCCGTACCGCGATGGAGGCGGCGCTGGAACGCCTGCGCCCGCTGCCCGAATGGGCCGACCCCGCTTTGGTGCGGCGGGAGCAATGGCCCGCCTTCGACGCCGCGATCCGCAGCCTGCAACGCCCCGCCGGCCCTCTGCCCCAGGCGCCGCGCCGGCGGCTTGCCTATGACGAATTGCTGGCCAGCCAGGTCGCGATCGGGCTGGTCCGCCGCCGCCAGCGCAGCCGGCCCGGCCGCCCCCTGCCGGGGACGGGAGAGTTGCAGGCCAAGGCGCTCGCGGCCTTCGGCCATCCGCCCACACTCGGCCAGTCCCAGGCGCTGGCCGAGATCGGCGCCGACATGGCCGCCCCCCGCCGCATGCTGCGCCTGCTGCAAGGCGATGTCGGATCGGGCAAGACGCTGGTCGCGGTGCTGGCGATGCTCCGCGCGGTCGAATCCGGCGCGCAAGGCGCGCTGATGGCGCCCACCGAATTGCTGGCGCGGCAGCATCTGCGGACGCTGACGAAGCTCTGCCTGCCCGCCGGGGTCGAGGTGCGGCTGCTGACCGGTTCAGTGAAAGGCGCCGAGCGGAAGGAGGTTCTGCGCGGCCTCGCCTCCGGGCGGGTCGGCATCGTCGTCGGCACCCATGCGCTGTTCCAGGATGCGGTGGAGTTCCACGACCTCGGCCTCGCCATCGTCGATGAACAGCACCGCTTCGGCGTCGGGCAGCGGTTGATGCTGGCCAATAAGGGCCGGGATGCGGATATGCTGGTGATGACCGCGACCCCCATCCCGCGCACGCTGCTGCTGACCCAATGGGGCGAGATGGCCGTGAGCCGGCTGGAAGGGAAACCCGCCGGCCGCCAGCCCATCACCACCCGCATCCTGGGCCAGGACCGCCTGCCCGACATCATCGACCGGCTGGGGGAAGCGCTGGCGCGCGGCGAACGCGCCTATTGGGTGGTGCGTGCCATATCGGGCGGCGAGAGCGACGATTCGGTGGCCGCCGAGGATCGCTTCGCCGAATTGTCGGCCCGTTTCCCGGGCCTGGTTGGCATGGCCCATGGCCTGCAGGATCTGGCGGTGCGGGAAGCGGCGCTCGCCGATTTCGCCGCCGGCACAACGCGCCTTCTGGTTGCGACCACCGTCGTCGAGGTCGGCGTGGATGTGCCGGAGGCGACGATCATGCTGATCGAGCAGGCCGAGCGCTTCGGCCTGGCCGCGCTGCACCAGCTGCGCGGCCGCGTCGGGCGCGGATCGAAGCCGTCGTCCTGCCTGCTGGTCCATTCCGAGGGCCTGTCGGATGGCGAGAAACGCCGCCTTCTGGTGCTGCGCGACACCGAGGACGGTTTTCTGATCGCGGAGGAAGACCTGCGCGCCCGCGGCGGCGGCGATGTGCTGCGAGAGCGGCAATCGGGCCTGCAAGGCGGCCGCCTGCTGGATGCGCGGGAGGAGCCGGAGGAGTTCGAGCGCCTGACCCATACCGCCCATCGCGACGCCCAGGCGCTGCTGGAACGCGACCCGGCGCTGGCCTCCCCGCGCGGGCAGGCGGCGCTCGCGCTGCTGACGCTGTTCGGGCACGACCCGACGCTGGCGAAGCTGGATGCGGGGTAGGAACAAAGGGCCGGGGTCTTGCACCTAGCCCCCCGCCTCCTTAATCGGCTGACCCAGGGGAAGTCTGGGGGCCGGCTGTGACCGCCTTGATCGAGATCGAGCGCCTGACGAAGCGCTTCGGCGCCTTCACGGCCGTGGATGACGTATCCTTCACCGTGTCACGGGGCGAGGTGCTGGGCTTCCTCGGCCCAAACGGCGCCGGCAAATCCACCACCATGCGAATGCTGGCGGGCTTCATGACGCCGAGCGCGGGGACCGCGCGCATCTGCGGCGACGACGTGGTGGACAGGCCCGTGGCCGCGAAGCGCCATCTGGGCTTCCTGCCCGAAGGCGCGCCGACCTATCCCGAGATGACCGTATCGGGCTTCCTCGGCTTCTGCGGCCGGGCGCGCGGCTTCCGCGGCTCGGCGCTGGCCGACCGCGTGGCGCATGCGATGGGGCTCACGCAGCTGGAAGGCGTGCGGCTGCAG
>JBIIRI010000220.1:0-4668 GCA_044341625.1 Roseomonas sp.
CGCCATCGAGGCCGGGCGGCTGTGGCACATCAAGCGCCGCCTGGATGCGGAGGCGATGCATGCGGCGGCGCAGACCCTGCTGGGCCGGCATGATTTCTCCGCCTTCCGGGCCGCATCCTGCCAGGCGAAATCGGCGCTCCGCACGCTGGACCGGCTGGATGTCGCGCGCTTCGGGGAGGAGGTGGTGATCACTGCCGAAGCCCGCAGCTTCCTGCACCACCAGGTGCGGAACCTGGTCGGCACGCTGGTGGAGGTGGGCTTTGGCCGCCGCCCCGTGACCTGGCCGCGCCAGTTGCTGGACGGGCGCGACCGCGGCCAATCCGGCCAGACCGCCCCGCCCGATGGGCTGGTGTTCCGCTTCGCCCGCTACGATCCGGAGCCAGATTGGACCTGACGCGAACCGCGCAGCCGGCCTTCAGGGCATGCGATGTTCGACTTTGGTTTGGAACCGTCATCGTCTGTGTATCAGGCGGCATCGGGCGGTAGCCCTTTCCACCCAAAGGGGGGAGAGGGATGGGTGAGGGGGGAGACGAATGCGGCAAGCGCGTTCAAGAGCTTGCACGTCCCCCTCACCCCGACCCTCTCCCCCATAAGTGGGGGAGAGGGAGCGCTCCGTCGCCTCCAATGGCGACCCACATCCAAGCCAAACGGCGCATCAGGGTATGGCGTGCGACTTCTGCTTCACCGGAATCCGCAGGTAGCGCACCCCGTTCTCCTCCGCCTCCGGGAAACGGCCGGCGCGGATGTTCACCTGGATCGAGGGCAGCAGCAGCGTCGGCGCGGCCAGGGTCGCATCGCGCTGGGTTCGGAAGGCGACGAACCCCTCCTCCGTCAGGCCGTCCTTCACATGCGGGTTCTGCGCGCGCTGGTCGGCCACCGTGCTCTGCCACGCATACTGGTCGCGGCCGGGGGCCTTGTAGTCGTGGCACATCCACAGCCGCGTCTCCGGCGGCAGGGACAGGAGCCGGCGGATCGAACGGAACAATTGCCGCGCATCGCCGCCGGGAAAGTCGGCGCGGGCCGTACCGTAGTCATGCATGAAGATCGTGTCGCCGACGAAGACATCCGATCCGATCCGATAGGCGACATCGGCGGGGGTGTGGCCGGGCAGGTGCATCACCTCGACCGCCAGGCTGCCGATGGAGAAGCGTTCTCCGTCCTTGAACAGATGGTCGAAATCGCCGCCATCGGGCTTCAGGTCGCGGACATCGAAGACGGGGCGGAAGATGCGCTGCACATCCTTGATGTGCTCCCCGATGCCAATGGGCGCGCCGGTCCGGGCCTTCAGATAGGGCGCGGCGGTCAGGTGGTCGGCATGGGCGTGGGTCTCCAGCACCCAGCGGATCGTCACCCCGGCCTCCGCGGCGGCGGCGAGGAGGCGGTCGGCGAAGGCCGTGTCGGCGGTGCCCGAGCGGTTGTCCCAGTCGAGGACAGGATCGATCACGGCGCCTTCCAGCGTCGCCGGGTCCCAGACCAGGTAGCTCACCGTGTTGGTCGGTTCGTCGAAGAAGGCACGGATCGCGGGGGCCGGCATGCTGTTCTCCATGGCTCCAGGAAAAGGGCGCCCTCCGGATATCGGGGCTTGACCCATATATAAGCAATCACTAATTAAGCACAAGCTTATGCTGAACGCAGCGTCCGGACGAGGATACAGGCGTGACCATCGCGACTCCCACCCTGGAACAGGCCCAGCACAGCCACGTTCCCTTGGCGGCGCTGCAGGAGAAGGCGGCCGAGGCGGCGCGGTTGCTCCGCCTGCTCGGCAACGAGAACCGGCTGCTGCTGCTCTGCCACCTGGTCGCGGAGGGCGAGATGACCGTGGGCACGCTGGCGGAGGCCATCGGCCTGTCCCAGCCGGCGCTGTCCCAGCACCTGGCCCGCCTGCGGGAGGATGGGCTGGTGGAGACCCGCAAGGCCGCCCAGGCGGTGTTCTACCGCCTGGCCGACCCGAAGGCGGCCCGCCTGCTCGGCGTGCTGCGCGACCTCTACTGCCCTGAACCCGGCTGAACCGCTGCAACCCGAGGACACACCGATGCTGAACACCATCACCCCCGACGAAGCCGCCCGCCTGCTGCGCGAAGGTGGCGCCACCCTGGTCGATGTGCGCGAAGCCGACGAGCATGCGCGGGAACGCATCCCCGGCGCGCGCAACCTGCCGCTTTCGCGCCTGGAAGAAGCGGAGTTGGCCGTCCACCAGGGCAAGCCCGTGCTGTTCCACTGCCGGTCCGGCGCGCGCACCGCCGGCAACGCCGACCGCCTGGCCGCCAAGGCCGGGCTCTGCGAGGCCTATGTGGTCGAGGGCGGGCTGGATGCCTGGAAGCGGGCCGGCCTGCCGGTGGCGGAGGACCGGCGCCAACCGATCGAACTGATGCGGCAGGTGCAGATCGCCGCCGGGTCCATGGTCGTGCTGGGCGTGCTGCTCGGCGCCTTCGTCACGCCCGGCTTCTACCTTCTGTCGGGCTTCGTCGGCGCGGGGCTGGTCTTCGCCGGGGTGACCGGCACCTGCGGCCTCGCCAGCGTGCTGCGGATGATGCCCTGGAACCGCCGCGCCGCATCGCCGGCCGCGGCCTGATCGCCCGCAACCGCGCCAGGGGCGCCGCCGGCCATGCTGAGCCTGTCCTTGCTGCAACTGCTGCTCGGCGGCGCATCGGGCGTGGTCGTCGGCTTCTCCCTCGGCATGGTCGGTGGCGGCGGGTCGATCCTAGCGGTACCGCTACTGGTCTATCTGGTCGGCGTGCCGGTGCCGCATCTGGCCATCGGGACGAGTGCCGTGGCCGTGGCGGCCAATGCGGCGGCGAGCCTGATCGCCCATGCGCGGGCGGGCAATGTGCGCTGGCCCTGCGCCTCGGTCTTCGCGGGGGCGGGCGTGCTGGGCGCGCTGGCCGGGGCCTGGGCCGGCAAGATGGTGGATGGGCAGGTGCTGCTCGCCGCCTTCGCGGGGATGATGATCGTCGTCGCGCTGCTCATGCTGCTCCGGCGCGAGCCGGCCGAGGAGCTGCGCGTGCGGCTGAACCGGGGCAATGCGCCGGCGCTGGTGGGCACCGGGCTCGGGGTCGGGATGCTGTCCGGCTTCTTCGGGATCGGCGGCGGCTTCCTGATCGTGCCGGGTCTGATCCTGGCGACTGGCATGCCGATGCTGCAGGCGGTCGGCACCTCGCTGGTCGCCGTCACCGCCTTCGGGCTGACCACCGCCGGCAGCTATGCCGCGGCGGGGCTGGTGGATTGGACGCTGGCCGGGGTCTTCGTGGCCGGCGGGGTGCTGGGCAGCCTGCTCGGCACCCAAGCGGGGCGCCGCCTGTCGCGCCGGCGCGGGCTGCTCACGCGCGTCTTCGCCGGGCTGATCCTGGTGGTCGCGGCCTACATGCTGGCGCGCAGCTTCGGCATGGCCTGAGACGGGGCACGCCCCTTACAAATGGCGCATTCCGAACTGGCCCAGCAGCGGCAGCAGCTGTCGGCTTGCCCGCAGGCGATGGGCCCTGGCGCGGTCCCGTGCCGCCGCCACATCCCCAGCCCGGATCGCGGCAACAAGCGCACGATGCTCCTCGATCGAAAGCGTCGGCTTCGGGCGTAGGCGGAGCGTCAGCATCCGCGCGCGGTGGGACTGGTCCATGATCGTGCCGAACATCCGCACCAGCCGGGTATTGCCGCTGCGTTCAACCAGAAGCTGGTGGAAGCAGCCATCGGCCTCCGCCCAGCCGACCAGATCGTCCTCGGCAAGCGCCGCTTCCATCCGGGCATTCACCGCATCCAGCTCCGCCAGGATCGACCCGCGCGCCTCCTCCGGCCTTTCCGCGATCAGTTCCGCCGCGGCGGTCTCCAGCGCGACGATCACCTCATAGATCTCGCGCATATCCTCGGGCGAGATGGCGCAGACCACCACGCCGCGCCGCGCCAGCACGCGGACCAGACCTTCTTCCTGCAAGCGGATGATCGCTTCATGCACAGGGGTTCGGCTCATGCCGAGTTGCTGCGCGATCTCCTGCTCCGAGCCCTGGTAGCCGGGAGGGAAGACGTTGTTGCGGATCGCGGCCTTCAGCGCGCCATAGGCGCCCTCGACCAACGAAGGCCTGGCCGTGGCGGGGTCCGCGCCGCTCCTCATGCCGACCATGCCGATCCCCTGCCTCCGCGACCCGCCATCCGCCGCGCTGGGGTATGGCCTCGCGATTGACCTAGCACAGGCTGCGGACGTATCCCACGCCAACTTGCATGGAAGATGACATGCAACAGGCGCCGCCCACCTGGCGCGCGTCCCCAGCCGGATCGATGAAGGACAAGGACATGCGGACATACCGGATCGCCGCCATGGGCGGAGACGGGATCGGGCCCGAGGTGATCGACGCGGGCGTCGAGGTGCTGAAGGTCTGCGCCGAACGCGATTCGGGCTTCGCGCTGGACTTCACCGATTTCGACTGGGGCTCGGACTACTACCGCAAGCACGGCGTGATGATGCCGGCGGATGGCGCCGACCAGCTTCGCAAATTCGACGCCATCCTGTTCGGCGCCGTCGGCGCGCCCGACATCCCCGACCATGTGACGCTGTGGGGCCTCCGGCTCGCGATCTGCCAGCCGCTCGACCAATACGCCAATGTCCGCCCCACCCGCGTGCTGCCGGGCATCACCAGCCCGCTCCGCAACGTCTCCGGCCCCGAGCTGGACTGGGTGATCGTG
>JBIIRI010000089.1:0-14466 GCA_044341625.1 Roseomonas sp.
CTCCCTCTCCCCCACTCATGGGGGAGAGGGTCGGGGTGAGGGGGACGAGCAAGCTTTTGAACGCGCCTGCCGAATGCGTTGCGTCCCCCCCTCACCCCCGGCGGCGCACTGCGCCGACGCTTTCCCCCCTGCGGGTGGAGAGGGCCATGCCCCGACGCCGCCTGATGCACAGACGATGGCGGTTTGCACACCCAAATCGAGCCGCGCATCTGCATGTCGCGCGTCATCAGCCGTGGCGATGGCGCCCATCGCTGCGCGCAATTGGAACCAGGGGCACCGCCGGCCCATCCTGCGGGGCATGAATACGGAGCCACCCGCCATGCTCAGCGCGACCAGCACTGCCCCGCACATCGCCGCCGGGGTGCGGATCGGCCATGTCCATCTGAAGGTCGCCGACATCGAACGCGGGCTCGGCTTCTGGCGGGACCTGCTCGGGCTCGAGGTGCAGCAGCGCCTGGGCTCGCAGGCCGTCTTTCTCTCGGCCGATGGCTACCACCACCACATCGCGCTCAACACCTGGGAGAGCGCGGGCGGCAGCCCGCCGCCGGCCGGCACGACAGGGCTGTTCCATGTCGCCCTGCTCTACCCCGACCGCGCCGCGCTGGCGCGCGTGCTGAAACGGCTGGTGGAGGCGCGGTACCCGCTGGATGGCGCTTCCGACCACGGCGTGTCGGAGGCGCTGTATCTACGCGATCCGGATGGCAATGGCGTGGAGCTGTATCGCGACCGGCCACAGGCCGAATGGCCGCGCGATGCGGCGGGCGGGCTGGCGATGGTCACGCAACGCCTCGACCTGCGGGCGCTGCTGGCCGAGGCAGCTTAACCCCGGGCGCGCTATTCCTCGGGCGGCGCGCTGGCGCCCAGCCCCAGGGGGCGGGTCATCAGCACGGTGTCCACCCAGCGCCCATGCTTCCAGCCCGTCGCCGGCAGCACCCCGGCGGGCTGGAAGCCCATCGCCTTGTGCAACCCGATCGAGGGCGCATTCGCGGAATCGCCGATCACCGCGACCATCAGGCGCAGCCCCTTCGCCTCGCAGCGGTCGATCAGCGCCCCAAGCAGCGCGCGCGCCACACCGCCGCGATGCGCGTCGGGGGCCACATAGACCGAATTCTCGCAGCCGAAGCGATAGGCCGGCCGCGCCCGCCAGGCGGAAGCATAGGCATAGCCGAGGATCCGCCCGCCCTCCCCTTCCGCGACCAGATACGGATAGCCCGCGGCCAGCACCGCTTCTCGCCGCCTTTGCATCTCCTCGACGTCGGGCGCCGACAATTCGAAGCTGGCCAGCCCCGTCGTCACCCAATGCGTGTAGATCGCCGCGATGGCCGGGATATCGGCAGCGGCGCAGTCGCGCAGGGAGAGGCTCATCGGATCAGCCGAAGCCCTTGCCGGCCTTGCGATAGGCCTCGCGCGGGGGCGCGAAGATGTCCAGCACGCGGCAGCCTTCCGGGCCGGCGCGCATCGTGTGCGGCACGCCGCCCGGGGTGCGCCAGAAATCGCCCTTGCGGACCTCGATCTCCTCCCCGCCCTGGAAGCGGATCGCGCTGCCGTCCAGCAGCACGCCCCATTGCTCCTCCGGGTGGTCGTGCATCGTGCCCATCGCGCCGGGCGCGATGGTGACGACGGAGAGCATCGCGTGTTCGCCGGGGAAGATGCGCGTGGTGACGCCCGGCGCCAATTCGCGCGCCAGCCCCTGGGTCACATCGTCCAGGTTGTGGAATTCGTCCTTCTGGCTCATCGCCATCTTCCCCTGATCAGCCCGCGAACGGATCGCGCAGCACGATGGTGTCGTCGCGCTCCGGGCTCGTGCTCAGCAGCACGACCGGGGCTTCGACCAGCTCCTCGATCCGGCGGATGTACTTCACAGCCTCGGCCGGCAATTCGGCATAGCTGCGCGCGCCGCGGGTGGAGCCCGCCCAGCCGGGCATCTCGTCAAAGATCGGCTCGGCCGCTTCCTGCGCGGCGATCGAGGCGGGCAGGCGCTTCATGATCTCGCCATTCACCCGATAGCCCGTGCAGATCTTGAGCGTCGGCAGCCCGTCCAGCACGTCGAGCTTGGTCACCACCAGCCCATCCACGCCGCCCACCTTCACCGCCTGGCGCACCATGGTCGCATCGAACCAGCCGCAGCGGCGCGGGCGGCCGGTGACGGTGCCGAATTCATGCCCGCGTTCGCCCAGGCGCCGCCCCGTCTCGTCCTGCAGCTCCGTCGGGAAGGGCCCGCTGCCGACGCGCGTGGTGTAGGCCTTGGCGATGCCAAGCACATAGCCGATCCGCCCCGGCCCGACGCCCGACCCCGCCGCCGCATTGCCCGCGACGGTGTTGGAGGAGGTGACGAAGGGATAGGTGCCGTGATCCACATCGAGCATCACCGCCTGCGCGCCCTCGAACAGCACGCGCTTGCCGTCGTGATGCGCGGCATCCAGCCGTTCCCACACCGGCTCCGCGAAGGGCAGCAGCAGCGGCGCGAGTTCCAGCAGCCGGTCGAGCAGCGCCTGCTTCTCGAAGGTCTCGGCGCCCAGGCCGCGCAGCAGCGTGTTGTGGTGCAGCAGCAGCTCATCGAGCTTGTGCGACAGCACCGCGGGCTCCGCGAGGTCGCACAGGCGGATGGCGCGCCGCGCCACCTTGTCCTCATAGGCCGGGCCGATGCCGCGCCCGGTCGTGCCGATCTTGGACGCGCCGCGCGCCGCTTCGCGCGCCTTGTCCAGCGCCGGGTGGAGCGGCAGGATCAGCGGGACATTCTCCGCGATGCGGAGGTTCTCCGGCGTCACGCTGAGGCCCTGCGCGCCGACCTTCGCGATCTCGCTCAGCAGATGTTCCGGGTCGAGCACCACGCCATTGCCGATCACGCCCAGCTTGCCGCGCACCACGCCCGACGGCAGCAGCGACAGCTTGTAGGTCTGATCGCCCACCACCAGCGTATGGCCGGCATTGTGCCCGCCCTGGAAGCGCACGACGACATCGGCGCGGCTGGCAAGCCAGTCCACCACCTTGCCCTTGCCCTCGTCGCCCCATTGGGCGCCGATGACGGCGACATTGGCCATGGCAGGTTACTCCGTCACCGGGCTGAGACCGCCCGCACTGTCGAGGATGTGGGTGCAACGCAGGCTGGCCGGCGTATCGGCCGGACCAAGCTGCGCAAGCGTGGCGAGCCCCTTGGCGCGCAGCGCGCGCGCCTGGGCGGGATCGGCGCCGAGCGGGATGAAGACGCGCTGGCGCGGCGCCCCGGCCGGGACGGCGCGCAGCAGCGCATCGGGGTAGAGTGACATGCCCGTTGCCGTCTCCTCACCCGACATGTAGCGGCCGCCGCGGGCGACCTCTCCGGTCGCGCCTTCGCCGAAGATCGTGAAGGCGACGCCGGTGTGATAGCGGAAGCCGCGAAACTCCACCGGGTCGAGCGTGACGCGCAGCGCCGGCGCGCGGGCGCGCAGCGCGGCGATCACGGCCGCCGCATTGTCGGCGATGGCCCGCGCGGCGGGCGGCAGAGCCGCATCCTCCAGCGCCGCCAGCGCCCCATCAGCCGGCCCGGCGGCGGCGAGCAGCCCGGGCAGCAGCAGCGCAGCCCCCCCGGCGTCCCGCGCCAGCGCCGTCACGGCGGCGGCATCCTTGCGGTCCAGCGCCCGCGCCAGACGGCGTCGCGCCTCGCCCTCGATGCCGGCCGCATCCAGCAGCGCGGGCGCCAGCCTTGGCAGGGTGATGTCGAGGGACGGGTCGGCGATCCCGATCGCCGCCAGCGCTTCCACCGCGACAGCGGCCACTTCCGCATCCGCTTCCGGCAGATCAGGCCCGATCAGCTCGATGCCGGTCTGCGGCAATTGCCGCTCGGGGGCCAATTGCGTGCCGCGCACGCGCAGCACCTGCCCGGCATAGGACAGCCGCAGCGGGCGCGGCGTGCGCGCCAGCCGCGTCGCCGCGATGCGGGCCACCTGCGGCGTGGTATCGGCGCGCAGCCCCATCATGCGCTGGCTGACCGGGTCCATCAGGCGGAAGGTCTGTTCCGCCAGCGCCGCGCCGGATCCGGCGAACAGGCTGTCCTCGAATTCCAGCAGCGGTGGCTTCACGCGGTCATAGCCATGGCGCGCGAAGACCTCCGCCATCCGCTCGACAAGCGCGGCTTCACGCTCCGCCTCGGGGGGGAGGAGGTCGACGAGGCCGGCGGGGAGGAGAGCCGGGTTGGGCGGATCTTCGGTCATCGCGAAGCGAAGCCTTGCCAGGGGCGGCGCGGCTCGGCAACCCGCCCGGGCCGCGCGGCGGCGTTGCGGCGGGCGCGAACCGCCATGGATGCGACGGATTTGGGATGAAAAGGCCGCTTGGCGGGGCAAGCCGCCCATGCCACCTGACCGCAACCGCCATAAGGGAACCGCGGCGCATGCACCGTCGAAGCCTGGCCCTGCTGCCGCTGCTCGCCCCCCTTCTGGCCGCCTGCGAGGCGGACCCGGCCGCCCGCCACCTGGGCGGCTTCGGGGATCCGGTGCGCGGCGCGGCGCTGAACGCGCCAAGGCTGCTGGGCGACACATCGCGCCTGGCCGGCCGGCCGGCGGAAGCCGCGCTGGCGGCGGTGCAGCTGGAGGTGATCGCCGACGCCTTCCGCACCAACCCGCGCTACATGCATGAGGTCTCCGGCACCGCACGCGCGACGGTGGAAGCGGGCCGCGCCGAGCTGCGCCGCGCGATCGGCATCGCACCCGAGGTGCCGCCGGAGCTTGTGATCAGGCAGTTGCGCGACGCCGCCGCCGCGCTGGAGGGCGGCAGCCGGGCGCGGGCGGAAGCGGCGCTGACCGGCCCCGCATTCCCCTCCGGCGGCGCGGCAACCCTCGCGCGGCTGGGAAGGCTGCCCTTCCTGCCCCGCGTCAGCGAGGCCGCCGGGGCGGCCAATGCAGAGATCGCCCGCCTCGACCGCCGAGGCGGGCGCTGACGCCGATCTAGAACGCCAGCGGCACCGCGCGCGTCACCAGAGGCAGGGCGCGAATCTCGGCCAGCACCGCTTCGGGCAGCGGCGCATCCAGCCCGACCAGGCAGATCGCATCGCCGCCCGGCGCGTCGCGGCCCAGATGGAAGGTCGCGATGTTGATCCCCGCCGCCGACAAGGCGGTGCCGAAGCGACCGATGAAGCCCGGTTTGTCGAGGTTGGTGACGTAGAGCATGTGGGGCGCGAATTCCGCCTCGACCGCGATGCCCTTCGCTTCCACCAGCCGCGGCTTGCCGGTGCCCACCAGCGTGCCGGCCACGCTGCGCGTCCAGGACGCGGTCGCGATCGTCACACGCAGCAGGGTCGCGTAGTCGCCGCTGCGGTCCAGCACCGTCTCCGCCACCTCGATCCCGCGTTCCTTCGCCAATGCGGGGGCGTTGACCATGTTCACCGCGCCCATCATCGGCGCCAGCACGCCGGCAAGGGCTGCGGCCGTCAGCGGCTTGCGGTTCAGCTCCGCCACGGCGCCTTCATACTCCACGCGAATGGCGCGGATCTCGTCGCCGGCCGAGGCGGTGAGCTGCCCGGCCAGCGCGCCGAGCAGCCGCGCGAGCTCCATATAGGGCTTGAGGCGGGGGGCTTCCTCCGCCGTCACCGACGGCATGTTGATGGCGTTGGAGACAGCGCCGGACAGCAGGAAATCCGCCATCTGTTCCGCGACCTGCAGCGCCACATTCTCCTGCGCCTCGGTCGTCGCGGCGCCGAGATGCGGGGTGCAGACCACGTTTTCGAGGCTGAAAAGCGGGCTGTCGGTCGCCGGCTCCACCTCGAACACATCGAGCGCCGCGCCGGCCAGATGGCCGGAGGCCAGCGCGTCATGCAACGCTGCCTCATCCACCAGTCCGCCGCGGGCGCAGTTGATCAGCCGCGCGCCCTTCTTCATGGCGAACAGGCGTTCGCGGTTCAGGATGTTCTTCGTCTGCTCGGTGTAGGGCGCGTGGATCGTGATGAAATCGGCGCGCGCGACCAGCGCATCCAGCTCCAGCTTCTCCACGCCCAGTTCCACCGCTCGCTTCTCGGACAGGAAGGGGTCATAGGCGACCACCTTCATGCGAAGCCCGTTGGCGCGGTCCGCGACGATGGACCCGATATTGCCGCAGCCGACCAGGCCGAGCGTCTTGCCCGTCAGCTCCACGCCCATGAAGCGGTTCTTCTCCCACTTGCCGGCCTTGGTGGAGGCGCTGGCTTCGGGGATCTGGCGGGCGAGCGCGAACATCATCGCGATGGCGTGTTCGGCCGTCGTGATGGCGTTGCCGAAGGGCGTGTTCATCACCACCACGCCGCGCGCGGTGGCGGTGGTGACATCCACATTGTCCACGCCGATGCCGGCGCGGCCCACGACCTTCAGGCGCGGCGCCGCGTCCAGCAATTCGCGCGTGACCTTGGTCGCGCTGCGCACGGCGAGGCCATCATAGTCGGCGATGATCTCGCGGATCTCGGCGGGCTTCAGGCCCGGCTTGAAATCCACCTCGACCCCACGGTCGCGGAAGATCTGGACGGCGGCGGGGGACAGCTTGTCGGAGATGAGGACGCGGGGCATCAGGCGGCCGCCTTCTTCTGCTCGGCCTCGACCTGCGCGAAGGCCCAGTCGATCCAGGGCAGCAGCGCTTCGATATCCGCGGTCTCCACCGTCGCGCCGCCCCATATGCGCAGGCCCGGCGGCGCATCGCGATAGGCGGCGGCATCCAGCGCGACGCCTTCCTTCTCCAGCATCGAGGACAGCTTCTTCGCCGCCGCCGCCTGCCCTTCCGCGTCCAGCGCCGTGAACCAGGGCGCGACGAAGGTCAGGCAGATGGAGGTGCAGGACCGCGTGGCCGCATCCTGGGCCAGGAACGCCACCCAGGGCCTGCGCTCGACCCAGGACGCGACGGCGGCGAGGTTCGCTTCCGACCGCGCGATCAGGCCCTTCAGCCCACCGATGGATTCAGCCCAGCGCAGGCCATCCAGCGCATCTTCCACGCAGAGCATCGAGGGCGTGTTGATCGTCTCGCCCTTGAAAATCCCCTCGTTAAGCTTGCTGTCCTTGGTCATGCGGAAAATCTTCGGCATCGGCCAGGCGGGCTTGTGGGATTCAAGGCGCGCGACGGCGCGCGGCGACAGCGCGAGCATCCCATGCGCCGCTTCCCCACCCAGCACCTTCTGCCAGGACCAGGTCACCACATCGAGCTTGTCGTAGGGCAGGTCCATCGCGAAGGCCGCGCTGGTGGCGTCGCAGATCGCGAGGCCCTCACGCGCATCGCTGATGAAATCGGCATTCGCCAGCCGCACGCCGGAGGTCGTGCCGTTCCAGACGAAGACCAGGTCGCGGGCGGGGTCCACCTGCGCCAGGTCAGGCAGCTTGCCGTAGCCCGCCTGGATCACCCGCGCATCAGCCAGCTTCAGCTGCTTGGTGACATCCGTCGCCCAATCCTTTGAAAAGCTCTCCCACGCCAGGATATCAACGCCGCGGGCGCCGAGCATGGACCACAGCGCCATCTCCACCGCACCGGTATCGGAGGCGGGGACGATGCCGAGCCGCCAATCGGACGGCATGCCGAGGATGGCCTTCGAACGCTCGATCACCTCGGCGATCTTCGCCTTGGGGTCCTTGGCGCGATGGCTGCGGCCGAGCATGGCGCCCGAGAGCGCTTCCAGCGTCCAGCCAGGACGCTTGGCGCAGGGGCCAGAGGAGAAACGGGGGTTGTGCGGACGCAGGTCCGGCTTGGCGGTCATGGAACGCTCCCTTCCAGAAGCAGATGCGCCCCGGTGGGGGGGCGTGGCCCAAGGCGGCACTTACGCCTCTGGACCCCGCCCCGCAAGGGCGCGCAACGGCTCTGCTAGGAGTGGTTAGTGCTCCGGCCTGAAGAACGCGCCGGCTCGGGCCGCGCCCAGGGTGCGCCAGGCGACCCAGCCGGTCAGCGCGGTCGTGGCGAGCAGCGCCGCCCAGCCCAGCAGGGCCGGGAAGCCCACCACCATGACCATCACCGCGAAAGCGGCAGAGGGAAAGGTCACCCCCCACCAGGGCAGGCCGAAGGGCACGCGCGCGAAGTCCCCGGCCAGGGAGACCAGCACGGCGGCAATGAGCAGCGCCACGCCCACCAGCGCCAGCGCCGGCCCGCCCGCCTGCCCCGTCAGCGCCACCAGGGCCAGCGCGCCGACCGCAGGCGGCGCCAGCAGGATCGCGAGGCTCGGCCGTAAGGGTGGCGGCAGCGGCGGCCCTGCGAAGAGCCGGTGCAACAGCAGCGGCAGCACCGCCAGCCAGAGGATGATGCCGACGCCGAACATCATCCAGGACGCCTGGACGAAGCCCATCCCCACGCCGAAGACCGGCGCCAGCACATTGCCGACGAAGGGGATCATCAGCGGCGGCGCGAGCATCGCGACCTCGCCGCGACCCGCCAGGATGCGGCGCAGCAGCAGCATCGCGACCAGCAGGTGCAGCGCAACCGCGATGCCCCACAGCGGCGCACCGAGCCAGGGCGCATAGGGATGCAGGAAGGCCGCGACGATCATGAGCCCGATGGTCGGCGCGGCGGCGAAGGCCACCCGCACCGGGTGGCGCAGCTCCGCCAGCACCGCATCCGGATGACGGAACGCCCGCAGGCCCTGCAGGGCAACGAGGACAAGCCACAGCAGCGCGGTGAAGCCCAGCAGTGCCTCGCCCACCGCCGCCGGCACGCCGAGCGCGTGATGCGCCTGCCGCCAGGCCAGGCCGACGCCGCCCGTGCCCATCGGCATCGCCAGCAGCGGGATGGGCAGGTGTTCGAGCGTGGGTCGCGGCGCCGGCGCGGTCACAGGAAGGCCGTGCCTTCCATCACCTTCACGCAGCCGCCGCCGACGGTGGCGCGGATGCCGTCGGGGCCACGCGCGGCGGTGGTCTGTAGCAGGCTCGGCCGGCCGATCTCGACGCCCTGCAGGATGTCGAAGGCGCCGTGCTCCGCCGCCGAGAGATGCAGCAGGAATGCCGCCAGCGGCGCGGCCGCGCTGCCGGTTGCGGGATCCTCGCCGCCGCCAAGGGCGGGGCTGAACATGCGCGCGCGCAGCGCATCTCCGTCGCGGGCATAGAGATAGATCGCAGCGCGGCTCGCCAGCGCCGGGATGGTGCGGGCCACCTGCCGGAACGCGGCCGTGTCGGCGGCGGCGCGGGTCAGCGCGGCCGGCGTCACCTCCATCAGCACGAAGGGATTGCCGACGCTGGCGAGAACAGGACGATGAGTCTCGGTCACCACCTCCCAGGGCTCGATCCCGGCGCAGGCCGCCAGTTGGACCGGCGTGAACTCCTCCCCGAGTGTCAGTGGCCGCGGCGCAGCGATGACAGCCCCGCACACGGCGCCGGCAGCGTCGCGCGCGATGCACACCTCGACCAGGCCCGCGATCTCCTCGAAGCGCAGCACCTCGCCGCCCCTCTCGGCCGCCAGCACGAAGCCGGTGCCGACATTCGGGTGGCCGGCGAAAGGCATCTCGACCGTCGGGGTAAAGATCCTGACGCGCGCGGTGTTCGCGGGATCGTCCGGCGGCAGGACGAAGGTGGTCTCGCTGAGATTCATCTCCCGCGCCAGCGCCTGCATCTCGGTATCCGAGAGGCCGCGCGCATCGGTGAAGACCGCCAGCGGATTGCCGCCGAAGCGCTGGTTGGTGAAGACATCCAGCGTGACGAAGCGATAGGCCCTCAAGACAGTTTCTCCACCCGCGCGGGATCGACGGTGACGCCGTGGCCGAGCGGCCCGTGGCCGCTGCCGAAGCCAGGTGCGGCCAGCATCGCGGCGCGCACATAGGCCCGCGCGCGGATCACGGCATCCCGCAGCGACAGCCCCTGCGCCAGGCCGCAGGCCAGGGCGGACGCCAGCGTGCAGCCCGTGCCGTGCGTGTGCCGCGTGGCCAGGCGCGGGCTTTCGAAGGCCTCGGTGCCGGCTGAAGTCGCCAGCAGGTCGGTCAGCACCTCACCCGTGCCATGGCCGCCCTTCAGCAGCACGGCGCGCACGCCCATGCCGAGCAGCTTCTCCGCCGCGCGATGCATGGACGGGACGTCGGAGATGGTGAGGCCCGACAGCGCCTCGGCTTCCGGAATGTTGGGGGTGATGACGGCGGCAATCGGCAGCAGCCGGTCGCGCAGCGTCGCCACCGCTTCCGGCGCCAGCAGCGGATGCCCGCCCTTCGCGACCATCACCGGATCGGCGACCAGCGAAATGCCCGGGCCATGCGCGGCCAGAGCGTCGCAGACCGCGGCGATCGTCGCGCTGTCGGCCAGCATGCCGGTCTTGATCGCATCCGCGCCGAGATCCTGCAGCACCACGCGGATCTGGAGCGCGATGAAGTCGGCGGGCACGCCGATCACGCCATGCACGCCGCGCGTATCCTGCGCGGTCAGCGCGGTGATCGCCGTCATCGCGAAGCCGCCGAGTGCGGTCACCGCCTTGATATCGGCCTGGATCCCCGCCCCGCCGCCGGAATCCGATCCGGCGCAGACCAGCACGCGTCCCTGCATCGTCCGTATCCTCAGGCCGCGCGGGCCTTGGCGCGGATCAGATCCGCCAGCCTTGCGACCGTGTCCTCGACCATCGCCTCGTCTTCCGCTTCCGCCATGACGCGGATGACAGGCTCGGTGCCGCTGGCGCGGATCAGCACGCGGCCGCGCGCGCCAAGGGCTGCCTGCTCCGCCGCGATCGCGGCCTTCACGCCGTCATCGGCCAGCGGCGAGGCGCCAGCGTAGCGGATATTCACCAGGCGCTGCGGCAAGGGCGCGAAGCAGCGCAGCAGCTCGCTCGACGGGCGCTGTTCCTCGACCAGCACGGCGAGCACCTGCAACGCGGCGACCAGACCGTCGCCGGTCGTGGCGAAGTCGGACATGATCACATGGCCCGATTGCTCACCGCCAAGGTTGCAGCCGATCTCGCGCATCTTCTCCCCGACATAGCGGTCGCCGACAGGAGTGCGCAGCAGTTGCAGGCCGCGCGCCGCCAGGAATCGCTCGAGCCCCATATTGGACATCACCGTCGCCACGACGGCCTCTCCGCGCAGCCGGCCCTGCTGGTGCCAGGACCGCGCGATCAGCGCGAGGATCTGGTCGCCATCCACCACCTCGCCCTCATTGTCGATCAGCACCAGCCGGTCCGCATCGCCATCCAGCGCGATGCCGAGATCGGCGCGGCGTTCGCGCACCAACTCCGCCAGCTGCGCCGGCGCGGTGGAGCCAACGCGGCGATTGATGTTGAAGCCATCCGGCTCCACGCCGATCCTCACCACCTCCGCGCCGAGTTCCCACAGCACGGTCGGTGCCACCTTGTAGCCCGCGCCATGCGCGCAATCGACCACGATGCGCATCCCATCCAGGCGCAGGCCGCGCGGAAAGGATTGCTTCGCGGCCTCGATATAGCGCCCCGGCGCGTCGTCCATCCGGCTCGCGCGGCCGAGCTTGGCGGGGGGAACCATCGCCCCGCTGAGGTCGCTGGCCATCAGCGCCTCGATCTCCGCTTCCTGCTCATCGGTCAGCTTCAGGCCGTCGGGGCCGAACAGCTTGATGCCGTTATCCTCATACGGATTGTGGCTGGCGCTGATCATCACGCCGAGATCGGCGCGAAGGCTGCGCGTGAGCTGCGCGATGGCCGGCGTCGGCAGCGGCCCGACCAGCACCACATCCATCCCCGCGCCGACGAAGCCCGCCGTCAGCGCCGGTTCCAGCATGTAGCCCGACAGGCGCGTATCCTTGCCGATCACGACGCGGTGGCGATGCGCCCCACGGTTGAAGAACTGCCCCGCCGCCTGGCCGAGGCGGAGCGCGGTGGCGGCATCCATCGGCGGCTTGTTCGCCGTGCCGCGGATGCCATCGGTGCCGAAGAGCTTGCGCGTGGGCTTGGTCATGGAACGTGATTATTCCTCTGCCGGGCCGGCGTCCACAGATGGCGGTTCACCAGCCTGACAGGCGCCGAGCACCGCCAGCGCCTGCACCGTCTCCGCCACATCATGCACCCGGAGCATGGACGCCCCCCGCTGCGCGGCCGCGATGGCCGCCGCGACGCTGCCCGCGACGCGATCCTCTGCCTGCTCCACCCCGGACAGCTCCCCGATGAAGCGCTTGCGGGACGCGCCGAACAGCACTGTGCAGCCGAGGCCCGCCAGCAGCGGCAGGCGTTCGATCAGGTCCAGATTCTGCGGCATGCGCTTGCCGAAGCCGATGCCGGGATCGAGCGCGATGCGGCTACGCGGGATGCCCGCCGCCTCCGCGAAGGCGACGCGTTCGGCCAGGAAGTCAGCGACCTCCAGGGCCACATCCTCGTAGCGGATATCCTGCTGCATGCGGCGCGGGTCAGTGCCCTTCATATGCATCAGCACCACGCCGCATTCGGCGTCCGCCACCACGCGCGCGGCGTCCGGGTCATGGCGAAGGGCGGTGACGTCGTTGACGATCTCGGCCCCCGCTTCCAGCGCGGCGCGCATCGTGGCGGCGTTGCGGGTGTCCACGCTGACCGTCGCGGCCTTCGCCAATTCGCGCAGCACCGGCAGGATGCGGGCCATCTCCTCCTCCGGCGTCACGGGCTCGGCGCCGGGGCGGGTGCTCTCGCCGCCGATATCGAGCAGGTCGGCGCCGGCTTCCAGCATCGCGTGCCCGGCCTCGATCGCGGCGCGCGGGTCGAAATGCCGCCCGCCATCGGAAAAGCTGTCGGGCGTGACATTCACGATGCCCATCACCAGCGGCCGGCCGAGTTCGGCCGGCGTGGGCAGGCCCGCGAAGCCGGGCACGGGCTTGGTCAGCGCCAGCACCTGCGCCTGCCAGGAAGCCGGCACATCGGCCAGCGCCATCGGCGCCGCCGGCGCGTCGGGGGCGATGATCCGCACCATGGTGAAGGCCGCCGCCCCGCCACCCAGCGGGAGTGCGACATCGGCGGCGATGGCAAGCGCAGCCGCGCGGCCCTGCAACAGCCCAAGCGGTTCCACCCAGATTCCGGCCCAGTTTCCGGCCATGACAGGACCCCAGAGAAGAAGGGCGATACGATCAGGGCGGGGACGATGCCTCGTCCCCGCCCCGCGGAAAAGACCTGTCCGGATCCCGCAGGATCAGACGGAAGTACTCAGGTTCCCGGCGCGGGCTGGCCGCCCCAGGGGCCGGTGCTCGGGCGCGGGCTGCTGCCGCGGCCAGCGCTCGGCACCGAACCACGCGCGGGCACGGGTTCGTCGGGGCGGTTGCGGATCACGGGCTCACCCTTGATCACCTGCTTGATCTCGTCGCCCGAGAGCGTCTCATGCTCCAGCAGGCCCTTCGCCAGCAGGTGCAGCTCATCGATATTCTCGCTGAGCACCTTCGTGGCGCGGGCATAGGCGCCGTCGATGATGCCGCGAATCTCGCCATCGATCTTCTGCGCCGTGCTTTCGGAGATGTTCTTCGACTGCGTCACGCTGTGGCCGAGGAAGACTTCCTGGTCGTTCGAGCCATAGGCGATCATGCCGAGATTCTCCGACATGCCCCATTCGGTCACCATCCGGCGGGCCTGGTCGGTCGCCATCTTGATGTCGCCGCTGGCGCCGTTCGAGACCTTGTCGGAACCGAAAATCAGTTCCTCCGCCACGCGGCCGCCCATCGCCATGGCGAGTTCGGCCTTCATCTTCGACTTGTGCTTCGAATAGCGATCGCCCGCCGGCAGCGACATGACGAGGCCGAGCGCACGGCCGCGCGGAATGATCGTCGCCTTGTGGACGGGATCGCATTCCGGCTCATGCATCGCGACCAGCGCGTGGCCGGCCTCGTGATAGGCGGTCATGCGCTTCTCATCCTCGGACATGACGAGGCTGCGGCGTTCAGCACCCATCATCACCTTGTCCTTGGCCGCCTCCAGCTCCGCCATGCCGACGGTGCGGCGCCCGGTGCGCGCGGCGAGCAGCGCGGCCTCGTTCACGAGGTTCGCGAGATCGGCGCCCGAGAAGCCCGGCGTGCCGCGCGCGATCGTCTTCGGATCGACGTCGGAGGCCAGCGGCACCTTGCGCATATGCACGCGGAGGATCTTCTCCCGCCCGTTCACATCCGGGTTCGGCACCACGACCTGGCGGTCGAAGCGGCCCGGGCGCAGCAGCGCGGGGTCGAGCACGTCGGGGCGGTTGGTGGCCGCGATGATGATGACGCCTTCGTTGCTCTCGAAGCCGTCCATCTCGACGAGCATCTGGTTCAGCGTCTGCTCGCGTTCGTCATTGCCGCCGCCGAGGCCGGCGCCGCGATGGCGGCCAACGGCGTCGATTTCGTCGATGAAGATGATGCAGGGCGCGTTCTTCTTGCCCTGCTCGAACATGTCGCGCACCCGGGATGCGCCCACGCCCACGAACATCTCGACGAAGTCGGAGCCGGAGATGGTGAAGAAGGGCACATTCGCCTCACCGGCGATGGAACGCGCCAGCAGCGTCTTGCCGGTGCCGGGCGGGCCGACCAGCAGCACGCCCTTCGGGATCTTGCCGCCCAAGCGCTGGAACTTCTGGGGATCGCGGAGGAATTCCACGATCTCCTCCAGCTCGCTCTTCGCTTCCTCGATGCCGGCCAC
>JBIIRI010000090.1:0-14453 GCA_044341625.1 Roseomonas sp.
GGATATGAGGTTGAACTGATGCCCTCAGACGGCGGGCGCCGCCTCCGGCGGCTTGCCTTCGCGCAGGCCGCTGGCGCACCGGGCGGTCAGGTCGGGTTGTGCGCGGCGGCCATTCGGCCGCTCGGCGCGGCCTGGCCGCGCCGCATCCTGCGGGAGTCGCGCTGATGGCAGGCTGGCTGCTGCGGCGCTTGGGGCAGGTCGTGCCCACGCTGCTGATCCTGTCCTTCATGATCTTCGGGCTGCAGCAATTGATGCCCGGCGACCCCGCCATCATCCTGGCGGGCGAGGAACGCGGCGATCCCGTTGTGCTCGCGCAGATCCGCGCCGAACTCCGGCTCGATCGGCCGATCTGGGAACAGTACCTGCACTGGATGGGCAATGTGGTGCAGGGGGATTTCGGCTTCTCCTGGCGCATCCGTATGCCGGTCAGTGAGCTGATCCTGCAGAAGCTGCCCGTCACCGCGCAACTCGCCACCATGGCCTTCATCATCGGCATCGTAATCGGTGTGCCGCTGGGCATCCTGTCGGCCACACGGCGCGACACGCCGCTGGACTGGATGGCGAACGGCATCGCGCTGTTCGGCATCTCGACGCCGAATTTCTGGCTCGGGATCATGATGATCCTGCTGTTCAGCGTGCAACTCGGCTGGCTGCCGCCATCCGGATATGTGCCGCTGTGGGAGGATCCGGTGCAGAGCCTCGCCACCACCATCATGCCAGCCTTCGTGCTGGGTACGGGTGTCGCCAGCGTGCTGATGCGCCACACGCGCGCCGCGATGCTGACGGCGCTGTCCCAGGATTACGTCCGCACCGCGCGCGCGAAGGGGCTGGGGGAGAAGGTCGTGGTCTGGAAACACGCGCTCCGCAACGCGCTGATCCCCGTGGTCACCCTCGGCACCATCGAGTTCGGGCGGCTGCTGGCCGGTGCCGTGCTGACCGAGCAGATCTTCACCATCCCCGGCTTCGGCAAGCTGGTGGTCGATGCCGTCTTCAACCGCGACTATCCGGTGGTGCAGGGCGTGGTGCTGGCCACGGCGCTGATCTTCGTGGTCCTGAGCCTGATCGCGGACATGCTTTACATGCTCATCAACCCGAGGCTCCGCGCAGCATGAGCGCGACTTCCGCCCCCGTCGCGCTGGAGCGCGGCGAAAGCCCGGCACGGCGCGCGGCGCGGCGCTTCATGCGCCACAAGCTCGCGGTGTTCGGGCTGGTCGTCGTGCTGGCCTTCGTGCTGGTCGCGATCCTGGCCCCCTGGGTCGCGCCCTATGACCCGATCGAGACCAGCTGGACGCGCATCCGCAAGCCGCCCTCCTGGGCGCATCCGCTCGGGACGGATGAGAATGGGCGCGATGTGCTCTCGCGCATGATCTGGGGGGCGCGCGCTTCCTTGATGGCCGGCGTGGTCTCGGTCCTCGGGGCGGTGCTCATCGGCGTGCCGCTCGGGCTGCTCGCGGGGCTTGTCGGCGGGTGGGTGGATGCGGTGCTGTCGCGCATCGCGGATGCCATGCTCTCCGTGCCCTTCCTGATCCTGGCCATCGCGCTGGCGGCCTTCCTCGGCCCGGCGCTTGAGAATGCGATGCTCGCCATCGCCATCACCGCGAGCCCGGTCTTCGTGCGGCTGGCGCGTGGCATGGCGCTCGATACCCGTTCGACGGATTGGGTCGAGGCTGCGCGCGCGCTAGGCAATCCGCCCTGGCGCACGGCGCTGGTGCATGTGCTGCCGAACATCATCCCGCCGCTGCTGGTCCAATCCACACTGGCCATCGCGGAGGCGATCATCGCCGAGGCCTCGCTGAGCTTCCTCGGCCTCGGCCAGCAGCCGCCCTCACCTTCATGGGGCAGCATGCTGAACAGCGCCCAGCGCTTCCTGGACCCGGCGCCCTGGCTGGCGATCGCGCCCGGGGTTGCGATCTTCGTGGTGGTGCTGGCCTTCAACCTGGTGGGGGATGGGCTGCGCGACGCGCTCGATCCGCGGGCCGACCGGAAATAGGCGCCGGCCTTGATGCCGGCGCCCCGCGGGCCGATGTGTGAGGGGCCATGGACCCTCGCCCCGCCGCGCCGCCGGTCCCCAGCCGGCCGCTACTCGCTCTGTTGCCGACCCCGCTGCGTCGCCTCGCCGGCATCACGGCGCTGACGCTGACGCTGTGGCTGGCGGCCTTCCTGGCGCTGGTCCGGTAGCGCCGATGACGCGCCCCTGGGAACCGCCGCCGCCGCCGCCCTGGCAGGCCCCGAAATCCCCCCCTCCGCCGTGGGAGGAAGCGCGGGCCTCTCTGGAAGCCGGCTTCTCCCGCTTCCGGGCGGGCACGCGCGGCCTGTTGCTGCCGATCTTCACCTGGCCCCTGTTCTTTGACGCGATCTGGGAGATCGCGAGCGGCGACATTCGCGGCACGGTCGCGGCGCTGCTCGGCATGGGGCTGACGCTGGCCGCCGTGATGGTGCTGCGGCGGGGACAGCGGGGCGATACCCGGCGCGCCGCGCTGCTGGTCGGCGCTGCCACGGGGCTGGTCGCGGGGCTTGGCGCCATGATGAACCCGCTGCTGGCGGTCCTGCTCGGCGCGGGCGCCTGGGCCGGCACGCGCTTGCTGTATGACGGCGCAGTGCCGGAGGTCGCGCCGCCCGCCCCGCCGCCGCCGCCCGGCCCGCTGGATGACGCCCGCGCCCGGTTGGCGCGCATCGCGGCGGAACCGCGCCTGGTCGGCGTGGCGGGGGCGATGGCGGGGGTGCTGGATGACCTCGGCGCGAAGCCGGAGCGGATCACGGAAGCGCGGCGCTTCCTGGCCGTGCATCTCGATGGGCTCGACCGCATCCGGGAAAGACTGGAAGCGGGCGCGGAGCCGCCGCCGGGCCTGCCGCGCCTGATCGAGGATTTGACCTCGGCCGCCGAGGATCTGCGCGGGCGGATCCGCGCGGAGGAGACGGCCGCGCTCGATATCCAGGTGAAGGTGCTGTCCGAGCGGCTGCGCCAGGAAGGCTATGCGTGAGCGAGGAGAACAGCATGTCCTTCGGCGACGACCGGACCCAGCCCATCCGCCTGCCAGACGCGCCCACGCTGACGCCGGAGCACCAGGCCGCCATTGCGAGCCTCGCGCAGCAGATCGACCTGTCCGATCCCGGTTCCATCCTGCGCTTCGGGCAGGACGCGCAGAACCGCGCGCAATCGGCGGCCGACGCCATGCTCGCCGGCGCCCGCAACCAGGAAACGGGGGAGGCGGGGCGGACCCTGTCCTCCCTGCTCACGACACTGCGCGGCTTCGATGTGACGCGGCTGGATGAGAAGCCCGGCTTCTTCTCCCGCATCTTCACAAGGGCGGGGGCCGAGATCAGCGAGATCATCACGAAATACGAAAGCGTGAAGGGCCAGATCGAGGCGATTGGCGACAAGCTTGATACGCACCGCACGCGGCTGCTCGAGGATGTCGAGCGGCTGGAGCGGCTCTATGGCGCGACGCTCGAATGGTTCCACGCGCTCGGCGACCACATCGCGGCGGGCGAGGAGGTGCTGAAGCGCACCAACGAACAGACCATCCCGGCGATGGAAGCGCAGCTGGCCGCCAATCCGGGCGACGACCTCGGGCCGCAACGCCTGCGCGACCTGCGCGGCGCGCGGGACGAACTGGACCGGCGGGTCCACGATCTGCGCCTGACGCGGCAGGTGGCGATGCAGGCGCTGCCCTCGATCCGGCTGATCCAGGAAAACGACAAGGCGCTGTCGTCCAAGATCCATTCGGTGCTGGCGAACACCGTGCCGCTCTGGCGCCAGCAACTGGCGCAGGCGCTGGCGATCCACCGGATGCGGGAAGCCGGGCAGGCGGTGAAGCAGGCGACCGACCTGACCAACCGCCTGCTGACCGCGAATGCCGAGACACTGCGCCGTGGCAACCAGGAAGCGCGGACCGAGGTTGAGCGCGGCGTCTTCGACCTGGAAGCAGTGCAGAAGGCCAATGCCGCGCTGGTCGCGACGATCGAGGACAGCCTGACCATCGCCGACCAGGCCCGCGGCCAGCGCGCGCGGGCGGCGGAGGAGTTGGAGAAGCTCGAACAGGATATCCGCCGCGTGCTGACGCAGGCGAAGGGCAGCGCGGTGGGGAAGGGCCAGGACGCGGCGCGTTAGATTATGCGCTGTTCGACTTGGGTGTGGGAACCGTCATCGTCTGTGCATCAGGCGACGTCGGGCGGATAGCCCTCACCACCCCCAGGGGGGAGAGGGATGGGTGAGGGGGGGGGCAACGAACGCGGCAAGCGCTTTCAAGTGCTTGTGCGTCCCCCTCACCCCGACCCTCTCCCCCATGAGTGGGGGAGAGGGAGTGCTACAGCGTTTGCGATGGCAACCCACACCCAAGTCGAACAGCGCGTAGATTATCCCCCTCGCGCCACGCTGGCGGCGGGATATGCTGCCTGCGGAGGAAACACCAATGCACACGACCCGCCGCAGCCTTTTGGCCACGGGGCTGGCCACGGGCGCCTTCGCCCTGGCCGCGCCCGCCCTCGCGCAACCTGCCTGGCCATCCGGCCCGATCCGCATCGTCGCGCCCTTTCCGCCGGGCGGTTCGACCGACGCGCTCGCGCGGCTGCTGCAGCCGGTGCTGAGCCAGTCGCTCGGCGTGCCGGTGGTGGTGGAGAACCGGGTGGGCGCCTCGGGCGCGCTCGGCACCGCCGCCGTCGCCCGCAGCGCGCCGGATGGCAACACCTGGGTGCTGGTCTTCGACACCCATGCGGTGAATCCGGCGCTGATCCCGAATATCGGCTTCGACACCGAACGCGACCTGACGCCGCTGCTGCTGTTCGGCACCGCGCCGATGCTGCTGACGCGCCATCGGACGCGCCCCTGGGCCAACTTCGCGGAGATGGCCGCCGCCGCCCGCGCGCGGCCGGATACGCTGACCTATGGCACGATCGGCAACGGCTCGCTCGCCCACCTGACCATGGCTCTGGTCGGCCGCGCGGCGGGTCTGCAGCTTGTGCATGTGCCCTATCGCGGTGGCGGGCCGCTGGCAACGGCGGCGGTGGCGGGAGAGGTGGACATGCCCGTCGCCACGCGCCCGGCCATCGGCGTGCATATCGATTCGGGCGCGCTGGTGCCGCTGGCGCAGACCGGCGCGACGCGCTCGGCCTCGATGCCGGATATCCCGACCCTGGCCGAAGTCGGCGTGCCGGGCATCGATGCGCGGGCCTTCTGGGGCTTCCTCGGCCCCGCGAATCTCCCCGCCGCGATCAAGCAGCGGATGGAGGCCGAGCTCCGCGCCGCGCTCGACCGGCCTGAACTGCGGGCGCGCGTGATCGGCCTTGGCATCGATCTCGATCCGCAGGGGGAGGCCGGCTTCGCCTCCTTCCTCTCGACCCAGATCGCCACCTGGGGCCGCGTGGTGCGGGAGAACAACATCCGCCCGGATTGAGTGACGGGCTGGCGAGTTGACCACTGGCTCGCCAGCCCCTTCCATGGTGCGCGAAGAAGAACGCAGGAGGATGCGATGCGCGCCTGGGCCGTTGTGGAGGCCAAAAAGCCCCTCCAGGAAATCGAATTGCCGACGCCGGAGCCGACCGGCAGCCAGGTGCTGCTGGAGGTGACCCATGCCGGCGTCTGCCATTCCGACATCCATATCTGGGAAGGCGAATGGGACCTCGGCAGCCGGGGCAAGATGCGGCTGTCGGAACGCGGCGTGAAGCTGCCGCTGGCCATGGGCCATGAGATCGTCGGGCGTGTGGTGAAATGGGGCCCCGCGGCCGAAGGGCAGGGGCTCGCGGTCGGGCAGACGCGGATCGTCTTCCCCTGGGTGGGCTGCGGCACCTGCACCCGCTGCCGGTCCGAGGACGACAATATGTGCCTCCAGGGCAAGGCGCTCGGCGTGTTCCAGAATGGGGGCTACGCCACCCATGTGCTGGCGCCGGAGCCGCGCCACCTGGTCGATCCGGGCGATCTCGATCCCGCACTCGCCGCGACCTATGCCTGTTCGGGCATCACCGTGTTCTCGGCCATCAACAAGGTCATGCCGCTCGCCCCCGACGTGCCGATCGTGCTGGTGGGGGCGGGGGGCCTCGGGCTGCAGGCGATCGCGGTGCTGAAGGCGATGGGGCATCGGCGCATCGTCTCGGTCGATATCAACGCCGAGAAGCTGGCGGCGGCGAAGCAGGCCGGCGCCAGCGACACGGTGGATGGTAGCGGAGAGGGTGTCACGGCCCGCATCATCGAGACCTGTGGCGGCCCGGTGGAGGCGATCATCGACCTCGTGAACGGCAGCGCGACGGCGCGGCTGGCCTTCGATGCACTGACCAAGGGCGGCAAGCTGGTCCAGGTCGGGCTGTTCGGCGGCGAGCTGACGGTGCCGCTGCCGGTCATGGCGATGCGCGCGCTCACGGTCCAGGGCAGTTATGTGGGCAGCCCGAAGGAGCTGCGTGCGCTGGTGGCGATGGCGCAGGGCGGCAAGCTGCCCGGCATCCCCATCACGCGGGAGCCGATGCGGAATGCCGATGCGGCGTTGCAGCGCCTGATCGCCGGCAAGGTCACGGGCCGCATCGTGCTGACGGCGGAGGCGGTCTGAGATCGGTTCGGGAGGGCCGGGGCGCCTCTGCCCCGGCTCGCGGCGCCCCTGGGGGCCGCAGGCCGCTTACTGCGCCCTAGATTACTGCGCCAGCGTCTCCAGCGCGAAGCGCAGATGCAGCGCGGCGTGGGGGGAGGGCGCCTCCGCCACCTCGTCCATCGCCGCGCCGCCGGCCATCATCAGGCCGGAGCCGACGGGGCGGTTGTAGATGAAGCCGTGGGTCGGATAGGTGCGGCCGAAATTCTCGGCCCCGTGGCCGACCTGCACGCGCACCGAGGACCAGTCGTTCCGGTCGGACACGTCGACCACCGTCACGCCGCGCATCACGCTGCCACGGCGGATGCCGGGGCCGGCCCAATTGGCATGATCGATCTGGACCGTGCGCGGGTTCACGACGCGGCTGACGACCGCGACATGGCCACGCGCCATCCCGCCCGAGGACATGAAGGCCAGCACGGAGCCACGCTCCGGCACCTGGCCGCGCGCGTAGCTGCCGGCGGCGTTGTGCCACCACATCCGCGCATCGCCGCTGATGTTCATGCCCGTCGCCATGCGGACAAACGGAACGCAGGACAGGCCGCCGGTCTGGGCGACCGGCAGGATCGGCGTGCCGGCGCCAACCAGCGGCGCGCGGGCCACGACCGGCGTCAGGAGGGCGGCCTGGGCCTGCCCCTGCGGCGCGATGGCGGCGCGCGGGGCGGTCGGTGTGGTCGCGCGGGCGGACTGGGTCGGGGCGGTGGCCTGTGCCGTGGATGCACGGAGCGCCGCCTGCTGCCCGGCCGGCTGTGCGGTCTGACCCATGGCGACCGAGGTCACCATCAGGGATCCGAGAACCGCACCGACCATGACAAAAGCGCGCTCAGCCCGCATCCAGTGTTCCCTTCTGCCTCGCCTCTGGCCGGACCGGGTGATCCAGCGACGATGGCGGTACAGGGGGGGGCGGGGGCCTGCCAACCCGCCGCGTTGTTACACCGCGAAATCTGGCGTGATTCGTTCGATGGGCCCGCGGATGGCGGCGCGGTATCCGGAAATCATCCTATCGTGACCGGCATCGAACCGTTTGGCCACGGTGTTGCGACATGAATGCCACACGCAATGGGAGTGTAAATCGGAGTTCCCGAATCTTCCGCATGGCTGTCATGCCGTAACGGCATCAAGCGGCGTGCGGAGGGGGGGCGTCCGGGCCTCGAAAGCCCGGACGCGATCAGCGCGGTGCCTCAGCGGCAGGCGGTGATCATGATCTCCACCAGGTGGCGCGGGTCGGCCATGTTGGCCTCGACGCAGGCGCGCACCGGGCGGCCGGCATCGCCGAGCCACTCCACCCACACCTTGTTCATCGCGTCGCGGTCGCGGATGTCCTTCAGCCAGATCTGCGCCTGCAGCAGGCGGGTCTTGTCCGTGCCGTTGGCTTCCAGCGCGGCGTCGATCTTGGCGATCACCTCGCGCGTCTGGCCGACGACATCCTTGCCGAGGTCGTCGGCGGTCAGGCCGGCGAGGTAGACGAAGTTATGGTACTCGACCGAGGTCGAGAGGATCTGGTTGCTGCCCTGACGGGTGATCTTGGACATGGCGCAGGCCTTTCCTGGTGAATGGCGCGCGCGCTTCTAGGCTTGGGGCGAGAGGCCGGCAAGCCGCCCTGGCAAACGGCCTTCAGCCCGGCCTGGGCGCCGCGCCTTCACCATGGTCCGCCGCGCCGGCCACGCCGCAGCCGCAGAACGGGCAGCGCGCCAGCGCTGAGAGGCGGGGCGGCGCTTCCTGCGGGACGGGGCGGCCTTCCATCAGCTGGTCGAGCGCGACGCGGATCGCCTCATGCGTCTCCGGCGCCTCGCAGGCTGCCGCCGTGTAATCGGCGGCCAGGGTGGGCGAGGCCGCCTCCAGCCGGAAGGCCCGCGCCCCGAAGGGCGCGAGGGCGAGCGGTGCGGCGGCCAGCAGGCGACGGCGGATGGCGTTCATGGCCACCATCCTACCGCATCGCGCCCCGCTCATGCCACCGCGTAGCTGCTGCCGGAGGCGGCGGCGCCGATCATCGCCTCGAACACCGCGACGCCATGGATCGCTTCCTCGACCGGCAGCGGATAGGGCGCGCCGCCGGCCGCGGCGGCGGCGAAGGCGGCCAGTTCGGCGGCCTCGATATCGGTCTTCGGATACTCCTTCACCCAGCCCTCGCCCTCCACCGGGGTGAAGGTCAGGCGCTCATGGCCCGAGAGTTCCAGGCTGCCCTGGCTGCCGAACAGCGCCACCCGCCACAGTCGCGGGGCGAGGGCCAGAGTCGCGAAGCCGACCGTCACGCCGCTCTCCAGCATCCCCAGCATCGCGGTGGTGTCGTCGATGGTGGTGGAGACGCGGGCATGGCTGCGGACCGTCACCTCCCGGAAGCGGCCGGCCAGGTTGATGATCATGTCCACCATGTGGATGCCCATGCCGCCCATGCCGCCCAGCGGGCTTTCCTGCCGGTCGGCGCGCCACATGCCGGGCTTGTAGGCGAGCGCGCCGGGCCCGCTGAACTGCCCTTCGACATGCAGCAGCGTCCCCAGCGCGCCTTCGGCCAGCATCGCCTTCATCTGCGCCACCGCCGGCAGGAAGCGCCGGTTGTGGCCGAGCGCCATCACCACGCCCTCCTCGCGGCAGGCGGCGACCGCGGCCTCGGCATCGGTCTTGGAGAGCGTAAAGGGCTTCTCGACGAAGACATGCTTGCCCGCCCGCGCGGCTGCGATCACCTGCGCGGCGTGCTGGCCATGGGGGGTGGCGAGCACGACGGCCTTCACCGCCGGATCGGCCAGCACCTGTTCATAGCCATCCACCAGCCTGATGCCCTTGGCGGCGGCGTAGTCGCGCGCCTTCTCGGGCGTGCCGGTGCAGCCGGTGACGAAGCGGATCGGGCTGTCGTTCCGGCCCTGTACGCTGTCCACCAGCACGCGGCCCCAGCGGCCCATGCCCACGATCGCTGCATCCAGCATCACCCGTCATCCTTCCCTGACCGGCGTCCCGCCGGCGTCGCTTCGAGCACCTGCTCCATCCGCCCGAGCCGCGCCACCCCCCAGGCCAGCACGCCGAGGAACACCGCGACCGCGACCAGCGTTGGGATCCGAAGCCCGAAGGCCTCCCCCGCCGCGCCGAGCGCCAGCGCGCCCAGCGCCGGGCAGGCGCGGGTGATCATCCCCCACAGGCTCAGCATCCGGCCTCGGAATTCGGACTCCGTCGCGCTTTGCAGCAGCGTCTGCACGCTGATGCCGTGGATCGATCCCGCCGCCCCGATCAGCGCGCCGCAGAACAGGCCGATGGCGAAATTGTCGGTCGCCGCGAAGGAAGCGGTCGCCACCGCCATGGCCAAGCCTGACCAAACCGCGAGCCGCGTTGAGCCCTCCATCCGCCCGCGATTCGCCACCCAAAGCCCCGCGACCAGCGATCCGATGCCGAAGCAGGCGGTCAACATCGCCAGCGCATCGGCGCCCCGGCCGAAGCTGCGTTCCACGAAGGGGGGCAGAATCTCCTGCACGCCGCGCATCAGCAGGGCGGCGAAGGCGGCATAGAGCAGCAGCGGCCCGAGCCCCGCATGGCGCCGCGCATAGCGCAGCCCATCCGCCACTTCCCCCCACAGGCTGGCCCCGGCCGGATGGCCGCGCCGGTCGGCGGTGGCGATATGCAGCATGAGGATCGAGGCCGCGCCGAAGGAATAGGCCACCGCATTGGCCGCGATCGCCGGCACCACGCCCCAGATCGCGATCACGGGGCCTGCCAGCGCCGGCCCGATGAAGCGCGCCACCGCGAAGCAGAGCGAATTGGCCGCCACCGCCGCCGGCAGGTCCGCGCGCGGCACGATCCCCGGCATCAGCGTCTGCCGCACCGGCTGTGCGAAGGACGCGGCGATGCCGCCCACCACTTCCAGCACCAGGAGAAGGCCGATCGTCATGCCCCCGGTGGCCGTGATGCCCGCCACCACCGCCGCCTGCGCCGCGATGGCGAATTGGCTGATGGTGGCCACGCGGACCCGGTCCATCCGGTCCGCCACCGCGCCGGCCACCGGGCTGATCAGAACCGCCGGCGCCAGGTCGCAGAAGGCGACCATGCCCACCCAGAAGGCGCTGCCCGTCAGTTCCCAGGCCAGCCAGGACACGGCGATGCGCTGCATCCAAAGCCCGGTCCAGGCGATAATGGAGCCGGAGAAGAAGATCCGGCTGTCGCGATGCGAAAGTGCCCGGCGCAGCGCGCTGCCCGCGGCCACGGCCCCGCGTTCCGCTCAGCCCCCGCCCGCGCGCGGGTCGGCGCGCATGCAATCCGCGATGATCCGGTCGCGGTCCATCTGGGCGAAGCCGCGATCCGTCGCGGCCCGGCCGGTGGGGGCCACGGTGACGAAGCCCCGGCTGCTTTCGGCCTCGTCCGCGCGCATCACCTGGGCGCGTTCGCGGCGCTGGACCATCCGTTCCGCCTCCGCCTGGCAGGCCGCGAGCCGGGCATTGTCCGGCGCGCTAGGCGCGTTCCCCGCCGGGCCGGCGCAGCCGGCGATCAGCAGGGAAAGGAGCAGGAGAGCAGGGCGGACCATCGCGGCGGCCTTCCGGGCAGGGATGCGGCTTGTGTGACGGCTCAGGCGGAGGCCCGCGCCGGCAGTGCGCGGGACAATAGCCCCCGTAGGGCCTCCTCGTCGAACCTCGCCGCCGGATCGAGGGGAATGGTCGCCACCGCGCGGAGCAAGGCCGGGTGCAGATCGATCCCCTGGCCTGTGACCTGGAACAGGGAGGACAGCCAGGGGGCGCGGGGCAGCAGCTCCACCAGCGCCAGCAGCCGCAGACACAGCGCGAGCCCCGCCAGCGTGCCGAGATCGGCGTCGCGGTCCACCGCATCGGCCCAGCAGCGCGCATCGCGGTCGGCGATGGCCAGCACCGTCGGCTCCGAATCGCCCCGCGCGAAGACCAGGGTGCGCGGCGGTCCCCAGCGCCCGGCCGCCGCCGCGTCCCGCGCGGCCTGCCAGGCATCCAGCAGCGCCGCCGGGCGCACGGCCGGGGTGGCTTCGGGCGGGAAGGGGATGGCGTAGGCGAGGCTGCCGTCGGCATCCTCGGCCACGAGGATACGGGGCGCGGGCATCGGGGCGGATGTGGCACCGCGCGCCACGCCACGCCAGGGCCAAGCGCCGCTTCGGCCGCTTCGCAAGCCAGCGAGGCTGTCGCATGATCCTCGCCATGGAACCGAACCGCCTGACCGCCACCGAGGCCGCCCGCGCGATCGCCGCTGGCCGCCTTTCGCCCGCCGAATTGATGGAGGCCTGCCTGGCCCGCGCCGCGGCGCGGGACGGCGCGGTACGCGCCTTCGTCCATCTGGACCCCGCCCTGGCCAGAAGGAGCGCGGCCGACGCGCGTCCCGGCCCGCTGCACGGCATCCCCATCGCGGTGAAGGATGTGATCGACACGGCCGACATGCCCGCTGGCTATGGCTCGCCCATTTGGGCCGGGCATCGGCCGCGGGGCGATGCCGCTTCGGTGGCCGCGGCGCGGGCGGCCGGGGCGGTCGTGATGGGCAAGACCGTCACCACCGAATTCGCGACGCGCCATCCCGGCGCCACCGCGAACCCGCACAACCTCGCGCATACGCCGGGCGGGTCTTCTTCCGGATCAGCTGCGGCGGTGGCGGATTTCATGGCGCCGTTGGCCTTCGGCACGCAGACCGCGGGCTCTATCGTGCGGCCGGCGGCCTATTGCGGCGTGGTCGGCTTCAAGCCGAGCTTCGGCACGCTGCACCGCGCCGGCATGAAGGTGATGAGCGAGAGCCTGGACACCATCGGCGTGCTGGCGCGCTCCGTCGCCGATTGCGCCCTGGCCATCGGCGCGATGAGCGGGCGTGACCTGGGTGATCCGGAAGCCAAGCCAGACCGCGCCCCCCGCTTCGGCCTGACCATGGGCCCCGAGCCCGACAAGGCCGCGCCGGAGACGGTGGCGCTGCTCCACCGCGCCGCCGACGCCGCCCGCAAGGCGGGGGCGGAGGTGGTGGAATTCGCGCTGCCGCCCATCCTGATGCGCGCGGCGGAACTGCACCCGGCGATGATGAACATGGAAAGCGCCCAGGCCATCGCCTGGGAGATCGAGGAAGCCCGCCCGCAGCTTTCGCCCGTGCTGGCCGAGCGGATGGATTGGGCCCGCGCCCAGCCGGCCGCGCTGCTGCAACAGGCCCGCCAGGCGCAAACCACGGCGGTCGCCGCGCTCTATGGGCTGATGGGCGACATGGATGCGCTGCTGACGCCGAGCGCGGCGGGAGAGGCGCCGGAAGGCCTCGCCTGGACCGGCGACCCGGCCTTCAACCTGCTTTGGACCATGCTGCTCGGCCCGAATGTCACGGTGCCGGCCGGGGTGGGTCCGAAGGGGCTGCCGATGGGCGTGCAACTGGTCGGCCGCATTGGCAAGGACCGCGAGACACTCGCCTGGGCGCGCTGGATGCAGGCGTCGATGGGGTAGGGTCAGGGAAGGGCGGTCATCGCGGATGACCGCCCGCCTCACTTCTTGCCCGCGAACTCCGGCAGCGCCTTCAGTGCATCCGTCGTGTCGAAGTCGCGCAGCACCGCGTCATCGGCCATCTCAACCTCCACCAGCCGTTCCGCGTGTTTCGCGGCCAGGTGGCGCGCGCCGATATCGCCGCTGATCGCCAGCATCTGATCCAGGAACTCGCGCGACCAAAGCATCGGGTTGCCCTGCTTGCCGCGGAAGGTGGGCTGGACGATGGCGCGGCCTTCCTCGGGGTCGAAATGGGACAGTAGCCGGTCGATCATCTCACCGGTCACCAGCGGCATGTCGCCGAGGCAGACAAGGATCCCTTCCGCCTCCGGCGGCACGGCGCGCAGCCCGGCCTTGAGCGAGGCCGACAGGCCCTCCGCATACTCATCGGCATGGGCGAAGATCACGCCGCGCCCGGCCAGTGCTTCCTCCACCCGGTCGCGCTCATGGCCGGTGACGACGATGACCGGCTTCGCGCGTGAGGCCAGGACGTTGTCCACGACGCGGGAGATCATCGGCAGGCCCTTCTGGTCCGCCACCAGCAGCTTGTTGAGCGGCGCCATGCGGCGTGAACGCCCGGCCGCCAGCACGATGGCGCAGACCTGCCGCGCGCGGCGCGGCGCGATGGGGGAGGTCGGCGTGCGCGGCGCCTCGGCGCGGGGCAGGGGGCGCAGCTCGATCTCCTTCAGCAGGCCACCCACGCCCATGCCCATCACGTCGCGCGCGGTCACGCGCTGGCCGGCGAAGATGCGCTGCAACACCCAGTCGAAGCCATTCAGCTTCGGGCTGCGCGCGCAGCCCGGCAGCACCAGCGCCGGGATGTCCCCGATCCGGCCGAGGCAGATCAGGTTTCCGGGATCGACCGGCATGCCGAAATGCTCGATGGCGCCGCCCGCGCGCAGGATCGCGGCCGGGGCGATATCGCGCCGGTCCACCACGGCGGATGCGCCGGCGACCAGCAGCAGCTCGGCGCCCGCCTTGCGCAGGCGGGTGAGCGCATCGGCGACGGGCCCTTCCTCATGCCGCACCCGCTCCACCGGCAGAAGCGTGCCCATCAGCGCCTCGACACGCGCGGCGGTGGCTTCCACCGCGCCTTCCATGACGCTTTCCTTGATCCCCGGCAGCTCCGTCAGCACCAGCCCGACCGCGAGCTTACGGAAGGGCTGCACCGTGATCGCCGGGCGGCCCTTGCACAGCGCCTCGATCACGCCGAGCACGGCGCCGGGCACGGCGAAGGGGATGATCTTGATGGTCGCCAGCATCTCCTTCGCGGCCACGACGCTGCGATTGGGCAGGGTCGCGACGGTGATGCTTTCATCCACCTGGTTGATGCGGTCGATCAGCCCGGCATCGGCGGTGAACAGCCCCGCGCTTTCCGCGAACAGGTTCACCCGCCCGGTGGAGGCGCGGGAGCGTGCGACAAGCGGGCTCATCAGCAGGT
>JBIIRI010000027.1:0-28138 GCA_044341625.1 Roseomonas sp.
TCGGCGCAGCAACCCACGGCGACATGTGGCGGCCCTTTGTTGGCGTCCTGGGGTGCTCCGGAGACTACACGCCCAGCAAGCCGCGCGCCGCGCCCCACGCGGCCACGAAGCCGAACGCCGCGAGTGCTACGGCGCATCCGATGTTCAGCGCGCGATGCAGGCCGGGCGTCAGGATGGAGCGGCACCACGCCACGACGCCCGCGGCCACGAAGCACCACACGACGGAGGACGCGGCGAAGCCGCCGAAGAACACAGCCGCGTCCAGCGTCATCATGTCGGTCACGCCCAAGGCTGCCATCGGTGCGACGAGCGCGGCCCAGAAGGAGACGTTCTGCGGGTTGGACAGCGACGTCGCCGCCCCTGCGGCGAGGGCACCCCGGCTTGCAGAAGCGCCGTCGCCTGAGCCGAACACGGCCGGTCGGCGGGCATCCTGCCACGCACCCCATGCGAGCCAGAGCAGGAACCCTGCCCCCGCGAGTTCGAGCGGCACCCGGAGGATCGGCACCGAGAGCGCGGCCCCGGCCCCCGCAAGGCCGAGGATGGCCCATGACAGGTCACCGACGAGCGACCCTATCTGCACCGCGAAGGCTGGCCCGAACCCGCCGCGAAGGCCGCGCCGCAACGTCTCCGCCGTGACCGGCCCCGGCGCGGCGTTGAAGGCAAGCCCGAATAGGAAGGCTGCGGCGAAGAGGGTCAGCATAGGGTTCTCTAGCAAGGGGCGGAGAACAGGCTACCGGGGTGGGATCGGCCAGTCTTGAACCTGATTGATCTTCCGACCGGTCAGGCGCGGACGCGATACCGGCCGGGCGTGGTGCCCATCGCGTTCCGGAACGCGCGTGTCAGATGGGCCTGATCCGCGAAGCCCAGCATGGCTGCCACGTCGCCGGGCGGCGTCCCGCCGCGCAGCAATGTCCGCGCCCGCGCCACGCGCCGCTGCAGCGCCCACGCCATCGGCGGCATCCCATGCACGGACGCGAAGCGGCGGATCAGGTGCTCGCGCGACACGCCGACCTCGGCCGCGATCTCCGCGAGGGACGGCAGGTCGCCTAACCGGTCCACTAGCATCGCGGCCGCCCGCCGGACCACGGCATCGCCGCGCGGTGCCGGACGCCCCGTCTCCCCGGTGCCGACCGTTGCGGCAAGGATCGCCACGGCCGTTTCCTCCGCCATGCCGTCGTCCACGCTGTCCGGCACGGCGATCATCCGCCCAAGATCCGCGAAGTGCCGCATGAGGATCGGATCGCGCAGCACCGGAACACGCAGCGACGGTGGGGCCTGCAGCCCGAGCGCCTGCGCCACGAAGCCGGGCTCGGCATAGAGGCTGACGAAGCGCCACCGGCTGCCCGTGCCGGTCACGCCGTGGCTCGCCTGCAGGGCGCCGGGATTGTAGGCAGTGACGTCGCCCGTCGCCGCTTCAAGGGTCCGCCCGTCCAGCCAAATACGCTCCGCCCCCGCGACGTTGGCGGAGATGACGAACTCGTCGTGCGTGTGCTTGGGAAAGGCGGCACCGGCGCCCGTCGCCTCTACGATGGCCGCCTCGAAGCCCGGACGGCGGAACAGGATCTGGGAGAAGCTCGTGCCCATGCGGCGGCGCTACCATCGTTGCGCCCACCGCGTCGAGAGGTTCGGCCCCGCCTCCATCCGGCCCGGCGGTGAGCGAAACGGACTATCTGTCGGTCATCAGGACGTTGGACGCGACCAGAAGAAGGGGCGTGATCAGCCAGGGCGACATCGCGGAACCTCGTTGCGGCGCGACAAGCCTACCGCGCCGCGACGAAGCGCCGCCACTCAGCCCAGGCTGGCGGCGGCCGGGTCGGGTCGGTCTGCGCGGCGTTCCTCCGGCGGCAGGCGCCGCAGCAGGAAGATCATGATCGCCATTGCCGGTAGTGCTGCGAGCGTCGTCAGGATGAAGAAGTGCGACCAGCCGAGCGAGGCCGCCAGCACCCCAGCGCTCGCGCCCAGCGTCCGCAGCGGCACCGCGGCCAGGGACGACAGCAGCGCGTATTGCGTCGCGCTGAAGCTGCGGTTCACCAAGCCGGACAGGTAGGTGAGGAAGGCGGCGTCGGCGAGGCCATCGGTGAAGTTCTCGACACCGACCTGCGCGAACAGCATCCCCATGTCACGCCCGCCGCCGACCAGCGCCAGATACATCAGGTTCGACAGCATCTGCCCGATGCCTGTCAGGATCAGCGCGCGACCCACGCCGATGCGCCCGACCAGCCAACTGCCCGCCACCGCACCCGTCAGCGTCGCCACCAGTCCGAACACCGTCGCGACGGACGCGACATCGTTCCGCGTGAAGCCCTCGGACCGGTAGAAGGGCGTCACCATCACGCCGGCCAGCGCCTCGCCCAACTTGAACAGGGCGATGAAGGCGAGGATCGCCAGCCAATAGCGACGCCCGGTGAAGTCAAGGAAGGGCGTGACCACGGACTCCCGCAGCCGCGCGCGCCAGCCCATCGGCACCACGGCGGGCGTAGCACCTTCCCGCCCCGCCAGCGTCGCCGCGACGCCGACCAGCAGCAGCGCCGCGCCATAGACATAGGCCAGCTGCCAGCCGGCGAAGCCGACCATGTAGAGCGTGCCTGCCCCGCTCGCGAGCAGCGCGCCGCGATAGCCCCAGACATAGGCCGTCAGGCCCCAGGCCTGGCGTTCGGTGTCGTCCCCCATCATCTCGATACGCCAGGCATCCACCACGATGTCCTGGCTGGCCGAGAGGAAGGCGACGATGACGGCGAGCGCCACGGTGGCCGTCGCGCCGCCGCGCGGATCGGTCAGCGCCATCGCCGCGATGGTCGCGATCAGCGCGATCTGGATCGGCAGCAGCCAGCCGCGCCGGCGGCCGAGGAAGGCCGGCCGCACCGCATCCAGCGCCGGCGCCCAGAGGAATTTGTTGGCATAGGCCAGCCCGATCAGCGCCGTCAGGCCGAGATCGGCCAGCGACATACCGGATTCGACGAACCATTGCCGCAGCACCTGCCCCGCCACCAGCGGCAGCGGCACCCCGGCCGAGAAGCCGAGCGCCAGCAGCACCAGCAATCGGCGGTCGCGGAACAGCTCGGCCACGCGGAAATCCCCCCAACGCCCCCGCGCTGTCCTACCGGTGCGTCGACCTCCAGCCTAGTCGCAATCCGGCCCGGCGCGGGTGAAGCCGGTCACGCGGCCGCCCTGGACATCGAAGGTCGTGGTGCAGGCATTGCCGCCGGCGCCGGGCATGAAGGACAGGCCGAGCCCGGTGCCCACCCCCGTCCCCCCATAGCGCCCGGACCCGCCGCCAATGCCGATGCCGATCGATGGCACCACGGCGGATCGCGCCACGCCGGTCCCGTCATAGGCCAGTAGCCGACGGCCATCCTGCTCCATCGTCCGGTGCGGCACGCCGAGGCCTGAGACGAGATCGCCTTCGCTCCGGCCGATCCAGCTATCGGGCGCCAGGCGCGGCGGCGCCTGGGTGCAGGCGGCCAGCAGCAGCAGGGGAAGCAGGCGCGTGAGCGGGGGCATGCCGGTCTCCGGGGATCGGGATATCTCGGCCACGCAGCCTGCGGCGCGGGGCGCCCCCCGTGCCATCACGATCCGCTGGGTGTCAGCGTCCGGCGGCCAACGCGTCCGGCCCGAAGGCGCCGGGCAGCAGGGCCGCGATGGGGGTGGTGCGGATCGCGCCCGAAGCGTCGCGCGCGATCACGCGAAGCTGACCGTCGGGGGAGAATTCCGACAGCACCTGGCGGCAGATGCCGCAGGGCGTGATGGCGACGCCGTCCGGCCCCGCGACCGCGATGGCGACGAAGCGCCGCCTTCCGGATGCGACAGCGGCGGCGATGGCGGTGCGCTCGGCGCAAATGCCGGCGGGGTAGGAGGCGTTCTCGACATTGCAGCCGCGCTGCACGCCGCCATCATCGGCCAGCAGCGCGGCGCCCACCTGGAAGTTGGAATAAGGGGCATAGGCCGCAGCGCGCGCGGCCTCGGCTTCCGCCAGCAGCTCGGCGTCGGTCATGGGCGCAGCTGCCGGATCGCGATGCCGATGTCGAGCGCCGCCCAGGCGCGGTCTGCCGTCAGCACCGGCACGCCGAGCGTCCCGGCCGTGCCGAGGCACGCCGCATCGCCCAGCGACAGCCCCCGCCCACGGCCCGCCGCCAGCACCGCGCCCGCGCGCGCCGCCATCGGCGGCGTGAAGGGCAGGATGGGGATGGATAATTCGCCGGCCCAGGCCGCCGCGCGGGCGGGATCGGTGCCGCGCCGCGCCGCGACCTCCACCACCTCCGCCTGGTTCACTGCGGAGATCGCGCAGCCATCCAGCGCGGCCAGAACCACGTCCATCCCCGGCTCCCGGAAGACCAGCGCCAGCAGTGCGGAGGTATCGAGCAGCAGGGCGGGTTCAGCCATCCCCTGGAGCCTTCCCTGGGGCCTTGGCCTGGTCTTCCTGCAAGCCACGCTTCGCCTCGGCGCGGCGCAGGGCGAACAGCGTTTCCGTCGCTGGGGCGGCGGCGGGCAGTGCCTCCGTCTCTGCCCAGATGCGGCGCAGCGCCGCGGCGCGAGAGATGGCGCGGAGTTCCCCATCCTCCACGGTCAGGCGCAATTCGCCGCCATCGGGGATACCAAGCGCGATCCGCACGTCGCGCGGGATGACGACGCGGCCCGAGCCATCCACCCTGATTGTCAGCGGTCCCATGGCAAGACACTCCTGTCTCGCCATGGCTACATCAATGGCAGATCGCGTCGCAATGGAAGAATTGAGGTATCTGCCAGAAACGCGATTTATGCCGCCTCGCTCTCGGCGCGGCGGGCGTGCTTCTTGCGCTCATGCGGGTCGAGGTAGCGCTTGCGAAGGCGGATGGCGCTCGGCGTCACCTCCACCAGCTCGTCATCCTCGATATAGGCGATCGCCTGTTCCAGGCTCATCCGGCGCGGCGGGGTCAGCAGCAGCGCCTCATCCTTGCCGGCGGCACGGATGTTGGTGAGCTTCTTTTCCTTGATGGGGTTCACATCCAGGTCGTTGTCCCGGCTGTGTTCCCCCAGGATCATCCCGACATAGACCTTCACGCCCGGATCGACGAACAGCGTCCCGCGTTCCTGCAGGTAGAACAGCGCGTACTGGATCGCCTCGCCATCGGAATTGGAGATCAGCGAGCCGTTGCGGCGGCCCTCGATCGGGCCGGCCCAGGGCGCGTAGCCGTGGAACAGGCGGTTCATCATGCCGGTGCCGCGCGTGTCGGTCATGAACTCGCCATGGTAACCGATCAGGCCGCGCGACGGGATCAGGAAGGTCAGCCGCACCTTGCCGCCGCCGGACGGGCGCATGTCCTGCATCTGGCCCTTGCGGATCGACATCTTCTCCACGACGACGCCCGAGTAGCTCTCATCCACGTCGATCACCGCTTCCTCGAACGGCTCTTCTTTCTCGCCGGTCTCGGGGTTGTCGCGGGTCAGCACGCGCGGGCGGCCGATGGTCAGCTCGAAGCCTTCGCGGCGCATCGTCTCGATCAGCACGCCCAGCTGCAATTCACCGCGACCGGCCACCTCGAAGGCGTCCACCTCCTCGCTGATCTTCACCTTGATGGCGACGTTGCCCTCTGTCTCCTTCATCAGGCGGTCGCGGATCTGGCGGGACGTGACCTTCTTGCCCTCCCGGCCGCCCAGCGGGCCGTCATTGATGCGGAAGGTCATCGCCAGCGTCGGGGGATCGACCGGGATGGCGGGCAGCGGTTCCGCCACCTCCGGGGATGCGATGGTGTCGGGGATGGTCGCGTCCGACAGGCCGGCGATGGCGATGATATCGCCCGCCTGCACCTCATCGACCGGCACGCGGTCGAGGCCGGAGAAGGTCATCAGCTTCGTGAGCCGCCCCGTTTCCACCACCGTCCCATCCTGGCGCAGCACGCGCACCGGCATGTTGACGCGGCCCACGCCCTGCTCGACGCGGCCGGTCAGGATGCGGCCGAGGAAGTTGTCGCTTTCCAGGATCGTCGCGTTCATCGCGAAGGGCTTGTCGAGTTCGACCTTCGGCGCCGGCACATGGCTCAGGATCAGGTCGAACATGGGCGCGAGGTCCTTGCGCGCCCCGTCCATCGTCAGGTCGGCCCAGCCCTGGCGGCCAGAGGCGAAGAGCGTGTGGAAATCCAGCTGCTCATCCGTCGCGCCGAGGGCCGCGAACAGGTCGAACACCTCGTTGTGGACCTCATCCGCGCGGGCGTCCTGGCGGTCCACCTTGTTGATCACCACGATCGGCCGCAGGCCGCGCGCCAGCGCCTTGGTCAGCACGAACTTGGTCTGCGGCAGCGGGCCTTCCGCCGCGTCACACAGCACGATCGCGCCATCGACCATGGACAGGATGCGTTCCACCTCGCCGCCGAAATCGGCGTGGCCGGGGGTGTCCACGATGTTGATCTTCACGCCCTTCCATTCCACCGCCGTGGACTTGGCGAGGATGGTGATCCCCCGTTCCCGCTCCAGGTCGTTGCGGTCCATGGCGCGTTCGGCCACCTGCTGGTTGGCGCGGAAGGCGCCGGCCTGCTTCAGCAGGTTGTCCACCAGCGTGGTCTTGCCATGGTCGACATGCGCGATGATGGCGACGTTGCGAATTTCCATCGGTCGGGTCCGGTCCGGTAAGGCCCGACCCCACCTGTCCGGCGGTGACATGCGTCACTCCGGCGAACGGCGGGCAGGCTTATGTTGCTTGATGCGGCGCACACATAAGCGCGGCGCCGGGAAAATGCGAGCGCCTTGTGCGGCGGGGCCGGCCTGCCCTGGCCGCGGGGGTGGCGGGGGGTGCGGTCCGGCCCAGGCCGGCCGCCCCCCGCGCCTGCTTTACGCCTCGACCAGCGCCTTCAGGTCGGCCTGCGGGCGGGCACCGAAATGGCTGATCACCTCCGCCGCCGCCACCGAGCCCCAGCGGCCGCATTCGGCCAGCGCCAGCCCCTTGGCATGCGCCGCCAGGAAGCCGGCGGCATAGGCATCGCCCGCGCCGGTGCTGTCCACCAGCTTGGTCGGCACCGCGGCGACCTCCACCGTCGTGTCGCCGGCCACCACGACCGAGCCCTTCTCGCTCCGCGTCACGGCGGCCAGCCCGACATCGCGGCGGACCGCGTCCAGCGCTACGCCGAAATCCTCGGTCTCGTAGAGCGAGAGCAGCTCGGATTCATTGGCGAACAGGATGTCCGTCTCCCCGGCCACGAAGGCGCGGAAGGCGGCGCGGTGGCGGCCGACGCAGAAGCTGTCGGAGAGCGTCATCGACACCTGCCGCCCCGCTGCATGGGCGATCTTCGCGGCCTTGTAGAAGGCCTGTTGCGCCGCCGGGGGGTCGAACAGGTAGCCTTCCATATAGGTGACGGCGGCGGAGGCGACCTCCGCCTCCTCCACATCCTCCGGCCCGAAGGCGACGCAGGCGCCGAGGAAGGTGTTCATCGTCCGCTGCCCGTCCGGCGTCACCAGGATCAGGCAGCGCGCCGTGGGCGCCCCCTGGGCCAGCGGGGCGGAGGGGAAGCGCACGCCCGCCGCGCGGATGTCATGCGCGAAGACTTGGCCGAGCGCATCCGCCGCCACCTTGCCGAGATAGCCGACCCGCGCGCCCATGGCCGCCGCGACCGCGCAGGTGTTGCCCGCCGACCCGCCGGAGCTTTCCACCCCCGGCCCCATCGCCGCATAGATCCGTTCCGCCGCCGCCGCGTCGATCAGGGTCATGCTGCCCTTCGTCATGGCCTGCGCCGCGAGGAAGGCGTCCTCCGCGCGGGCGAGCACGTCCACGATGGCGTTGCCGATACCGAGGATGTCGAGGGCAGGCGCGGTCATGTGATGTCGTGTTCCGTCGCGGGGGTAGGGGCTGGGTGCGGCGCTTGTTGCCGGAAGCGCCCCGGCGCGGCTAGCCCCCCGCCATGCTGCGCGCGCCGTTGCCCTCGGTTGGCACCGCCGCGATGGCCCAGCTTATGGCGTCGCGATCCCCATTGGCGGCGGCGGGACGCTGAAACGAAGCGCCCCCGCAAGCACCTGCGCGAGGCTGTGGACAACTCTCTCGAATGCGCGATCAGGCCGTTGTCGGGCCCGGCCGCAGCGTGTTAGCCCGGTGGCCGCACCGCGGGGGGCAGAGCCGCCTGCCACGTGCCGCAGATTGAGGGGGGAGCCTCGCGCCATGAACGTGTTCGGCCGCCGTTCGCCGAAGCCATCCGACCCTGAGCCGCAGCCCGCGACCGTGCCCACCGCCCGCGACCCGGACCTCGGCGCGCCCCCGCCCCCGACCTTCACCAGGGACACCCAGACCATGAGCCTCGCGCCCAAGCCGACCGGCCCCACGCCGACCCTCTCCGCCGGCCCGACCCCGCCGTCCGGCACCGCCATCCCGCCGCGCCCGATGGGGGGCGTCCCCGGCATGCCGGCCGCAGGCCCCGCGCCGCGCGCCGCTGTGGGCGACCGCCGCACGCTGGTGGTCGGGCGCGGCATCAGCCTGCAGGGCACGGTGACCGAGGCCGAGCGCCTGGTGGTCGAAGGCACGGTCGAAAGCCAGATGATCCAGGCGACCGAGCTGTCCATCAGCGACGCCGGCGTGTTCCGCGGCGAGGTCCAGGTCGAGGATGCCGAGATCGCCGGCACCTTCGACGGCACGCTGACCGCGCGCGGCCAGCTCGTCATCCGCGGCACCGGCCGGGTTATCGGCGTGGCGCGCTGCCGCCGCCTGATGGTCGAGGAAGGCGGGCAGCTGTCCGGCCGCATGGAGATGCTCGGCGACGCCCCCGTGGCCCCCGGCCCGGCGCCGCGCCCGACGCCCACCGAGGACTGATTCCCCGTCGCGACCCGCCCGCGCCCCTTGGGCGCGGGCGGGTCGCCGCGCCAGCCGGGAGCCGCGCCACCGATGGCACAGCCAAGCCCGATCCCCGGCCAGCGCCCCGCTTTCGCAGGCCGGTTCGGCGGCCTGGGGCGGGTGGCCCTACCCCTGATCCTGCTGCTGCCGGTCGCCTGCGCCCAGCCGGAGCCGGTCGATCCGGCCGTCGCGCTCCAGCAGGCGCTTTCTACCCATCAGGCAAGCTTGGCGGGGGTCGGCGGCCTGACCCCGGCCGCGCCCGCTGTCGGCCGGACGGCGCCGCAGGCCGCGCGCCCCGCGCCGGCCGGGCCGACACCCAACCTCGCCGGCCAGCTGGTCGGGCAGACGCCGGAGACGGTGATCGCCTGGCTCGGGCCACCGCGTCTGCGGCGGGCGGAAGGCCCGGCCGAGATCTGGCATTACCAGTCCAGCCAATGCCACCTGGACGTCGTCCTCTACCACGAGGGCACGTCGGAACTGCCGACCTTGCGGGTGGCCTTCGCCGCCGCGCGGTCGGTCGGCACGGTCCGCCGGACCGAGGCGGCGTGTCTGCGCGACATCGCCCGTGGCGCCGCACGCCCCAGCCCGCCCGGCGCTGCGACCACCGAGACGGTCCAGACCGGCTGAGCAGGTCAGGCGCCAGCGCCCCCCTTCCCTTCGCGATGGCTACCCTTCCATGACCCTCGCACCCTGGGCCGACGCTTTCGTTCCGATCTTCGGGCTGCTGGCGCTCGGCGCGGTGCTGAAGCGGCGGCTGCTGCGCGACGATGTGGTCTGGGCGGGGATCGAGCGGCTGATCTTCTGGGTGCTGCTGCCCTGCCTGGTGGCCGGCGCGCTGTCGACCGTGCGGTTCGGGGATGTGCCGCTGGCGGGCTTGGCGGGCGCGATCTGGGGGGCGCTCGGGGCGGGGACGGTCGTGGCGGTGGTGCTGGCGCGGGGCTTGGGCTGCGACCATGCGGCGATGACCTCGGTGCTGCAGGGCGGCATCCGCTTCAACAACCTGATGGGCTTCGCCATCGCGGGCGCGATCTGGGGGGCGCCGGGGATCGCGCTGGCGGCGGTCGCGACCGGGCTGATCGTGCCCTTCGTGCAGACGGTGGCGACGATTGCCTTCGCGCTGGGGCGGGATGGCGGGCGGGTGCGGCCGCTTTCGCTGCTGCGGCAGGTGGCGCTGAACCCGCTGATCATCGGGGTCGTCGCCGGCTTCGCTCTGGGGGCGCTGGGCGGCCTGCCGCCGGGGTTGCAGCCGGCGGTTCGCAGCCTGGGCCAGGCCTCGGTCGCGCTCGGGCTGCTCTGCGTCGGCGCGGCGCTGACCGTGCAGGGCCTGGGCGACCGGCCGGGCATCCAGGCGGCGACGGCGGCGCTGAAGCTGCTGGTCATGCCGGGGCTGACCTGGGCGCTCTGCGCGGCGGTGGGGCTCGGGGCGCTGCCGACGGCGATCGCGGTGACCTTCATGGCCTTGCCGACGGCCGCGACGAGCTATGTCATGGCCCGCGCGATGGGCGGCGATGCCCGGCTGATGGCCGCCATCACCACCAGCGAACACCTGCTGTCGGTGCTGACGCTGCCGGTCTGGGTGTGGCTTTTGATGCGGTAGCGGGTGAGCCTGCCTCGGCTCAGCGGCGGGGCAGGAAGCCGACCAGACGTTCGGCCTCGTCGCAGATCGGGGTCGCGATGGCGTCCGCGCGGTCCGCGCCCAGGCGCAGCGCCGCATCCAGCGCGCCGGGGTCCTGCAGCAGCCGGTTCATCTCCGCCCGGATCGGGTCGAGATGCGCGACCAGCGCTTCCGCCAGCACTTCCTTGAAGGCGCCGAAGCCCTTGCCGCCGTGGTGGCGCAGCACGCCGGCATGGGTGTCGCCGGTGATGGCGGCCAGGATGCCGACCAGGTTCTTCGCCTCTGGCCGGCCTTCGAAGCCGGCTTCCGTCTCCGGCAGCGGTTCGGGGTCGGTCTTGGCACGGCGGATCTTCAGCGCGATCGCGTCGTGGTCGTCGGTCAGGTTGATGCGCGACTGGTCCGACGGGTCGGATTTCGACATCTTCTTGGTGCCGTCGCGCAGGCTCATCACCCGCGCGGCGATGCCCTGGATCAGCGGCTCGATCGTGGGGAAGAAGCTCACGCCGTAATCGTGGTTGAACTTCTGGGCGATGTCGTTCGCCAGCTCCAGATGCTGCTTCTGGTCGTCGCCGACGGGGACCTTGGTGGCGTGGTAGGTCAGGATGTCGGCCGCCATCAGGTTCGGATAGACATAAAGCCCGGACGACGCCGCTTCCCGGTCCTTGCCGGCCTTGTCCTTGAACTGCGTCATTCGGTTCAGCCAGCCGAGCCGCGCCACGCAGTTGAAGATCCAGGCGAGCCTGGCATGCGCATGCACATGGGACTGGATGAACAGCGTGCAGCGCTTGGGATCCAGCCCGCAGGCGATCAGCGCCGCCGCCATTTCCCGCGTCTGGCGGGCCAGTTCCTTGGGGTCCTGCCAGACGGTGATGGCGTGCAGGTCCACCACGCAGAAGATGCTTTCATGCGTGTCCTGCATCGGCACCCAGTTGCGGATGGCGCCGAGGTAATTGCCAAGCGTCGGCACGCCCGAGGGCTGGATGCCGGAGAAGACGCGGTGCGTGGTCGGGGCCATCGGGGCTTGGATCGCTCTGGATAAGGTGGCGCGTTGTGTCGGGTGGGCGGCGGGTTGCGTCAAGCCGAGGGCGGATAGGACGTGATGTTGGGCCGACCGATTCAGACCTCCGGGCCCTTCGGCCCTTCGGTCATCGGCCGGGATCCAAAGATCGCGGTGCCGACGCGGACATGCGTCGCACCTTCGGCGATGGCGGCCTCGTAATCGCCGCTCATGCCCATCGACAGGATGGGCAGCCCATGCCGCGCCGCGAGCCCGGCCAGCCAGGCGAAATGCGGCCGGGGATCGTCCTCCGCCGGCGGGATGCACATGAGGCCGGAGACAGCCAGCCCGTACTCATCGCGGCAGGCGCGGAGGAAGGCCTCCGCCTCCGCCCGCGGCACGCCGGCCTTTTGCGGCTCGTCGCCGGTATTCACCTGCACCAGCAGGTCCGGCGTGCGGCCTTCCTTGCCGATGGCGTCGGCGATGGCGGCGGCGAGCTTCGGGCGGTCCAGGCTTTCGATGACATCGGCCACCCGCACCGCGTCCCGCGCCTTGTTGGTCTGCAACCCGCCGATCAGGTGCAGGCGGAGCGCCGGGTGGGCGGGGCGGAGGGGGGGGAATTTCGCCTGTGCTTCCTGCACCCGGTTCTCCCCGAACGCTGTCTGCCCGGCGGCCAGCGCGGCCAGCACGGCCTCTGGCGGATGGGTCTTGGAGACGGCGACAAGCGTGACGGAGCCCGGATCGCGCCCGGCCCGCGCGCAGGCTTCCGCGATGCGGGCCTTTACGGCGGCCAGGCGGCCTGCGATGGCGCCTGCGGCGTAGAGCGGATCGGGCGAGGGATCGGTCATGTGGGGCCTGCCATGGGCGTTGCTCTAGAGGCGTGGTCGCGCCGGCTCAAGCCATGCATCGGGCGCGGTGGCGCAGCGCTGCCGCGCCTGTGGCTGGTTTCGGACCCTGTCAGGCTGCCCGATCCGCGCGCGGCGGCGGCGCTGCTGCCGCGTGGGGCGGGGGTGCTGGCGCGGGGGGCGGCCCCCGGCGTGCTGGCGGGGCTGGCGCGGTTGTGCCGCCGGCGGGGGCTGGTGCTGCTGGTGGGGGGCGATGGGCGGGCGGCGCTGCGGCACCGTGCCGGGCTGCATGTGCCGGACCGCGCGGCGGCGCGGGGGCTGCTGCCCTTCCTGCGGGCGCGACGGGCGGGGGCGGGCTTCGCGCTGTTGTCGGTCGCGGTGCATGGGCGGGCCGGGGTGGCGCGCGGGCGGCGGCTGCGCGCCGATCTCGGCTTCGTCTCCCCGGCCTTTCGAACCGAGAGCCATCCCGGCGCCCCGGCGCTTGGCCCGCTGCGCTGGGCGCGGCTGGCGGCGATGTGCGGGCGGCCGGCGGTGGCGCTGGGCGGGATCGGGCCGGCGACGGCGGGGCGGCTCGGGCGGCGGCCGGCGGGGCTGGCGGCGATTGGGGCCCTTGTTGTGGCGCGTGGGCGCGCGCGCTGAGGGCGGCTGCAAGGGTTGCGGCTGCGATGCGTGCGGCCCCGGATCGGGCCACAGGTGGATGTGGCACATCGGCCACAGTGTCTCAGTGAAGTCTCCCGGTTGCGTGAAGGCTGGTGGACGTCACCCCAGAGGCGAGCCATTACTCTCACAGGTCCGACCGTTCATGGGGCGAAATCCCCTGGAGCGGCACCTGTCGAGGGGGGCAGGCGGATCGTCGCATGCCGGGGGCTTCCCGGTTCAGGAGGAGGTTTAGAATGCGCAAGATTCTGCTCGGCACCACGGGTGTCGTTGGCGCTGCGCTCATCGGGCTCGGCGCCGCTCAGGCGCAGGAAGCGCCGCGCGTGACCATTGGCGGCTTCATGCTGACCCAGATGAACTGGCAGGATGACACGCTGGACGGCAAGGGGACCGGCAACGGCGTCGGCGCCGCTGGTAACGTCGAACGCGACGCCATCGACTTCAAGAACGAGGTCGAGATCGTCCTGAACGTGACCGGCAAGGCCGCGAACGGCCTCGCCTATGGCGCGGTGATCGAGATCCAGAACGACGGCACGGGCGGTTCCGTGATGGACATCGACGAGGCTTACGTCTTCGTCGGCACCCCGACCCTCGGCCAGCTGCGCTTCGGTGAAGAAGACAGCGCCGCGAACCTGCTGCAGGTCCGCCACCCCGCCCTCGCCACCTCCGGCACGGACGGCGACTGGGATGACGGCCTCGCCAGCGCCCAGGCCTTCACCGCCGGTGGCCCGTCGCTCGTCGCCAGCATCAACGATGCCAACGACGCGACGAAGATCATCTACCTCTCGCCGCAGTTCGCGGGCTTCGACTTCGGCCTCAGCTACACGCCGAACCGCAACGAGGGCGACCGCCTCATCGCCGGCCGCGCGCTCGACTCGCTCTCCGGCACGATCACGTCGACCAACGGTCATCGTGATGCGGTCGGCCTGACGAACGAGATCTCGGCGGCCCTGCGCTACCGCGGCACGTTCGGCGGCGTCGGCATCGCGGCCGGCTTCGGCTACATGCAGGCCGATGGCGCGCGCTCCAACGCGGGCGGCGTGGCGACCACGGCGGTCACCGGTCAGGACATGCAGGCCTACACGGTCGGCATGCAGCTGGCCGCCTTCGGCTTCACGGTCGGTGGTGAGTACACCTGGGGTCAGTATCAGGGCACGGTGTCCGCCGCCCCGAGCAAGGCCGACCAGGCTGACAGCTCGCACTTCGCTCTCGGCGTGACCTACACGACCGGTGCGATCTCGGTCGGCGCCTTCTACGGCGCGGCGGAGCAGGACACGAACGCGTCGGCCGCGCAGAAGCGTGAGCAGACGGTGTGGGGCATCTCCGGCCTCTACGCCATCGCGCCGGGCCTCGATGTCTACGCGACCTACGCGCAGCTCGAGGACACCAACGTGAACCTCGGGACGTCCTCGTCGCCGCGCGTCACCAACCGCGACGCGACGGTGTTCCTGCTGGGCACGCGCATCGCCTTCTGATCCTTCACCGGATCCGAATGCATCGGGGGGTGGCAGGGCAACCTGCCACCCCTTCGTTGTTTCAGGCCCCCGTCCCGCCCCACCAGATTCGCGGGCCCGCTTCCGCCCGGGCGGAAGCAACGCTAAGACATGGGATGAAGACCGCCCCTTGGCGTCGCGGGGACCCGGAAGGGTGCCGACCCCGCACGTTCCGATCGTGCCCGGCGCCCCCAAGGGCCCGCAGCCGGCCGGAGGGGCGGCGGGGTTCGACATGCGCCACGCATCGGCGCTGCCGGCCGTGGCGGCACGGCCCTGCAGGACGGAGATAGGATGTTCCGGCGACCCATTGCCCACCCGCTTCGCGGCGCAGCCCTCGGGCTCGTGCTGGTCGGCGTGCTCGGCGGCTGTTCGAATCTCAGCGAAAACATGCGGATGCCCGAGGCTTCCGAATACAACACCGGCAGCCGCCGCGATTCCGTGCGGGGCCGCGTCGGGGGCGGCGATGGCATCGTCATCTTCGGCAATGACCGATCGACCCGCGGCACGGCGGCGGGGGATGTGTCGGGCGCCGGGATCGGGGTGAATGCCTTCCTGTGGCGCGCGACGCTCGACACGCTGTCCTTCATGCCGCTGACCTCCGCCGATCCCTTCGGCGGCGTGGTCATCACCGATTGGTACCAGCCGCCGGGCGCGGGCAATGAACGCTTCCGGGCGACGGCCTATATCCTCGGCCGCACGCTGCGCTCCGACGGGGTGCGGGTGGTGGTGTTCCGCCAGGAGCTGCGCCAGGGGAATTGGGTGGATGCCTCGGTCTCCGCCACCACGGGGACGGAGCTGGAAGACCAAGTGCTGAACCGGGCGCGGGAGCTGCGCGCGCAGTCCACCTCGGCGGTGCGGTAACGCCAACGGCCGCTTTCAGCGGCGCGTTGGCGGACTTTTTGGCGCCCTCAATCGCCGGGCGGCCGCATCCGCGGCCTTGGCTACGCCGCACTGGCGGCGGCGGCCATTCGGCCGCTCGACCGGCTGCGCCGGTCGCCTGGGTCAGCGAAGTCGGATCTTGGTCTCATGCCAGGATGCGGCCCGCGCGCCGGCGGTGAATTCCGTTGGGGCGCGAAGTGTCCTATGCGTGCGCTCTTCCCGAGAGCCACGCAGCGCAGACGATGACCGACCACAGCCCCGAACGCGCTTCCAACCCCGCGACCCCGCCGGTCCGCTACGATTTCGCGGCCGCCGAGCCGCGCTGGCAGTCCGAATGGGACCGCCGCGCCTGCTTCGCCGTGCCGGATGTGCCGCCGCCCGGCGCCCGGAAGTACTATGTGCTGGAGATGTTCCCCTACCCGTCGGGGAAGATCCACATGGGCCATGTGCGGAACTACACGCTGGGCGATGTGGTGGCGCGCTACAAGCGCGCGCGCGGGCATCTGGTGATGCACCCCATGGGCTGGGACGCCTTCGGCCTGCCGGCGGAAAATGCGGCGCGCGAACGCGGCATTCATCCGGGCAAGTGGACCTACCAGAACATCGCCAATATGCGCGCCGAACTGCAGCGCATGGGGCTCAGCCTGGAATGGGCGCGCGAATTCGCCACCTGCGATGTCGGCTATTACGGCAAGCAGCAGAAGCTGTTCCTGGATTTCTGGAAGGCTGGCCTGGTCGAGCGGAAGGAAAGCTGGGTCAATTGGGACCCCGTGGACGGCACGGTGCTGGCGAATGAGCAGGTGATCGACGGCCGCGGCTGGCGATCCGGCGCACTGGTGGAGAAGAAGAAGCTCAGCCAGTGGTTCCTGAGCATCACGAAATTCGCCCCCGACCTGCTGGAGGCGCTCGGCGGCCTCGACCGCTGGCCGGAGCGGGTGAAACTGATGCAGTCCAACTGGATCGGCCGCAGCGAAGGCGCGCGGGTGCGGTTCCGGCTTGTGGAACCCAGCCGTCCTGATGATCCGAGGACGCAGTCCGAGGGTCTGAATCAGGCCGGCGCGCCGCAGGCGCACCAAGAGGTTGAGGTGTTCACCACGCGGCCCGACACGCTGTTCGGCATGTCGTTCCTGGCCGTCGCGGCCGAGCATCCGCTGGCCGCTGCCGCCGCCGCCCGTGATCCGAAGGCGGCAGACTTCGTCGCCGAATGCAGGCGCATGGGCACCAGCGAAGCCGCGATCGAGCAGGCGGAGAAGCGCGGCTTCGACACCGGCTTCCGCGTGGCGCATCCCTTCCTGGAAGGCGTCAGCTTCCCGGTCTGGATCGCGAATTTCGTGCTGATGGAATACGGCACCGGCGCGATCTTCGGCTGCCCGGGCCATGATGAGCGCGACTTCGAATTCGCCCGCAAATACAGCCTGCCGATCCTGCCCGTGGTACTGCCGCCCGGCGCCAGCGCCGCCGAATTCGCGCTCGGCGATGAGGCCTTCACCGGCGACGGCACGATCTTCAATTCCGGCTTCCTCGACGGGCTCGCGGTGCCGGCCGCCAAGCGCCGCGCGATCGAGGCGCTGGAGAAGGCGGGCCAGGGCACGGGCGTGGTGAATTGGCGGCTCCGCGACTGGGGCGTCAGCCGCCAGCGCTACTGGGGCTGCCCGATCCCGGTGATCCATTGCGACGATTGCGGCGCCGTGCCGGTGCCGGAAGCGCAATTGCCGGTGGTGCTGCCGGAGGATGTGGACTTCTCGCGGCCCGGCAATCCGCTGGATCACCATCCCAGCTGGAAGCATGTGAACTGCCCGTCCTGCGGCAAGCCCGCGCGGCGAGAGACGGACACCTGCGACACCTTCGTGGACAGCAGCTGGTATTTCGCCCGCTTCTGCTCGCCCGGCGCGGACGCGCCGGTGGACCGGGCGGCGGTGGATGCCTGGCTGCCGGTGGACCAGTATATCGGGGGCATCGAGCACGCGATCCTGCACCTGCTCTACAGCCGCTTCTTCACCCGCGCGATGAAGGCCAGCGGCCACCTGACGGTGGAGGAGCCCTTCGCCGGCCTGTTTACCCAGGGCATGGTCCAGCACGAAAGCTACAAGGGCGCTGACGGCCGCTGGCTCTACCCGGAGGAGGTGGAGTTCTCCGTCGCGGCGGATGGCACGCGCGGCGCCGTGGTGAAGGGCGGGGATGAGCCCGTGACCATCGGGCGCGTCGAGGCGATGTCGAAGTCGAAGCGCAACACGGTCGATCCCGGCGCCATCATCGGCAAATACGGCGCCGATACCGCGCGCTGGTTCATCCTGGCCGACAACCCGCCCGAGCGGGACATGGAATGGACGGAATCCGGCGTCGCCGGCGCGTTTCGGTTCACCCAGCGCGTCTGGCGCCTGACCCAGAACGCCCTGCCCGCGCTGCCGGCGCCGGGCACCGGCTTTACGGACGCGGCCGGGCCGGCGCGGAAGCTGCGCCAGGCCACGCACCGCACCATCGCGGCCGTGACAGAGGCGCTGGAGACCTTCGCCTTCAACGTTGCGGTCGCCCGGATCCACGAATTCGCCAACGCCATCGCGGACGCCGAATCCCAGGCCGCCGCCGAGGGCATGGGCGCGGCGCGGCGCGAAGCGCTTGAGATCCTGGCGCGGCTCTCGGCGCCGATGATGCCGCATCTGGCGGAGGAGGTTTTCGCGGCGCTGAACCCGGGCGCCGGGGCGCTGGTCGCGCAGATGCCCTGGCCGGAGCCCGATGCGGCGCTGCTGAAGGCGGAGACGCTGACGCTGGCGGTGCAGGTGCTCGGCAAGCTGCGCGCGACCATCGAGGTTCCGGTGGGTGAGACGGAGGACCGAATCTTCGCCCTGGCGGAGGCCGAGGAGAACGTGCAGCGTGCGATCGGCGGCAAGCCGGTGAAGAAGCGCATCCATGTCCCTGGGCGGGTGGTCAATCTGGTGGTCTGAAGCTGTGGCCCGGCCTGTCATGACCATGGCTGGCAAAGGGCCGGCCGACGGATCGGCGGTGGGGATGCCGCGCCGGGCGCTGCTGCGCGGGGCGGCCGGGCTGCTGACGCTCGGCGTTGGCGGCTGCGGCTTCCGGCCGATCCATGGCGGCGGCGCGGCCGCGGGCGATGCGGCGGTGGGGGCAGACCTCGCCGCCACGCGGGTGCCGGTGATCCCGGAGCGCTTCGGCCAATTGCTGCGGCGCGGCCTGCAGGAACGTCTGTCCATGGGCGCGCCGCCGGGCGGCGTGCCCGCGGAGGCGACGCGGTGGGAGCTGCTGGTCGGGCCGAGCCTGGCGGCGGAAGGCATCGGCATCCAGCAGGACGGCGCGGCCACCCGTGTCCGCACCATCGCGACCGCCAATTGGACGCTGCTGCGCCTCGCGCCGCGCGAAGTGGTGGCCAGCGGCTTCGAGCGCACCACGGATGCCTTCAACATCCAGGGCACCCAGTTTTTCGCCGCCGATGCCAGCCGGGAGGCCATGGAGCGGCGGCTGGCCGATCAACTGGCCGATGAGGTGGTGATCCGTGTCGCCCTGCAGTTCCGCAACTTGCGCGCCGGCACGGCGCCGCAGCGTGTCGCGCCGGTGCAGGCCATCCAGCCCCTGCCGCAGGCGGCCCCGCCCCTGACCGGCCTGGTGCCGCCGGCCGAGCCGGGCCAGGGCGTGATCGGCGGCCCGACCGGCGGCATCGGCCCGCGGGATGGCGTCCGGTGATGGGCGAGGCGCCCGCCGGCCGGCTCCGCCCGCCCTCGTCCCTATTCTCGCGCCGGGGCCGCTGAGGGCGCGGCATGGCGAAGCTCGATGCGCGCCGGGCCGGGGCTGTTCTGGCCGATCCCGGACCCTATCGCGCTGTCCTGCTGCATGGCGACGATGCCGGCCTGGTGCGGGAGCGGGCCGAGGGGCTGGTGCGCGCCGTCTTGGACGGGCGGATGGACGATCCCTTCCGGCTGGCGGAGCTGAACCGGGAGGAAGCGGCGAAGCCCGGCGCGCTGGCCGGTGAGGCGGCGGCGCTGGCGATGACCGGCGGCCGCCGCGTCGTGCGCCTGCGCGAGGCCACCGACGCCCATGCCGGCCCGCTGAAGGACGCGCTGGCCACGCCCGGAGAGGCGCTGCTGGTGCTGGAGGGCGGGGAGCTGACCGCGCGCTCCAAGCTCCGCGTGCTGGCGGAGGCGGCGCCGGAGGTCGCGGTGATCGCCTGCTACCGCGAACGCGGCGACGAGCTGGCGGCGACGCTGGGGCGCATGCTGAAGGAACAGGGCGTCCAGGCCGATCCGGCCGCTCTGTCCTGGCTCGCGACGCGGCTCGGCGAGGACCGGATGCAGACGCGGCGGGAGGTGGAGAAGCTCGCGCTTTATGTCGGCGCGGGCGGGCGCGTGGATGAGGATGCGGCGCTGGCCTGCGGTGGCGAAGGGGCTGCCCTCGACCTGGATGAGGCGCTGATGGCGGCCACCGCCGGGGAAGCGGCGATGGCCGACCGGGCGCTGACGGCGGCCTTCGCGGAAGGGGCGAACCCGGTCCAGGTGCTGCGCGCTGCGCTGCGCCATGTCCAGCGCCTGCATGAGGCGGCGGTGGCGGGCGGGGATAGCGGCGTGCTGCGGCCGCCGGTGTTCTTCCGCCACAAGGCGGCCTTCGACCGCGCGCTCCGCATCTGGTCGCCGGCGGCGCTGGAGGCCGTGGGCGCGGCGCTGCTCGAAGCCGAGAAACGTACCAAGACGACCGCCTTCCGGGATGCGGATGTAACCCTCGCACGCGCCGCGCTGGCGGCGATCGCGCGGCAGGCCCGGCGCTGATCGCCAGCGCCGCTTGGGCTGTGGGGCCCTTCCGCGATCCGCGCCGCTAGAGCATTTTCAAGCCAAGCGGAATCGCTTGGCGACTCGGAAAATGCGAGAAAACAAACAGCTAGACCCGTTTTGCCGCGAGGATCGCGGCGAAACGGGTCTAGGCCCCTGAGAGCAGGCGGACCAGCCCGTCGAGCTGGTCGAGGTCGCGATAGCGGATCACCACTTCCCCGCCCTTGCCCTGGTGCCGGATTGAGATCCGCAGGCCGAGGCGTTCTGTCAGGTCGCGCTCCAGCGCCGCGACATCTGCATCACGGCCTGGGCGCTCGGGCGCGGCACCCTTCGGCCGGGACTGGCTGGCGGCCAGCGCCTCCGCCTGGCGAACATTCAGGCCCCGCGCGACGATCTGCGCGGCCAGCCGGCCGGGCTCGGCCGCCGTCACCAGCGTGCGGGCATGGCCGGCGGAGAGGACGCCATTGGCCACCAGATCCCGCACCTCAGGCGGCAGCACCAGCAGGCGCAGCGTGTTGGCGACATGGCTGCGGCTTTTGCCCACGGCCTGACCGAGGCCTTCCTGCGTCAGGCCGAATTCATCGAGGAGCCGGCGATAGCCCTCGGCCTCCTCCATGATGTTCAGATCCTGGCGCTGCAGGTTCTCGACCAGGCCGGCGGCCATGGCTTCGCGGTCGCCAAGGTCGCGGATGACGACCGGCACTTCATGTAGTTGCGCCGCCTGGGCGGCGCGCCAGCGTCGCTCGCCGCCGATGATCTCATAGACCCCCGCCGCGCCGGGCTTGGGCCGCGCCAGGATGGGCTGGAGGATGCCGTGTTCGCGGATGGAGGCGGCGAGGTCGTCGAGGCTCGCCTTGTCCATCCCGCCGCGCGGCTGGAAGGGGCCTGGCTCCAGCGCCTCGACCGGCAGGGTGCGCAGCGCGGCCTGTTCGGCGGTGGGAGCGGGCCCGTCCGGGATCAGGGCGGAGAGACCGCGACCGAGACGGGAGGGCGGGGCCTTGCGGGTGGTGCTCATCGTCTGGCGGTCCTGGGGGCAAGCGTCTCGGGTTTGGGCGTCGTGACCTTTGGGGCCGCCTGGCTGGGGCGGCCAGATCTCGGTTGGCAGGCGTCAGGGGCGTCTGGCGCGCTCTCGCTTCAGGAACTCGGCAGCGAGCCGGAGATGGGCCTGGGCGCCGAGGGAGCGGAAATCGTAGAGGAGTACGGGCAGGCCATGCGAGGGGGCTTCGCTGACCCTGACATTGCGGGGGATGATGGTTTCGAAGACCTTGTCCTTGAAGAAATTCCGGACATCGCTTGCGACCAGTTCTGACAAATTGTTGCGGCGATCCACCATGGTCAGCACGATCCCCTCCAGCGTCAGGCGCGGGTTCAGGGCGCGGCGGACGCGTTCGATGGTGCGGGTGAGCTGGCTGATGCCCTCGAGCGCGAAGAATTCCGTCTGCAGCGGCACGATCACGCCATCCGCGGCCACCAGCGCGTTCAGCGTGATGAGGCCGAGCGATGGGGGGCAATCGAAGAAGACGAAGTCGAAGCCGGCCAGTGTCGCACCGCCCGCCTTCAGGGCATCCGACAGGCGCTTTTCCCGCCCGTCCAGGCCTACGAGTTCGATCTCGGCGCCGGCGAGGTCGGGGTCGGCGGGCAGGATGGAGAGGTTGGGGATCGCGGAGGGGCGGATCACATCGGCCAGCTGCCGGTCCTCGACCAGCAGCGCATAGGTCCCAGCCCCGCGGTCGCCGCGCGCGATACCGAGACCGGTGGAGGCGTTGCCCTGGGGGTCGAGGTCGACCAGCAGGACCTTGTGCTCGGCCGCCAGCGCGGTGGCGAGGTTGATCGCGGTCGTGGTCTTCCCGACCCCGCCCTTCTGATTGGCGAAGGCGATAATCCGCGGGCTTGCGCGGTCAGTTGGCCTGGCCATCGCGGCGGATCTCACTGAGGCGGAAGATGGTGGCATCGGGATCGGTGCGGCTTGCGAACCGCTCGGCCCGCACTGTCCAGTGCCGGCGGGCTGCGGTCAATTCGTCCTCTGCCGTGCGTCCCTTCGGGAAGATGGCGATGCCATCGGGCGCGAGAAGGCGCTCGGCATGTCCGAGCAGGTCGTCGAGGGGAGCCAGGGCACGCGCCGTGAGGGCGGCGAGCGGCGGAAGCTCCACGGCCTCGATCCGCATCGTATGGACACGGACGTGATCGAGGCCGAGCCGGGCGGCGGCTTCCGTCAGGAAGGCGGCCTTGCGGCGGTCGGACTCCACCAGGTGGAACGGCCGGCGCGCGGTCATGGCCAGCACGAGGCCGGGAAAGCCTCCCCCGCTGCCCAGATCGCCCACCGGTCCTTCGCCTGGCGGCAGGAGGGGTGCCAGTTGCAGGGAATCGGCGATGTGCCGGTTGCGGATCGCCGTGGCGTCCCGTTCCGCGATCAGGTTGATGCGAAGGGTCCAGCGCAGGAGAAGGTCGGTGAAGGCGTCCAGCCGCGCGGCGGTTGCCGCGTCGGGCGGCGGCAGCGGAGGCAGGGGAAGGCGCGCGCCTTGTGTCTCGCCCGCCTGTGTCGCGGCGTTATCCGGTGCGTCCTGCCCGCTTTTGCCGTGCTGTTTCACGTGAAACACCTCAGCCCGCAGCAGCGCGGCGGAGATGCATGGCCAGCGCCGCGATGGCTGCTGGCGTCACGCCGGGGAGCCGGCCCGCGCTGCCGAGGGTCGCGGGACGCGCGCCGGCCAGGCGCTGCTGCATTTCACGCGACAGGCCCGGGATCGCGCCGAAATCGAGCGCGTCGGGGATGGAGAGCTGTTCTTCCCGTGCGATCAGGCGGCGCTCGGCGTCATGGCGGCGCAGATAGGGGGCGTAGAGCGCCTCGGCCTCGACCTGGGCAGCGACATCGGGCGCAAGCCTGGCCAGCCAGGGGAAGACGGCGGCGGCGGACGAGACCGTGATGTCGGGCAGCGCCAGAAGTTCCAGCACGCTGCGGCGGCGCCCATCCTGGCGGATCGGCAGGCCGGCGGCGATGATCGCGGCCGGGGTCGCTTCTTCCTGCCCGGCGCGTGCCAGGGCTTCGGCGACGGCCGTGGCGAAGGCGGCGTGCCGCGCCGCGCGGGCCGCGCCGACGCAGCCCCAGGCCAGGCCGCGATCGGTCAGGCGCAGCCCGGCATTGTCCGCGCGCAGGCTCAGGCGATGCTCCGCCCGCGCCGTCAGCATGCGGTAGGGCTCGGAGACACCGTGCAGGACCAGATCGTCCACCAGCACGCCGATATAGGCCTCCGCCCGGCCGAGCACCCGGTCCGGCGCGGTGCCGCTGGCACGCAGCGCGGCGTTCAGCCCCGCCATGAGCCCCTGGGCCGCCGCTTCCTCATAGCCTGTGGTGCCGTTGATCTGTCCTGCGAGGAACAGCCCGGGCGTACCGCGGACCTCCAGCGTCGGGTGCAGCGCGCGCGGGTCGACATGGTCGTATTCGATCGCGTAGCCGGGGCGGAGGATACGCGCCTGCTCTAGCCCCGGGATGGAGGCGATGAGCGTGGCTTGGATGTCGGCCGGCAGGCTGGTGGAGATGCCGTTCGGATAGACCGTGTCGTCCTCCAGCCCCTCCGGCTCCAGGAAGATCTGGTGGCGCTCCCGATCCGCGAAGCGGACCACTTTGTCTTCGATGGACGGGCAGTAGCGCGGGCCGACGCCCTGGATCCGCCCGCCATAGACAGCCGTGCGGTGCAGATTGTCCCGGATCAGGGCGTGGGTTGCCGGTGTCGTCCAGGTGATCGCGCAAGACACCTGCCGATTGGTGATCCGTTCCGTCATCCAGGAGAGCGGCTCCGGCGGATCGTCCCCGGGTTGCGGCTCCAGCGCCGCCCAGTCGATGCTGCGCCCTTCGAGACGCGGTGGCGTGCCTGTCTTCAGCCGCTTGAGCGGCAGTTTCAGCGCCTCCAGCGCCAAAGCGAGTCCGACGGCCGGCGCATCGCCATGCCGGCCTGCCGGGATGCGCTGCTCGCCCAGGTGGATTTCGCCGCGGAGGAAGGTGCCGGTGGTGATAACCAGCGCGCCGCAGCCGATACGCCGCCCGGTTGCGGTAACCACGGCGGCGAGATGGCCGCGCGTGTCCAACTCCAGCCCCTCCGCCGCCTCGGCCAGGATGTCGAGGCCGGGGGTCTGCGCCAGCAGATCCTGCATCGCGGCGCGATATAGGGCGCGGTCGGCCTGGGCGCGGGGGCCACGCACCGCCGGGCCCTTGCTGCGGTTCAATTGCTTGACATGGATCGCCGCCGCATCGGCCGCGCGGGCCATCAGCCCATCCAGCGCGTCGATCTCCCGCACCAGATGGCCCTTGCCGACGCCGCCGATGGCGGGGTTGCAGGACATCTCGCCGATCGTCTCGCGCCGATGGGTCAGCAGCAGGGTGCGCGCGCCGCAGCGCGCGGCGGCGGCCGCAGCCTCGCAGCCGGCATGTCCGCCGCCCACCACCACCACATCGTAGGTCGTCATCGGGGTCATGCGGGCGATATAGGCCTTCTACTTGCCGATGCAGAAGTCGCCGAAGACGATGTCGAGCACATCCTCGACCCCGACCCGCCCGGTGAGGCGCCCAAGCGCCATCACGGCCCCCCGATAGGCCTCGGCCGCGAGTTCGGGCAGCGGCGCTGTCTCCGCCTCCGCCAGGCGGGCCACGGCTTCGGTTAGCGCCGCGCGGTGGCGGGCGCGGGTCAGTGCGGGAGCGTCCGCCAGCCCTGCCTGGCGCGCGGCGGCCGCGGCCAGGGCGGCGCGCAGTTCGGCCAGCCCCGCGCCTGTGCGGACGCTGGTCGGCAGCGCCGCGCGATCCCCCAGCATGGCCGGCGGCGCGGCCAGGTCGCATTTCGACGCCACCAGGATGGCATCAGCCCGTGATGCGGCCAGGGCGAGGGTTTCGCCGTCCGGCGGCGCATCGGCGGCGAAGATGGCAAGCACGAGGTCGGCTTCCTCCCCGCGCCGCCGCGCGCGCCGGATGCCTTCGCGTTCGATGTCGTCGCGGGCCTCCCGCAATCCAGCGGTATCGGCCAGCACCGCCGGGATGCCGCCGAGGTCCAGCCGGCATTCCACCACATCCCGCGTCGTTCCCGCCTGAGCGGAGACGATCGCCGCATCCCGCCCGACCAGCGCATTCAGCAGCGAGGACTTGCCCGCATTCGGCGCGCCCAGGATCGCGATGGAGAGCCCGTCCCGCAGCCGCTCGCCGCGCCCGCCATCATCGAGGTGGCGGGCGATCTCGGCGGCGAGGGCTACGGCCTCGGTGCGGGCGCGGCTGCCGGTATCGCTCGGCACATCGTCCATCTCGAACTCGATGGCGGCTTCCTGATGGGCGAGGATGCGGGTGGCCCGGCTGGTCCAGTCGCCATAAAGCCGCGTCAGCGCGCCATCCGCCTGCCGCAGGGCCTGGCGTCGCTGCGCGGAGGTCTCGGCCGCGATCAGGTCCGCGATCGCCTCGGCCTGGGTCAGGTCGAGCCTGTCATGCAGGAAGGCGCGGCGTGTGAACTCGCCGGGCTCGGCCGGCCGGCAGCCAAGCGTGACCAGCGCCTCCGACACATCCGCGACGACCGCCGCGCCGCCATGCAGCTGCAACTCTGCCGCGTCCTCCCCCGTGTAGCTGTGCGGGCCGGGGAACCAGAGAACCAGCGCCTGGTCCAGCACTTCGCCTGTGGTCGGGCAACGGAGACGCCGAAGGCTGGCGAGCCTTGGCGCCGGTACGCGGCCCGCGAGGGCGCCGAGCACGTCGCGGGCGCGCGGGCCGGACAGCCGCAGCACCGCGACGGCGGCCTGGCCGGCACCGGACGCCTTGGCGAAGATCGTGTCCTGGGCGTCGCCCATGGTCGGGAAGCCTGTCTGATGGAATTCGATGCCCGCATGCCGGTTCGGGCTGGCGGGCAAAGGGGGGGTGTTTCACGTGAAACAGGCACGGCCGCCGCTGTGCAAGGCTGCCGGCGGCGCCGGCTGGCAGGCGGGGTCAGCCTTTGGGGGGCGGCACATCCTGCTCGGTCAGCATCAGCCGCCGCGCGCGGCCGCCGGCCACCAGATGCGCCTCCAGGATCTCATCCACATCGGCGCGCGTCTTCGGGCTGTACCAGATCCCTTCCGGGTAGATGACCAGCGCCGGCCCGAATTCGCACCGGTCGAGGCATCCGGCCTGGTTCACCCGGATCCCCCGCAGGCCCAGCTCCTTCGCGCGCACCTTCATGTAGTCGCGCAGGTCTTCGCTGCCGCGGGCGGCGCAGGATCCTCGGCGGTGCCCGTCCGGGCGCCGGTTGCAACAAACAAAGATGTGCGCGCGGAAATAGGGCGGCGGGTCAGCGGCCTTCGTATCGGGCGTGCCGGCATGGGCGGGTGCGTCGTTCACGGGAGGCTCCGTGGAAAGGGAACGGGCGGTGTGCTGCCTTTAGAGCAAATCGTCGGAGAGCGTGAACGCCTGGATGCGTGAATCTGCCCGGACGGCAACACGCAAACGCAGTCCGACGTTCAGCCATGGACGCAACCGCTGCAGCGCTCGTTCCGGGACGGCCGCTTGGCCCCCCGCTTGACGGCGGGCCCCATGTTGTGGCGCATGGCGCGCCCTGGACCCCGAGATGCCCCAACTGACCTGCCTCACACCGCTTGGCGAGGTGACCGTTTCCGAAGAGGACGGCATGATCGTCGCGCTCGACTGGGGCCGTGGCCGCGACCAGGCACGGACGCCGTTGCTGCTTCGCGCCATCGCGCAGCTGCAGGACTATTTCGACAACCCCGCCTCCGGATTCGACCTTCCGCTGGCCCCGCATGGCTCGGCCTTTCAGCGCCGGGTGTGGGATGCGCTGCGCGCCATCCCTGTCGGCAGGGTGCGCAGCTATGGCGACCTGGCCCGCGATCTCGGCACATCCGCCCGTGCGGTCGGCCAGGCCAATGGCGCCAATCCCATCCCCCTCCTGATCCCCTGCCACCGCGTGCTGGCTGCAGGGGGGGCGCTTGGCGGGTATTCCGGCGGCGATGGCCCGCCCACGAAGCTCTGGCTCTTGAACCACGAACGCCGGCTGCGGTCCGACCAGGCTGCCGCCGACCAATCCGAACTCCCCCTCGCCCTGTCCGGGCCCGGCTTCCGAGGAACCACCTCCCCATGAACCATGCGATCCGCGTGCACGACTATGGCGGCCCTGAGGCGTTGGTCTGGGAGGAAGTACCCCTCCCCGCGCCTAAGCCCGGCGAGGCGCTGGTGCGCCACCGCGCCATCGGCCTGAACTATATCGACGTCTATTTCCGCACCGGCCTCTACAAGGCCCCCGCCCTGCCGGCGACCATCGGCATGGAGGCCTCGGGCGTGGTCGAGGCGGTGGGCGAGGGCGTGACGCATGTCGCCCCGGGCGACCGGGTGGCCTATGCCACCGCCCCGATCGGCGCCTATGCGGAGGCGCGTAGCATCAAGGCCGACCGGCTGGTGAAGCTGCCCGCCACCGTCACGGACGAACAGGCGGCCGCGATGATGCTGCAGGGCATGACCGCCTGTTTTCTGCTGACCCGCACCTACAAGGTCCAGCCCGGCCAGACGGTCCTGGTCCATGCCGCGGCCGGCGGCGTCGGCCTGATCATGGTCCAATGGGCCAAGGCGCTCGGCTGCACCGTCATCGGCTGCGTCAGCACCGAGGAGAAGGCCGCCCTCGTCCGCGCCCATGGCGCCGATCATGTGGTCGTCGGGATCGAAACCCTGCCCGCCCGCGTGAAGGAGATCACCGGTGGCGCCATGCTGCCCGTGGTCTTCGACAGCGTCGGCCGTGACACCTTCATGACCTCGCTCGACTGCCTGGCGCCCTTCGGGATGATGGTGTCCTACGGCAATGCCTCGGGCCCGGTCGCGATCGCCGATATCGGCGTGCTGGCCGCCAAGGGCTCGCTGTACCTGACCCGCCCGACGCTCGCGACCTACACCGCCAAGCGCGAGGACCTGGAATACTGCGCCAACGCGCTGTTCGATGTGGTCGCGAAGGGTGCGGTGAAGATCAACGTCAACCAGCGCTTCGCGCTGAAGGACGCCGCGGAGGCGCATCGCGCCCTCGAAGCGCGCCGGACCACGGGCAGCACGATCCTGCTGCCATAGGCGCTAGACCCGTGTCGCCGCGCGCCGCCC
>JBIIRI010000239.1:0-3890 GCA_044341625.1 Roseomonas sp.
AAACGGGTCTAGATGTTTGTTTTTTCGTATTTTCTGAGTCGTCAGGCGATTCCGCTTGGCTTGAACAATGCTTTAGACCCGGTCGCCTGGTCGGTGCGAATGGTGTCCGGCAGCTGCACCGGTCAGCCGGCCGGGGGCAGGAAGTAGCGGTAGCGGTAATGCTCGGTCAGGCCGAGCCCCGCATTCAGCGCCAGGGAGGCCGTGTTCGTGCAGGCTACCTGGGCATAGGCGAAGCGCGTCCCCCGCCGCTTTGCCCAGGCTCCCGCCGCCGCCATCACGCGTCGCCCGAGGCCCCTTCGCCGGAACTCCCGCCGCACCGCCAGGTCGAACAGTCCCGCTAACTCGCCCTGCGCCGTGACGAAGGCGCAGGCGGCTGGCGTCGTGGTGCCGGCGGTGCTGGGCAGGGACAGCAGGATCCAGGCCGCCGGCACGCCGAGCAGCTCCGGCATCCGCGCCTTTTCCGCCTGTCGTGCGGGGACCTGGTGCTCGCCGCTGGCCATGACCATCGTCCAGTCTGGCTCCGGCCTCGCCAGCGCCACGCAATCCGGATCGTCGCGGAACGCGTCCCCCAGCGTGCCGCAGATCACCTGGCTTTCGTCATGCGGCCGGTAGCCGCGCGCTGCCAGCATGTCCGCGAGGCCCGGCGGGTCGAGCGGGGAGGAGCGGAAGCGCGGCCGGAAGCCCGCGCGCCGATAGAAATCCTCGATCCGCCCGATCCGTGCCGCGAGATCCGCATCCGGCGCGGGATCGAGCGAGCAGGCCGCATTTGCGCGCCCCGTGCCGCCGGCGAAGCTGCGGACCACGAAGCCGCCCTCGAAGACGACACGCGGCGCCGGCACCGCCGAGAGCGTGGCGCGCTCGATCGCGAGCACGCCGGGCCGCGCGCCGGTCATGCCTCCGTCGCCAGCCTGGCGACGGCATCGCGGTAGGTGGCATCGAACAGCGCATCGAGCGCCGGGTTCGCGCCCTTGAGCCCGACCGCGACGCGTCCCGCCCAGCCCACATACTCCACGCGCCGCGCATGCTCCCAATTCGCCGGTGGGCTCGCCGCGATGGCGCGCAGGTTGGAGATCTTGTCGGCCAGCTTCAGCATCTTTGCTGCGTCCGACTTGTGCGGTGCGTGCTTCACCTGCAGCGCCTTGCGCGTTTCCTTCGGCAGCGACTTGTCGTCGGTCGCTTCTGCGACGATGCGCGCGACCGTCTCGCCGAATTCGGCGACTAGGCGGGCGTGGGTGATCGGCTCCGGGTCGTTGTCGCTGTCCTCGACCGTGTCGTGCAGCAGCCCGGCGAGGATCGCCTCCTCCGGCGCGCCGTTCTCGGCCAGGATCCGCGCCACTTCGAGCACGTGGTTCACATAGGGCTCGGCCGAGGCGCCCTTGCGCTTGTGGGTGGTGTGCACCCGTGCCGCGAAATGCGCCGCACGCAGGATGCGCGCCGCGGCGGTGTCACCTTTGTGCATCGGTTCTCCAACAAAAAGGGGGCCAAAAGGCCCCCAGGATACGCACAGCGGCGATCATCCGCGCTGGCGGCGGGCGAAGCCCGCCGAGGCCGCGAAGCGGCCCGCGCCCAGACCATCCGTCCGGCCAGGAACGCCCGTGGCCGGCGCGCAAGCCAAGCGCGCGGAGCGCGCGCCCGGCGTTTGAGGGCACCAAAATCAGGTATTCATGGCATCGAAGAAGTCCTGATTGGTCTTGCTGTACTTCAGCTTGTCCAGCAGGAATTCCATCGCGTCCTGCGTGCCCATCGGGTTCAGGATGCGGCGCAGGACCCACATCTTCGCGAGCGATCCACGATCCACCAGCAGCTCTTCCTTGCGGGTGCCGGACTTGGTGATGTCGATCGCGGGGAAGACGCGCTTGTCGGACAGCTTGCGGTCCAGGATGACCTCGCTGTTGCCGGTGCCCTTGAACTCCTCGAAGATCACCTCGTCCATGCGGCTGCCGGTGTCGATCAGCGCGGTGGCGATGATGGTCAGCGATCCGCCTTCCTCGATGTTGCGCGCCGCGCCGAAGAAGCGCTTCGGCCGCTGCAGCGCATTGGCGTCCACGCCGCCCGTCAGCACCTTGCCCGAGGACGGCACGACGGAGTTGTAGGCGCGGCCAAGGCGCGTGATCGAATCCAGCAGGATCACCACGTCGCGCTTGTGCTCGACCAGGCGCTTGGCCTTTTCCAGCACCATTTCCGTCACCTGGACGTGGCGCGTCGCCGGCTCGTCGAAGGTGGAGGCCACGACCTCCCCGCGCACGGTGCGGGCCATGTCGGTCACTTCCTCGGGCCGCTCGTCGATCAGCAGGACGATCAGGAAGACATCGGGGTGGTTGGCGGAGATCGACTTGGCGATGTTCTGCATCATCACCGTCTTGCCGGTGCGCGGCGGCGCCACGATCAGGGCGCGCTGGCCCATGCCGATCGGCGCGATCAGGTCGATGATGCGGTGGGTGTAGTCCTTGGCCGGCCCCTTCGCGACGCTCTCGAGCTCGGGGTTTTCCATCTTCAGGCGGCGCGTGGGGTACAGCGCGGTCAGGTTGTCGAAGTTGATGCGGTGGCGCAGCGCCTCGGGCGGCTCGAAATTGACGGTATCGACCTTCAGCAGCGCGAAATAGCGTTCTCCGTCCTTCGGCGCGCGGATCTGGCCTTCCACCGTGTCGCCGGTGCGAAGCCCGAAGCGCCGCACCTGGGCGGGGGAGACATAGATGTCGTCCGGCCCGGGCAGGAAGTTCGCCTGCGGGCTGCGGAGGAAGCCGAAGCCGTCCGACAGGATCTCGAGCGTACCGTCGCCGTAGATCGCCTGCTCGTTGTCGGCGAGCGTCTTGAGGATCGCGAACATCATGTCCTGCTTGCGCAGGGAGGACGCGTTCTCCACCCCGACGTCCTCGGCGAAGGCCAGCAGGTCGGCCGGGGATTTGGCCTTGAGTTCCGAAAGGTGCATCGCGGGTGCGTCCGTGCTGCGCGCCATGGATCGCGCGCGGAGGAAAGGCAGGGGAAAGTCCCGGATGCGTTAGGGCCGGATCGGGCATCAGCCCGCTCGCTCGGCCCTCCGCCTTGCCGCCTGCCCTGGTTCCTGGGCTTGGATCGCGGCATCCGGGGGATAAGGGAGGGAAGGATCGGCGGGACCGGGCCCTGTGGCGGACCGGACAACCATGGGCCAAGGCCCTGGTCCCGTTCCGTCTGGCGCGCCAGTCGCTACCGATTGCCGGAAGGCGGGATGAACCTAGGGTTCGCGCGCCGCTCCGTCAACCATGGCCTGCCGGGGCGCCCGCCGCTGTCAAGCCGCGCAGCATCACGACGGCGCGAGCCACCGCCGGCGGGGCTCGCGGCATGTCCCGGCGGGGCACGGGCGCCCCGGGCCGGGCCTGCATCGCGGCGCCGGCCGCCACCATCCGCCCGCCGTCCGGCCCGGCCAGCACCACCATCTCCCGGTCGTGGTGCCGGTCGAGGCCCGCGCGATGGCCGATGGAGACCAGCCCCGCCCCCGGCAACTCCGCCGCCAGCAGCGCATACATCGCCGCCTGGTTCGCCTCGTCGAGGCCGGAGGTCGCTTCATCCAGGAAGATCCAGCTTGGCCGGTGCAGCAGCACCCGCGCGAAGCCCAGCCGCTGCTGTTCGCCGAGCGACAGCACGCGGTCCCAGCGCGCCGCCTCCCCCAGCCTTGGCACGAGGTGGCCGAGGTTGCAGCGCCGCAGCGCCGCGTGCAGTGCCTCCGCCCCGAAGGCGTCAGGCGGCGCTGGGTAGCAGAGCGCCGCGGCGAGCGGGCCGAGCGGCAAGTAGGGCCGCTGGGGGAGGAACATGCTGGCCCGCCTGCTCGGCATGCGGATCTCGCCCTCGCCCCAGGACCAGACTCCCGCCAGGGCCCGGAACAGGGTGGATTTGCCGCTGCCGCTTTCGCCGCG
>JBIIRI010000170.1:0-6811 GCA_044341625.1 Roseomonas sp.
CAGCACCCGCTCGCCGGGCAGGACGGTCAGCGCGGGGGCCCGCAGCAGCGGGCGCCCGCAGGGGGTGGTGAGTGCCACGCCATGCAGGTCCAGCGCGGGCGCATCCTCGGCCCGCCGCAACTGGCCGGGCGCCTCGGCGGGTGCGTCCAGCGGGCGTTCCAACTCGACCACGCGCGCGACATGGCAGCGCCAATCGGCCAGCCGCGGCCAGTTCTCCGTCAGCCAGCACAGCGCGCGCGTGACCTCGGTGAAGGCGTGCGCCATCTGCATCAGCACGCCGAGTGTGATGGCGCCGGCGAAGAATTGCGGCGCGCCGAGCAGCAGGGGCAGCACCCCCGCGACCGGCATGTAGCAGCAGCCGAGCCACATCAGGCTGCGCTCCGCGCCGAACATCCGCCGCGTCGCGGCCTCGACCCGCCCATAGGCCGCAGCCAGGCCGCGGCGTTCATCCGCCTCGCCGCCGATCAGCGCCACGGCCTCGCTGTTCTCCCGCAGGCGGATCAGGGCGAAGCGGTGGTCGGCCTCGGCGGCGTTGCGGTCGGCATGGATGGCCGGCAGGTGCCGCCCGAGCCGCCAGGTGAGCGCGGCGCAGCCCCCCGCATAGGCCAGCGCCGCCCACAGCAACCCGCCTGGGATGGCCAGCGGCCCGCCCGGTAGCGGCAGGGCAAAGCCGGTCGACAGGTGCCAGAGCATCCCCGCGAAGGACGCCAGCAGCACCACGGCGTAGATCAGCCCGAGCGCGAGATCGACCGCGATGGCGGTGGCCCAGCGCGCATTCTCGCCGATGCGCTGGTCGGGGTTGTCGGTGCCGGCGGCCTCCGCAGCCAGGCGGTGATGGCGTCCATCCGCCAGCATCGCGCCCTGCAGCTTCAGCACCAGCCACCGTCGCCACCGCAGCCCGATCGCCTGCCGCGCCCAGAGCCGGCCGACACTGGCCAGCATCAGCACCGCGATCAGCCCTGCGAAGACCAGCATCTGCGCCAGGAAGGCCCGGCCGTCGCGCGCTTCCAGCGCGTCGAAGGCGGCGCGGTGCCAGAGCGCGAAGCCCCAATCCACCGCCAGTTGCAGCAGGATCAGCCCGAGCGCCGCCGCGACCAGACCTGTGGCCCTCCAGGGCTCCGCCCGCCCCCAGCCCCGCGCCAGCCGCCAGGCATCGCGGATCGCGCCGGTCCTGTTCGTGGGGGAGGTCGGGGGCTTCGCCCGGACATGCCGCGCGGCGCCTGGGTCGGCCGCAGGCAAGGCGGAAGCGGGCATTGCGGCTCCTTCGTGGCGGCGGAGCCCAATTTCGTATACAATTTACCGAGTGCGCGCAATCGTGAAGATCGGTTGACAGGACCGCCCCCGAACCGGCGGCGGTCCCCCGGTTTAAGTCCCGCCGGTCAGAACGGCTTCGCGATCACCATGACGACGATCACGATCAGCGCCAGCGTCGGCACCTCGTTCAGGATACGCCAGCCGCGCTCGGTGCGCGGGCGCTCGTCGCGCGCAAAGCCTTTCAGCGCCTTGGCCAGGTCCATGTGGCACCAAGTCAGCGCGGCGATGCCGGCCATCTTCAGGTGCCACCAGCCCGCGGTCCAGTCGATCACGCCGGGCGTCAGCACCACCAGGATGCCGAAGACATAGGATGCGATCATCGCCGGGTTCATGATCGCCTTCAGCAGGCGCCGTTCCATCACCTTGAACAGCTCGGACCGCGCATCCCCCGGCGCGACCTGCGAGTGATAGACATAAAGCCGCGGCAGGTAGAACAGCCCCGCCATCCAGGCGAAGACCGAGATCACATGCAGCGACTTGGTCCAGGGATAGAGCGGCGCGAGGAATTCGAGCGTCACGATGCGCCCCCCTTGCCGTCCCGCATGATCGCCGCCCGCATCCCGCATCGCCCCCTTTGACGGCGCCAGGGTATCAGCCCGACGCGGGCGGCGTCAGCCCGGGGCGGTCAGGGCCGGCAGGCCGAGCAGCGCCGGCAGCTCGTCCATGCTGGTGAAGGGCTCAGCACCCACCGCGATCAGCGCGGCGGCCGGGGTCGCATGCGCGAAGCCGAGTACCCGGCAGCCGGCCGCGATGCCGGCGCGGGCGCCGGCGACGCTGTCCTCGATCACCACGCAATGATGCGGGTCGGCGCCGCAGGCGGCGGCGGCGGCGCGGTACATGTCGGGCGCCGGCTTCGGGTTCTCGACATCGTTCACGCTGAAGCTGCGCCCGCGGAACACATCCGTCAGCCCCAGCCGTCGCAGCTTGGTGGCCAGTTCGGGCCGGGAGGAGTTGCTGGCCACCGCCACCGGCACCCCCGCGGCCTGGATCGCCGCGATCGCGGCCTGTGCGCCGGCCATGGGGATGGTGTCGGTCTCCAGCGCGTGCAGCACGCGGCGGATCAGGTCGCGATGGAAGGTCGCGTGAACCGAGCCGGGGCCAAGTCGTGCCTCGATCAGTGGCTGGATCGCCTCCCAGGACAGGCCGCGGAAGCGCTTGGCCGCATCCTCGGGCGCCAGGTCCCAGCCCAGCGCCGTCACTTCCTCCGCGATGATGCGGTCATGCAGCGCCTCGGTATCCGCCAGCACGCCGTCGCAGTCGAACAGCACGGCCGCCGGGATCGCCGGGGCGCGTGCCGGCGGCACAGACCCCGTCACGCCGCGACCTTGGCGCGGCGTTCGACATTGGCCTTCTCATGCGGGCAGCCACGATGCTGCTTCGGGCATTGCCGCGCGCCGCCAAAGGAACAGAGGCTGCGCCCCGAACCCCGCGCCATGCGCGAAAGATCGGCCAGCGCCGCGATGAAGGCCGGATCGGAATTCTGTGCGGGGGCGCGGAAATAGCCGGGCACGCCGAACTTCTCGGCCTCCTCCCGGTATTCCACATCGAGCTCCACCAGCGTTTCCGAATGCTCCGAGGTGAAGGCGACCGGCACCACCAGCACCGCGACCTTCTCATGTCCCGCGCGTTCCAGCTCATCCTCGGTCGAGGGGCCGATCCACTTCTGCGGGGTCACGCGCGACTGGTAGCAGACGATCTGGTCGAGATCCGGGATCCCGAGCCGCTCCACCACCTGCGCCACCGACTGCTCGACCTGCCACTGATAGGGGTCGCCGGACTTCACGATGCTTTCCGGCAGCCCATGGGCGCTGAACAGGATCCGCAGCGGGATCGCCGGGTCGAGTTCCGCCCGCGCCTTGTGCCAGGCGTCGCGCACGATGGCGGCGGTCGCCTCGGCGAAGCCGGGGTCGGAGTGGAAGCAGCAGAGCGTGGTGGTCGGCACAGCGAGCCCGGCCTTCGCCGCCGCTTGGTCCCAGGCGATGATGGAGCTGCCGGTCGTCGTGGTGGAAAACTGCGGATAAAGCGGCACCAGCAGCACCTCATCCGGTCCCCAGGCCTTCACCGCGGCGGCGGCCTCGTCGCTCATTGGGTGCCAGTAGCGCATGGCGACGAAGGACTTGGCCTCGATGTCGCCCGGCGCGTTCAGCGCGGCTTCCAGCGCGGCCGCCTGTTCCAGGGTGAGTTCCAGCAGCGGGGATTTGCCGCCGATGATGTCGTAGTTCTCGGAGGCCGGCTTGGTGCGCCGCCAGGCGATGATCCGGCCGAGCCAGGGCCGGATCCAGCCCGGCACGCGCAGGATGGCGGGATCGGTGAACAGGTTCACCAGGAAGGGCCGCACGCTTTCCGGCGCATCCGGCCCGCCGAGGTTGAACAGCACCACGGCAACGCGCGGACGCGGGACCGGGGACGCGGCGGCGGCGCAGGCGGCCATGGGCGGCTGGGTGGGAAGGTCCATGGGCGGGGAAATGACATGCCCGGGGACAGGGTCAAGGCCCGGTCGCGCGGGGCAGGCAGGATTCTTGCCTCTCCCCGCGCCCGATGCCTATTCGGCGGCGCTCACGCAGCGATGCGCTGCCCGTTCCCGCAGCAGGGCCTGCAGTCGGCCGATCTCCTCGGCCAGCGGGCCGTGCACCTCGCGCCGGCCACCCTTCGGGTGCAGTTCGAACAGCCCGTTGGCGCAGTAGCGGTCCTCGTCCCAGCCGATATGGGAGATCACGGGATAGAGGCAGATGCCGTGCAGGGGCACGCCGGCCTCGATCGCCGCCAGCGCTTCCTCCGTCACGTAGCGGAGCCAGGCGGCGCGGGGCCCGCCTTCGATGGAGGTCTCGGCGACGAACAGATCCCGCCCCGCATAGCGTCCAGCCGCCTCCGCGATCAGCTCCCGGAACGGGCGGAAGCGCGCGGCATCGAAGATCGACAGCGGCTCCCCGTGATGCAGCCACTGGTTGTTCCAGTAGTAGTTGATGCCGACGATATCGAGCACGTCCTCGCTGCCGCCGAGCCCCGGTTCCTCACGGCCTGCCAGCATGTCCCAGGCCTGCCATTGGCTTTCCGTGTGCAGCCGCACCTCCTCCGCCTCCTCCTCATGGCGGGGGACGATGTGGATGACGGGGTCGATCGCCGCAACGCGCGTCCCGGGCACGGCGGCGCGCACGGCGTGGGTGCCGGCGATGGCCGCGCGCACCAGGTTGCGTTTCAGGTCCATGCCCCGCCCGGTGGCGTGCGGGTTGCAGCGTTCCATGTCGCCGCCGGCATAGGCCAGGAAGCTGATCTCGTTCACCGGGCAGACCACCGGCGCGCGGCCGGTCTCTTCCCGGTGCAGCCGCGCGAAGGCGGCGGCGTAGCGGGCGAAGCGGTCCACGAAGGCGGGGGCGAAGACGTCCAGATCGTCCGGCCAGCCGTAATGGCAGATGTCCCAGATCACCTGCGTGCCGGCGCGTTCCGCCGCCCGGATCATGGGCAGGACAGAGGACCAGTCGTAATGCCCCGGCCGCGTCTCGATCAGGTGCCAGCGCACGCCGTCGCGCGCGGTGCGGATGCCGTGTTCGGCGAGCTGGCGGTAATCCTCATGCGCCAGCATGTCGTGGTGCGTGGCGGCGATCATATCCAGGCGGTGGCGGCGCTTGTTGCGATGCGTCGAGCATTCGAAGCCGGCCATGAAGAAGGAGCGGAACAGGGTCTCGGGCGGCATCACGGGCGATTCCCTCGTGCTGATGGGGCATCTGGTGCGCGGCGGTAACGCGCCGACGACGGAAGGCTTCCCGGCCCTGGATCACGCGCGCGTGAGTGGGCCGGTCCCCTGGATCGCCTATCGTATACGATTTGTCCAGAGGAAGGTGGCTCCGGGGCCAGCCTGCCCGCGAACTGCCCTACCCTTCCTCTGCCGGCAGCCAGACCCGGAAGACGGAGCCCACCGCTTCCTCGCTTTCGATCACCAACTGGCCGCGATGGCGGTTGACGATGTGCTTGACGATAGCGAGCCCGAGCCCGGTGCCCCCCGCATGGCGCGACCGGCCGCGATCCACGCGATAGAAGCGTTCCGTCAGGCGGGGAATGTGGTGGCGCGCGATCCCCGGCCCGTCATCGGCGATGCTGAGCACCACCCCTGGCCGCGCCGGCCAGCGCGGGCTTGCCCCGTCCCCACCGCCCGTCGCCGCCCGCGCCACGCCGAGCCGTACCGTGCCGCCGTCCGGCCCGTAGCGCACCGCATTCTCCAGCAGGTTGCGGACCACCTGCCCCAGCTGTTCGCCATCCGCCGGCGCGGCGACCACGCCCGGCTCGAGCGCGAGATCGAGGGTGACGTGCCGCGCGGCCAGGATCGGCGCCATCGCCTCCGCCTCCGCCTGCGCCAGCAGGCCGAGATCGACGCGCCCCTTGGGCGGTTCGTGTTCCGTGATCTCGATGCGCGACAGGCCCAGCAGGTCGTCGATCAGTCGGCGCATCCGTTCGGATTGTTCGGCCATGATGCCGAGGAAGCGCGTCCGCGCGTCCGCATCGTCCTTCGCCGGGCCGCGCAGCGTCTCGATGAAGCCGATCAGGGACGCCAGCGGCGTCCGCAGCTCATGGCTGGCATTGGCGACGAAATCGGCGCGCATCCGTTCCACCGCGCGTTCGCGCGTGCGGTCGGACAGCAGCAGCACAAGCCGCCCGCCATCGGCCAACGGCGGCTCCATCGGGATGACATGGATCTTGAGGTCGCGCGGCACCGGCACCGGCAGGGCGATGTCCACCTGTCGCGTGCCGCCGCCGGCGAGCGCCTGGTCCAGCGCCTCGGCCAGCGCCGGGTGGCGCAGAAGCGCGGCCAGGTCGCCGGCCATCCCCGCCCCGCTGCCGAACAGCGCGCGCGCCGCGTCATTCGCCCTCAGCGGCCCGCCGCGCGCATCCAGCACCACCAGCGGGTCGGGCAGGCGTTCGACGATGGCCTCGTCCGCCTGCCGCAAGCGCAGCACCAGCTCGGCGCGTTCGTTCACGCTGCGCGCCAGGCGCCGCATGCCCTCCGCGATCTCCTCGACCGAGGGCAGCAAGGCGGGGCCGGGGGGCGCGACCTCCTCGCCTTCGCCCATCTCCGCGCGGCGGATCGCTTCCTTCAGCCGCGCGAGATTGCCCAGCCAGAGCCGGGCCAGCATCAGCGAGGCCCCGGCGGTCACGACCAGCGCGAGCAACCCCGGTAGTGGCTTCACCCAGCCGGCCGCGAGCAGCAGCAGCAGCGCCAGCGCGGGCGCGCCGCCCATGAGCCCGGCGGCGGCCAACACCCGGCCGGCAGGTGGCGCCGCGATGGGCACGGCGCGGCGCTAGAAGCCTGTTCCGGCGGGGTCGGGCGCTGGCTCCACCACCACCGCCTCCCCCGCCATGGACACGGCATAGATCGCTAATCCGCGCAGCACCTGCCCATCGGGCAGCAACCGCAGCGGCCCGCCCGCGCCCTCGAAGCTGCGAAGCGCGGTGACCGCATCCGGGCTTTCCCGGTTCCGCAAGGCGCGCGCCGCGAGCGCCGCCG
>JBIIRI010000091.1:0-14285 GCA_044341625.1 Roseomonas sp.
AAGTTCCACATGGTACCAGGTGACCTCGGCCATCCCGATCTCCGCCACCACGCTGCGGCCATTCACCAGCAGGCGCGCCGGCACCAAGGCCCCATCCAGGTAGAGGCAGTGATCCGGCGAGACCACCAGGTCCCGCTTCGGGGTGTTCGGGCCCAGCGCGCCGGCCTTGATCCGGATCGGCGCCATCTCCGCCGCATCCGCCCGCCCCGCCAGCACCACATGCCGCCGCCCGACCCACAGCACCGGCTTCACCGGCAGGCCACGACCGCCCAGCGTCACCACGCGGTCGCCGGGCTGCAGCGCCTCCACCGCCACCTCGCCGGTCGCCGTCAGGATCCGCGTGCCCGCCGCGAAGCAGACATAGAGCGTATCCGTCCCGTCCCAGCCCGGCGCCGTCAGGTCGAAGATGCCATCCTTGTAGGAGAACTCCTCGAAATTCACCGCCGTGCTGGTGGACTGGCCAGCACCTGGCCCCGCGGCCGTGTCATTGCCTTGATAGGTGATCGTCAACTCGCCGCCGGCACCGCGGACGATGTCGTAGAAGCCCGCCGTGGTGAAGGTCAGGCGGTCGATGTCCGCACCGCCATCCAGCGAGTTATTGCCACCAGCATCGAAGACGAAGTCGTTGCCAGCGCCGGCGATCAGCGTATTCGCCCCGCTGCCACCCGTCAGCGTGTCCGCGGAGCCACTGCCCACCGCGCCTTCGACGTCGGACAGCGTGTCACTGCCCGCACCGCCCGTCGCCGTGCCCGCGACGAGATCCACCGCCACGCCAGCCGAGGCATCGGCGTAGCTGGCGATGTCGTCGCCAGCGCCGCCCGCGATACTGTCGTCGCCATTGCCGCCAAGCAGGCTGTCATTGCCCGCCTCACCGAGCAGCGTGTCGGCTTCGGCACCGCCCGAGACGGTGTCGTCGCCATTGCCGCCCGACAGCAGGTCGGCGCCCGGGTCGCTTGCGACGGAGTCGTTCCCCTCCCCGCCCGAGAGCGTGTCGTTGCCCTCCCCGCCCGTGACGGTGTCGTGGCCCAGGCCGCCCTCGGCGCTGTCATCGCCGAGGCCGCCGACCAGCGCGTCGTCGCCGTTGCCGCCATCCAGCGTATCCGCGCCTTCGCCGCCGGAGAGTTGGTCGTTCCCCGCCCCACCCGAGATGAAGTTGGCGTTGGTGTCGCCGCCGATCGTGTCGGCGAACATGCCGCCGAAGACGTTCTCGAAACCCACCAGCGTGTCGTGATCGACCTCCGTATCGTTCACGGTGGCGTGGCCGGCGCCGTTCACCAGGGTGAGTTGCACGCCGCCATCCGCGCTGCGGAAATCCGCCGTGTCGATGCCCGCGCCGCCGTCGAGGCTGTCATTGCCCTCCGAACCATCGAGGACGTTGTCGCGCGTGTCGCCCCCGATGATGTCGGCAGAGGTACTGCCGAAGACATCGGTGAAACCGATGATGGTGTCCACCGTGTTACCGTTAGGTTCAAACACGCGCTGATCGGCAAGAGAGACGGTGAAGCCGCCAGGCGTGTTGGCAAACAGCCAGAGCAGATCGCCCTGGTCGCCACCGGCGACCAGCGAATCCGCGCCCTCGTGGCCCATGATCGCGTCTGCGGTGCCGACCCTGCCCAGGATGGTATCGGCCCCCACGCTCGCGAAGATCGCTTCGATACCCGTGAACGTATCGCTCCCCTGATCCGCTCCGTTCAAGGTTCCGGCCGTCATGTCTACGAAAAAGCCAGACGTTGTTAGGCTGGTGCTGATCTGGAGGATGTCGTAGCCATCCCCGCCAACGATGCTGTCGTTGCCGAACCGCCCAAGGAAGCGCTCATCGGCGGCGGAGCCGATGATGGTGTCGTCCCCATTACCTGCCTCAATCCAGCCGAAATTCCGGATGGTATCTTCGCCGGCATCGGCGCCAGACATCGTCCCGGCGGCCAGATTGATCATCTGGTTGCTCGTGAAGTTCGCTACAGTGAGTTGATCCGCTTGAACCCTTCCGGCGTGCCCAAAAGTCACCCATAGGTTGACCCCTCCCCCATCAAGGGAATCGTTGCCGGCGCCGCCAATGATGACATCGCGAGAACCGCTGCCGATGATGGTATCGTTGCCGGCGCCACCGTTCAGGTTCGGCGTGACGGTCGACGCGAACGTCGACCCGGACGCATTGATGGAATCGTTGCCGCTGCCTGTGTGGACCTGCTCGAACACGTCGAGGAGCGTGTCGTTGCCCATGCCCGAGGCCGTGCCCGCGCCCAGATCCACCGTGATGTCAGTCGTGGCCGCGGTATAGTTCAGGCGGTCGGCGCCATTCCCGCCGAACAGCACATCGTTGCCGTTTCCTCCATCGATGGTGTCGTTGCCGTCGCTGCCGAGGATGGTATCGGCATGGACACTGCCCAGGATGTTGTTCAAGCCGCCGATCGTGTCGGTATCATTCCCATGAATGACCGTACCGGTCAGGATGTTGCCGCTGCCATCGAGCGTATTGGCCGCCAGCGTGGCATGGATGCCCGACGTGGCATCGGCATAGCTCAGCAGGTCGCCTGCAGCGCCCACCGAGGTGGCGGCCCAGCCGTAGAGCAGGTTGCTCCCCGCCCCACCCTCGATAGTGTCGGAGCCATGGTTCCCGATCAGCGTATCGTTGCCGGCGCCGCCCCGCAGGAGATCGTTATTGCCGAACCCGTCGAGCCTGTTGTCGTTGACATCGCCGATGAGCGTGTCCGCCGTATTGCCGCCGATCACCCCCTCGATCGACGCGAGACTGTCCGCACCGGTGGTGCTGGCCGTGCCGGTGCCGGCCTGGAGGTCGACGACGACATTGTTGATGTTCACATAAGAAACGATGTCGAAGCCGTCACCGCCGACCAGGCTGTCGTTGCCGGCGCTGCCGAACAGCGTATCGCTGCCGGCGCCGCCGAACAGCGTGTCATGGCCACCGCCGCCGGTGAGTGAATCGGCCCCCGCCCCGCCCGTGATCTGGTTGTCGAGGACGTTGCCAGTCAGCGTGAAGGCCGTCGTGCTGGTCGGGTCGAGCAGCGCGAGGTTCTCGACCTCGGCCGGCGCGGTATAGGTGGCGGCGCCGCCGGGGATCAGCAGGACCGTGTCGATGCCGCCGCCTGCCGCCTCGAACACCGACTCGCGGCCGGCCGCGATCAGGTAGAGGTCGTTGTCGGCGCCGCCCGAAAGGGTATCGTTTGCTGAATCATCCGTATTGTCGATCTGCAGGCCGCTGAGCGTATCCGCCCCTGCGCCGCCCCGGAGGAAATCCGCGCCGTTACCGCCCGACAGCGTGTCGTTGCCATTGCCGCCCTCCAGCGTCTCGGCGCCACTCGTTCCGATCAGCGTATCCGCGGAACCTGATCCCCAGACGTGTTCGATACTCGCCAAGGTGTCGGCGCCGCCACCGCCCGTCGTCGTAGCCGCCCCGAGATCCACCAGCACGCCAGACAGAGCTAAGTCATAATGGATGACATCATTGCCCGGTCCGCCGTCCAGGCTGTCATTGCCATTGCCGCCCCAGATGCTGTCGGCTCCTCCCTCGCCGAAGAGGGTGTCATTGCCCTCGCTGCCGTTGAGGAAATTGTTTCCCGCCCCGCCCGTGATCTGGTTGTCGAGGACGTTGCCGACCAGCGTGAAGGCCGTTGTGCTGGCCGGGTCGAGCAGGGCGATGTTCTCGACCTCGGCCGGCGCGGTGTAGGTGGTGGCGCTGCCGGGGATCAGCAGGACCGTGTCGATGCCGCCGCCTGCCGCCTCGACCACCTGATCGCGGCCGGCCGCGATCAGGTAGAGGTCGTTGTCGTTGCCGCCCGACAGGGTATCGTTCGCTGAATCATCCGCATTGCCGATCTGCAGGCCGCTGAGCGTATCCGCCCCTGCGCCGCCCCGGAGGGAATCCGCACCGTTGCCGCCCCACAGCGTGTCGGCCCCGTTTCCTCCATCGATGGTGTCGTTGCCGTCGCTGCCGAGGATGGTATCGGCATGGACACTGCCCAGGATGTTGTTCAAGCCGCCGATCGTGTCGGCGCCGCCCGCATGAATGACCGTGCCGGTCAGGATGTTGCCGCTGACGACCGTATTGGCCGCCAGCGTGGCATGGATGCCCCCCGTGGCATCGGCATAGCTCAGCAGGTCGGCGATAGAGCCCACCGAAGTGGCGGCCGCGCCGTAGAGCAGGTTGCTTCCCGCGCCACCCTCGATGGTGTCGGAGCCCGTGCCGCCAATCAGCGTATCGTCGCCATTGCCGCCCCGGAGGAGATCGTTGTGGAAGCCGCCGTCGAGCCTGTTGTCGTTGACATCGCCGATGAGCGTGTCCGCCGTATCGCCGCCGATCACCCCCTCGATCGACGCGAGACTGTCCGCACCGGCGGTGCTGGCCGTGCCCGTGCCGGCCTGGAGGTCGACGACGGCATTGCTGAAGCCGACATAAGAAACGATGTCGAAGCCGTCACCGCCGACCAGGCTGTCGTTGCCGGAGCTGCCGAACAGCGTATCGCTGCCGGCGCCGCCGAACAGCGTGTCATGGCCACCGCCGCCGGTGAGTGAATCGGCCCCCGCCCCGCCCGTGATCTGGTTGTCGAGGGCGTTGCCAGTCAGCGTGAAGGCCGTCGTGCTGGTCGGGTCGAGCAGCGCGAGGTTCTCGACCTCGGCATGCGCGGTGTAGGTGGCGGCGCCGCCGGGGATCAGCAGGACCGTGTCGATGCCGCCGCCTGCCGCCTCGACCACCGAATCGCGGCCGGCCGCGATCAGGTAGAGGTCGTTGTCGTTGCCGCCCGACAGGGTATCGTTCGCTGAATCATCCGCATTGTCGATCTGCAGGCCGCTGAGCGTATCCGCCCCTGCGCCGCCCCGGAGGGAATCCGCGCCGTTGCCGCCCCACAGCGTGTCGGCCCCGTTTCCTCCATCGATGGTGTCGTTGCCGTTGCTGCCGAGGATGGTATCGGCATGGACACTGCCCAGGATGTTGTTCAAGCCGCCGATCGTGTCGGCGCCGCCCGCATGAATGACCGTACCGGTCAGGATGTTGCCGCTGCCATCGAGCGTATTGGCCGCCAGCGTGGCATGGATGCCCCCCGTGGCATCGGCATAGCTCAGCAGGTCGCCGGCAGCGCCCACCGAAGTGGCGGCCCAGCCGTAGAGCAGGTTGCTCCCCGCCCCACCCTCGATGGTGTCGGAGCCATTCCCGCCGATCAGCGTATCGTTGCCATTGCCGCCCCGGAGGAGATCGTTGTTGCCGAACCCGTCGAGCCTGTTGTCGTTGACATCGCCGATGAGCGTGTCCGCCGTATCGCCGCCGATCACCCCCTCGATCGACGCGAGCGTGTCGACCTCCGCGCCGACCGTGCCCGTGCCGGCCTGGAGGTCGACGACGACATTGTTGATGCCGACATAAGAAACGATGTCGAAGCCGTCACCGCCGACCAGGCTGTCGTTGCCGGTGCCGCCAGACAGCGTATCGCTGCCGGCGCCGCCGAACAGCGTGTCATGGCCACCGAAGCCGAAGAGTGAATCAGCCCCCGCCCCGCCCGTGATCTGGTTGAAGAGGATGTTGCCGACCAGCGTGAAGGCAGTTGTGCTGGCCGGGTCGAACAGCGCGACGTTCTCGACATTGTCATGCGCGGTGTAGGTGGCGGCGCCGCCGGGGATCAGCAGGACCGTGTCGATGCCGCTGTGTGCCGCCTCGACCACCGAATCGCGGCCGGCCGCGATCAGGTAGAGGTCGTTGTCGGCGCCGCCCGCAAGGGTATCGTTCGCTGAATCATCCGTATTGTCGATCTGCAGGCCGCTGAGCGTATCCGCCCCTGCGCCGCCCGAAAGTCTGTCCGCGCCGTTACCACCCGACAGCATGTCGTTGCCATTGCCGCCGTCCAGCGTCTCGGCGCCACTCGTTCCGATCAGCGTGTCCGCGGAACCTGATCCCACGACGTGTTCGATACTCGCCAAGGTGTCGGCGCCGCCACCGCCCGTCGTCGTAGCCGCCCCGAGATCCACCAGCACGCCAGACAGAGCTGAGTCATAATGGACGGCATCATTGCCCGCTCCGCCGTCCAGGCTGTCATTGCCATTGCCGCCCCAGATGCTGTCGTTGCCTTCCTCGCCGAAGAGGGTGTCATTGCCCTCGCCGCCACTGAGGATGTCACCGTCATTGCCGCCGCGGATGCTGTCATCACCCTGCAGCCCAAACAGAGTGTCAGTTCCATCATTGCCGTCGAGGGAATCGGCGCCGTTGTCGGACTGAAGGCTGTCATTCCCGCCCCCGCCCAGCAGCAGGTTCGAGACCGCATCTCCGCTGTCAACAATGGTATCGGCGCCGGCGCCGCCATCCAGCGTGTCGGCGCCAGTGCCGCCCGAGATGCTGTCGTTGCCTTCCTCGCCGCTCAGGCTGTCGTTGCCAGTGCCGCCATCCAGCGTGTCGTTGCCATCGCCGCCAAGCAGCAGGTCGTCGCCGCCGAGGCCGGCAGCGCTATCTGCTCCGAGCCCACCGGTGAAGGTGTCATTGCCGGCGCCTGGACCGCTTGGGGACCAACTCATCTCAATTCTTCACCATGCTTGGGGGGGGCGGGTGTCGCGGTAGCCAGCGGCCGCTCTATTTATTTGTCCGTGCATCCACCGTTTGCCACAGCATGAGAATGTGCGTCATGGAGGTTGTTGTGGATAATTGTTGAGCAACCCAGGGGTGATTTCTGTGGCGCGGAACGCCGGGCGGGCCGCATCCCCGGGCCTTGGCTTCGCCGCACTTGCGGCGGCGGCCATTCGGCCGCGTCGCGCCAAGGCGCGCTGTTCGCGCAACGCCCTGCGGGCCGCAGGTCAGAACTTCGTGCGCTGGGTATGAGATCCCGCAGCGCGTGGTGAAGCAAAACGGCAGAGGGATCGGCTGCGGCGGTCGGCCCGGCCTGCGCATGGCGGCGCAGTTGGCCCCGGAGCGCCGCCAGCTGGTCTGCCGCGAAAGCCAGCCTGGCCCTCGCGGCCTCCACCCTCCCCTACTGAAGCTCGTTCAGCGCCACATCGACGGCCAGCGACGCCGCGGCTGTTGGCTGGGCCATCTCATGCAGCATGACCGGGAGCGCGCCGGGCGCGCTCACCCGCCCTCCTCCCCGGCCGAGAGCATGGGGAAGCCGACGAAGACATAGCCATTGCCGCGCACCGCCTTGATGCCGCCATCGCCACCCAGCTTGTCGATCTTGAACCGCAGCTTGCGGACCACCGTGTCGATCGCCCGGTCCTCCGGCTTCCAGGTCCGGCCAAAGGCCGCCCCCATCAGCTCGGGCCGGCTGACCGACCGGCCGCGACGCTCATTCAGCATGCGAAGCGTCATGAATTCCGCCGCCGTGAGCAGGCAGACCGCGCCGTCATGCCCGCGCAGCTCACGCCGGTCGGGGTGCAGCGTCCATCGTTCCCGCGGCGCGGGGTTGGGCGGGGGGGCGGGCGGGGGCGGGGCGGCGGCGGCGCGCGACCGGCGCAGCACGGCGCGGATGCGGGCCAGCAACTCCCGCGACGGCGCCGACTTGTCCACGTCGTCATCCGCGCCGAGTTCGAGGTTCACCACCCGGTCCATCGGATCGGGCGCGCCGGTGACGATGATGCAGGGCGTGTCGGTCCGCGCGCGCAGGTCGCGCAGGACATCGGTGCCCGTCGTGTCCCCCAGAAGCTGGTCCAGCAGGATGAGGTCCGGCGTCTCCGCCGCCAGCCGGTCGGCGAAATCGGCGGCGTTGAGCACGGTGGTGACCGCGAAGCCATAGGCCTGGAGGTAGCGGGACATCTCCCCGCAATAGGCGGGATCGTCATCGAACAGCAGGATGCGGGCTGCGGCTTCGGTAGGTCTCGTCTTGGCGATCATCTGGTCATCTCCCGAAACCACGGCCCAAGCCCGCCGGTCGCTGCGATGCCTTTATGATACCAAATTGAACAGAAATGAATACGGAACGGTAAATGACCGCACCCATCCACCACAAGAGGGGGGAGGGGGAGGGGGAGGGCTGGCGTGTGGCCGTTGGGGGGGGGCGGCGGGCCCGCGCGTCAGCGGTGGGCACCGGAAGGGGCGCACCCCCGCCGGTTGCCCATAGCAGGCCGTCGCGGGGCTATTCCCGCGGGTCGCGCTCGCGTTGTTCGGCTTCCAGTTCGGCTTCGATCGCCTGGCCGGCGGGATGGCCAGCGGGATGAACCGTGACCTCAGGCTGGTCGCCGGGGTCGCCGCCCTCCTGGTCCGGGCCGTTCTGGTAGCGGCGCTGCTGGTAGGGCTGCTGCTGGCCGCCCTGCTGCTGCTGCGCCTGGTTCATCGCGTTCAGGATGCGGAAATAGTGCTCCGCATGCTGGAAATAGCCTTCCGCCATCACGCGGTCGCCCGCGCCGGTCGCATCGCGGCCGAGCTGGAGGTACTTCTCGAACAGCTGCTGGGCGGTGCCGCGAATGCGGACATCCGGGCCATTGCTGTCGAAGACGTGGTTGCGGTTGAGCGGCTGATGCCCGCCGCCACCGCCGGCCTGGCGAAATCCGCCGCCGCCGCCGCCGCCACCACCACCGCCATGGCGATGGCCGCCGCGGCCGCGCATCCGTTTCATGTTCATGTGTCGGGCGTTCGCCGTCTCGCAAAGGCGCCGCGGCCGGGTTGCCCCCGCCGAAAACGCGTCACTATCGGGTTGTATCGCTGCGACCGCCGGATCCGCACGGATGACATCCCCGAAGGAACACGCACCCGCTGACAAGGCCCGGCACCACCCGCCTGCATCCATGCATCCGGGGCCGCGCGGGCACCCTAATGCGGCGCGGGCCGCGCGCCAATGGGTTTTTTCCAACCGATCACGCGCCGGCCCGCAGAACCAAGGCGCGCTCGACCCCGCCGAGGTCCATCCGGCAGGCGGAGGGGACCAATCCGGCGCCCCGCGCCAGCGCCTGCACCGCCTGGCGCTGGCCGGCGCCGAGTTCCAGCACCGCCGCCCCCCCCGGCGCCAGGAGCCCCGGCAGGATCGCCGCGAGGTGCCGATAGGCGGCCAGCCCGTCCGTTCCGCCATCCAGCGCCGAACGCGGCTCATGCCGCGCGACCTCCGGCATCAGCCCGGCGATGGCGGCCGATTCGATATAGGGCGGGTTGGACAGCACCAGGTCGAACCGCGCGGAGAGCGACGCCGCCCAATCCCCCGCGAGGAAGACGGCGCGGTCCGCCAGCCCATTGCGCGCGGCATTGGCAGCCGCCAGCGCCGCGGCCCCAGGCACCAGATCCACCCCGACCCCGAAGGCCTGCGGCCTCTCGGCCAGCACCGCCAGCAGCAGGCAGCCCGTGCCGGTGCCGAGATCCAGCACCCGCAGCTTCGCCCCGGCATCGGGGAAGGCGTCCAGCGCGGCCTCGACCAGGGATTCGGAATCGGGGCGGGGGATCAGGGTCGCCGGCGAGACCGCCAGCTCCAGCGTCCAGAACCCCTGGGTGCCAATGATATGTGCCACCGGCACGGCATCCAGCCGCGCGGCGAGCGCCGCCCGAAACCGCGAAGCGGCCTCTGGCGGCACCGGCGCGCCGGGGTCGCGCAGCAGCGCTTCCGGCGTCGCGCCCATGGCGTGGCCCAGCAGCAGGCGCGCTTCCAGGCGGGGGCTCTCGATCGCGGCGGCGCGCAGCACCTGGCCGGCCTGGCAGAGGAAGGCGCCGACGGTCTCGCCGGGGTCGCAACGCATGGGCCTACTCGGCGTCGGCCGCGAGCCGCGCGGCCTCGTCCTCGGCGACCAGGGCTTCGATCACCTCGTCGAATTCGCCGAGCATCACGCGGTCGATCTTGTGGATGGTCAGGCCGATGCGGTGGTCGGTCACGCGGCCCTGGGGGAAGTTGTAGGTGCGGATGCGCTCGGACCGGTCGCCGGTGCCGACCTGGCCCTTGCGGTCCGCAGCCCGCGCGCCGGCCAGGCGGGCGCGTTCGGCGTCGAAGATACGGGCGCGCAGTACCTTCATCGCCTTGGCGCGGTTCTTGTGCTGCGACTTCTCCTCCTGCATCGCCACCACGGTGCCGGTGGGCAGGTGGGTGATGCGGACGGCGCTGTCGGTCTTGTTCACATGCTGCCCGCCGGCGCCGGAGGCGCGGTAGGTGTCGATCCGAAGGTCGGCCTCATTGATCTGCACATCCACCTCCTCCGCCTCCGGCAGTACGGCGACGGTGACGGTGGAGGTGTGGATGCGGCCCTGGCTTTCGGTGGCGGGCACGCGCTGGACGCGGTGGACGCCGCTTTCGAATTTCAGCTTGGCGAAGACGCCACGCCCCTCGATGCTCGCGGTCGCGCCCTTCACCCCGCCGAGATCGCCTTCGTCATACTCCAGGATCTCGAAGCGCCAGCCCTGGCGCTGGGCATAGCGCTGATAGGCGCCGAACAGCTCGGCCGCGAACAGCGCCGCTTCATCCCCCCCGGCGGCGGGGCGGATTTCGAGGATCGCGCTGCGTTCATCGGCCATGTCGCGCGGGGCGAGCAGCAGGCGGATCTCGCGTTCCAGCTTCGGCAGCAGGTCCTTGAGGTCGAGGTATTCGGCCTCGGCGAGTTCCTTCATCTCAGGGTCGCCGAGCATCGCCTCGGCTTCGGCGAAGCCGCGTTCGGCGGCGCGGAAGGCGCCGACCTTCTCGACCAGCGGATCGAGGTCCGACAATTCGCGCGCGATGGCGCCCACCTGCGCGCCATCGGCGGTGTTCAGCGCGTGGCGGAGTTCCTCCACGCGGACCAGGATGCGGTCGAGTTTCTGGGGGAGTGTCATGCCGAAAGGCGCCTGACCGCCTCCGCCACAGCCACGCTCTCCTGCGTCCCGGCGTCGAGGTCGCGCAGCTGCACCACGCCGTCCAAAACCTCGGTCTCGCCCAGGATCAGGGCGGCGCGGGCCGAAAGCTTGTTGGCGCGTTCCATCCGGCGCTTGAGGTTACCCTTGTAGGCGATCTCCGCGACCACGCCCGCAGCGCGCAGCATGCGGATCAGCGCGAGGGCCGCCGCTTCCTGCGCCTCGCTGACAGGGATCACGGCCACGGGGCGCGGGGCAGCAGGCGTGGCGGCAAGGAGCATGGACAGCCGCTCCACCCCCGCCGCCCATCCGACGGAAGGCGTCGCGGGGCCGCCCATCTCCTCCACCAGCCCGTCATAGCGCCCGCCCGCCATCACCGTGCCCTGCGCGCCCAGCCGGTCGGTGACGAATTCGAAGGCGGTGTGGCTGTAGTAATCCAACCCCCGCACGATCCGGGGATTCTCACGGGTCGGCACGCCGAGCGTGGCCAGGTTCTTCAATACGGCCTCGTAGAAGCTCCGCGCAGCATCCGACAGATGCGGGGTGATGGTGGGCGCGGTGGCGACGATGCGCTTGTCGCCCTCATCCTTGGAATCGAGGATCCGCATCGGATTCTTCTCGAGCCGCACCAGGCTGTCCTCGGACAGCGCGCCGCGATGGGCCTCGAAATGCGCGACGAGGGCGCCGCGGTAGCGATCGCGGCTTTCGGCGTCGCCCAGCGTGTTGATCTCCAGCACCACGCCATCATGGATGCCGAGCGCCACCAGAATGTCCCAGCCGGCGGCGATCACCTCGGCATCGGCCAGCGGCTCGGCCGCGCCCAGCACCTCGGCGCCGATCTGGTGGAACTGGCGGTAGCGGCCCTTCTGGGGGCGCTCGTAGCGGAACATCGGGCCGGCATAGAACACCTTGCGCGGCAGGCCGGATTGGGTGAGGCCGTTCGAGACCAGGGCACGGCAGACGCCGGCCGTGTTTTCGGGCCGCAACGTGACGGAATCGCCGCCGCGATCGGTGAAGGAATACATCTCCTTCGTCACGACGTCGGATGTATCGCCGAGGGAGCGCGCGAAGACGCGGGTATCCTCGAAGATCGGGGTCGCCCATTCCTCGAAGCCGTAGAGGCTGGTCACGCGCCGCGCCGTGTCGATGACGTGGTGGTGGCGCCGAAAATCCTCGCCGATGAGGTCACGGGTGCCGCGGACGGGCTGAAGGGGGCTGGCCATAGGGCGGTGCTATCGCGCGGGCGCGGGCGCGGGGCAAGGGGCCGGGGCGTGCGGGCTTTCAGCGCTGGGCAAAGATGCGGCCGGGCGCGGCAGGGTCCGATTGGCCCAGTTCCGGGCCGCACCCTCAGCGCCTTCAGGGCCTGGAGGCCGCCTTGATGAGACGACGTTCGCGCATGGAGGCCAGAATGAGTTGCAACGCCGCAGACAGCAGCCCGATCAGCATGACCGTCATCCCGATCCCAAGAAGGCCGAGGTAGCGCTGCTGGACGCTGGGCGCGACCAGAACGAGCATTGCCGCGTGCCCAAGACAAGCAAGGCCCAGGAACACCACGAGCCATGCCGCGACACGGTCCTTCCGTAGGCGCGCGTGATAGAAGGTGAGGAGCGGCGTGCAGACTGCCAGGACAAGGAACGATACGTAGCCACGCATCAGCCCGCGCCGCTCAGCCATGACGCTCACCTCGTGCACCGCCGCCAGGGCCGGGGTGACAACCGGCGCGCAGTTGTCCGGACCGCCCATAGCCGCGGAAAATCCCCAGCCGTCGCAGATCACGTCACGCTGGAACCGCGCCAGCTGTTCCAGATCAAGAACTTGGCTCCACGGCCAGGGCTGGAAGCCAAGAAGATGGGCGCCGAATTCAAGCCGATGACGCAGAAAGACGACCGGGTATTCGATGATCGCCTGGGTCCAGGCGCGCCGGAGTTCCGCCGCCTCGGAGGGCCGCGTGAAGTTGATATCGAGCATCTTCGATCCATCCGGCCGCCAGATGATGCTGTCGCCGGCGGCAGGATGGAACAATGACTGGATCGTGCCGAAATCGACCTCGCCCATGAAGCGCGAAGCAGGAATCAGGTTCTCTCCCGCCCTGATCGAGATCGCCGCGAGATTGTGCAGAAGCAGGGTCGCTTCCGGGTACTGTCTTTCCGCATCCAGGATGCCGAAGCTGATCCACCCATCGAGCGCCTTGACGCCGACCGTGAAGATGACGGCGAGGATGGAGGCAACCACTGCCATGCCCAGAAGGCGGGCCGGTGCCCACCATCGCCCCACCGCCAGCAGCGTCGCCACGACATGCAACGCGATCAGAACAGCCGCGACCGGCGCAAGCTCGAACCGCAGGATCGCACCCAGGGTCAGCAGCAGCAGGGCAGCCGCCTCGAAGGCAAGTCGTTGCGCCCATTCTTTCTTTCCTCGGGCTTCCGCAAGGAAGACCAAGCCGAGGATAAGCGAGGAGAAGGCGAAGGCGTCCTTCGACAAGGCCACAAAGGGCGCGAAGACCGGCGGGAACAGCAGCATCGCGCCGGCCAGAACGAAGGCGGCCGGCGATTGCAGAAGCCGGTGCAGGACCAAGGCGAGCGCGGCATAGACGAAGGTGTTGGACAGGACCGCTATCGTCATCTGCCCCGGCGCGAGCGGCAGCAGCCACCGCCACACGGCCGACATGAGAGGAGGATGCCAGTAAATGTAACGCCCCTGCGAGGCCTGCTCGAACTGAGCGGCGGCATCCAGACCCACGAAGCCTGGATAGGTCAGCCAGACGAGTGCGGCGACGGCGCAGACCCCGGACAGGAGGAAAGCCGCAGCATGCGACATGCCGCTGCCGGCGCGCCCCGCCGATTCCGTCGACAGCATAGCCCTGATGATCCGTGACGATATCGCATCATGGCTAGATGGGGCGGTAGGCACATGACAAGGCGCTACCGTTCCCCCGGGACATAGAGAATTCGTGAGAAGCCGCGCTACGCCGCCGCCGACGCCGCCGCCTCGGCCGCCTTCGCGGCCTTCATCTCCTCGGCCTTGGCGGTCACCAGTTCCACGATGTGCTCGACCATTTCCTCGGTCTTGATCGTGTGGCTCTGCTTGCCCGCGCCATAGACCATATGCGTACCGGCGCCGCCGCCGGTCAGGCCGATATCGGTCATCAGCGCCTCGCCCGGGCCGTTCACCACGCAGCCGATGATGGAAAGGGAGATGGGCTGGTCGATATGCGCCAGCCGTTCCTCCAGCTTCTCCACCGTGCGGATCACATCGAACCCCTGCCGCGCGCAGGAGGGGCAGGAGATCACCTTCACGCCGCGATGGCGCAGATGCAGCGACTTCAGCAATTCCCAGCCGACCGAGACCTCCTCCTCCGGCTCCGCACTGAGGGAGACGCGCACCGTGTCGCCGATGCCGGCCCAGAGCAGGGAACCGAGGCCGATGGCCGATTTCACCGTGCCCGCGCGGCGGCCACCCGCTTCCGTGATGCCGATATGCAGCGGGTGGTCGCAGGCCTCCGCCAGCTGCTGATAGGCCGCGACGGCCAGGAAGACGTCGCTCGCCTTCACGCTGATCT
>JBIIRI010000221.1:0-4555 GCA_044341625.1 Roseomonas sp.
CGGCTCCCCCTCTCCCGCGCAGCGGGGGAGGGTGCCGAGCGCAGCGAGGCGGGTGGGGGCGCGACCAACCTGCGACGTCGCCTCAGCCCTTATACGGCGTGAACCAGCCGAGACCGGCCACAGTCTCACCCGCCGGGCGGTATTCGCAGCCGATCCAGCCCCGAAAACCCAACTCGTCGATCTTGCGGAAGACGAAGGGCCAGTTGACTTCGCCGGTGCCGGGTTCGTTGCGGCCGGGATTGTCGGCGACCTGCATGTGGGCGATCAGCGGCAGGTGGCGCTCCACGCGCTTGACGATGTCGCCCTCGGTGATCTGGCAGTGATAGAGGTCGAATTGCATGCCGACCTTCTCTGCGCCGACGGCGTTGATGATCGCCGCCGCCTGGTCGGTGGTGTTCAGGAAGAAGCCGGGGATATCGCGGTGGTTGATCGGCTCGATCACCGGCTTCACCCCGGCGGGGCTCGCGAGATCGGCCGCCCAGGCCAGGTTCTCGGCGAGGGTCGCCGTCATCGTGTCATGCGGCACACCCGTGGGCATCAGGCCGGACATCACATGGATGCGCGGGCAGGACAGCGCGGCGGCGTAGTCCAGCGCGCGGCGAAAGCCCTCGCGGAATTCGTCCTTCCGGCCGGGCAGGGCGGCCTGGCCGCGCTCGCCCTTCGTCCAGTCGCCGGGGGGGGCGTTGAACAGCACCTGCTGCAGGCCGGCGGCCTTGAGGCGGGCGGCGATCTCGGCGGCCGGGAAGTCGTAGGGAAAGAGGAACTCCACGGCCCGGAAACCGGCCTTCGCCGCCGCGTCGAAGCGGTCGAGGAAGGGAAGCTCCGTGAACATCATGGAGAGGTTGGCGGCGAAGCGCGGCATGGCTGGCGTTCTTTCCCGATGACGTCCCTTTGGCTTTCTGTGATGCCTTGCGCCCGGGCGTGGGGCAAGACCGGCGGATGCGCGGGCGGCCCGCTTCGGCTATGCGGAGAGGGCCGGAGGACATGCCAGATGGACCAGGACCCGTTGAGGCCCGCGCGCGTGGCCGGGCTGCTCGCGCTGCTCGGGATCGGGATCGGCTGCTTCCTGGTGGTGCGGCCCTTCGTCTATGCGCTGCTTTGGGCGGCGATCCTGGTCTACACGACCTGGCCGGCCTTTCGGCTGCTGCGCGAAAGGCTGGGGCTGTCGCCCGGCTGGGCGGCGCTGGTGATGGTGGTGGCCGAATTCCTGCTGATCGGCCTGCCGCTGGCCTTCGCCGCCCCCACCAGCCGCGAGGATGTGGAGGCGCTGCAACGGGCGCTGGAGCAGCTGATCACCGATGGCACGCCGGGCTTCGTGGGGCTGCTGGTCGGGCTGCCCTATGTCGGCCCGTCCATCGCCACTTGGCTGGCGGGTTGGGATGCGACGGCGGAGGGCGTGGTCGCCGCCATCCGGCCCTATGCGGGGACGCTGGCGCAGAACGCGCTGGCGATCCTGCTGGCGGTGCTGTCGGGGATCGCGGAATTGCTGCTGGCCATCCTGCTGGCCTTCTTCTTCTACCGCGACGGCCCGGCCATCGCGGCGCAGGCCGAGGCGGTGATGGAAAGGCTCGCCGGGCCGCGCGGGCTGCGCCTGATCGGGCTGACCGGGGATGTCACGCGGGGCGTGGTCTATGGCCTGCTGGGGACGGCGGTGGTGCAGGGGGCGATGACGACCTTCGGCCTGTGGCTGGCGGGCGTGCCGCAGCCGGTGCTGCTGGGCGTGGTGGCGGGGGTAATCTCCATCATGCCGGTCGGCGCCCCGCTGGTCTGGATCCCGGCCACGATATGGTTGTTCGTGCAGGGATCCTGGGGCTGGGGGCTGTTCATGGCGATCTACGGCGCCGCCGGGATATCGAGCGTGGACAACATCATCCGCCCCTGGCTGATCAGCCGCGGCGCCAATCTGCCGCTGCTGCTGACGATGCTCGGCGCGATCGGCGGCGTGCTGGCCTTCGGCTTCCTCGGGCTGTTCCTTGGCCCCGTCATGCTCGCGGTGGGCTACACCCTGCTGAAGGACTGGGCGGGGGAGGGCTCGGCCCGGACGGGTCCGGGCCGGCCCTTGTGACAACGGGCTTTCGCGGGGCGGCGGGGCGGGATATTCCAGGCGTTCCGGCACGACGTGGGCGATTTGATCCGCGAGGCCGCCGGGGGAGGTTCATGGGCATGCGACGGATAGGATTGGCGGCCGCGGCCGCCCTCGTGGCGCTTGGTCTCGGCGTGGCGACCGCCCCGGATGCCGGCGCGCGGACGGTGCGCTGGGCCGCGTCTGGCGATCCGAACACGATGGACCCGCACAGCCAGAATGTCGGCACCGTCACCATGGTGCTGCAGCAGATCTACGACCCGCTGATCGCCCGCAACGCGGACCTGTCGCTGCGCCCCGGCCTCGCGCTGTCCTGGACGCAGGTGGAGCCGACCCGCTGGCGCTTCGTGCTGCGCCAGGGCGTCCGCTTCCATGAGGGTGAGGCCTTCACGGCGGATGACGTGGTCTTCTCCATCACCCGGGCGCTGCAGCCGACCTCGAACTACGGCATCTTCGTGGACACGGTGGACCGTGCGGAGAAGGTGGACGACTTCACGGTGGATGTCGTCACCAAGGTTGCCGACCCGATCCTGCCGAACAAATTCGCCTCCCTCTTCATGATGTCTAAGTCCTGGTCGGAGCGGCACAACGCGACGCGCCCGCAGAACACCCGCCAGCGGGAGGAGATGCACACCGTCCGCAACACCAACGGCACCGGCGCCTTCCGCCTTGCGGTGCGGGAGCCCGATGTCCGCACCGTGCTGCGCCGGAACGACGCCTGGTTCGGCTGGACCGAGCCGGGCCAGACCGCGGGCAATGTGACGGAGATCGTCTATCGCCCGATCGGGTCGGATGCGACGCGCATCGCCGCCCTGCTGTCGGGCGAGGTGGATTTCGTGCTCGACCCGCCGCTGCAGGACCTGAACCGGCTGCGCCAGTCCGGCAATATCCGCGTGGTGGAGGGGCCGGAGGTCCGCACCATCTTCCTGGCGATGGACGTCTTCCGCGACGAGCTGCTGTACAGCGATGTGCGCGGCCGCAATCCGCTGAAGGACCTGCGGGTGCGGCAGGCGCTGTATCACGCGATCGACATCCAGGCGATCCACCGCACCGTCATGCGCGGCCAGTCCATCGTGACCGGCACCTTCTTCCCGCCCCAGGTCAATGGCTACACCGAGGCCGAGGATGTGCGCCTGCCCTACGACCCGGCGCGCGCCCGCGCGCTGCTGGCGGAAGCGGGCTACCCGAGCGGCTTCGGCATCACGCTGGACTGCCCGAACAACCGCTACGTGAACGATGAGCAGATCTGCCAGGCCATCGCGGCGATGTGGGCCAGGGTTGGCGTGCGGACCAGCGTGAAGGCCCAGCCGCTGGCGCCCTTCTTCGCGCAGATCCAGCGCGACGACACCAGCGTCTACCTGCTGGGCTGGGGCGTGCCGACGCTGGATGCGCTCTATTCCTTCCAGTCGCTGCTGGCCACGCGCAACGGCGCGCAGGGCGACGGCATCTGGAACTACGGCCGCTATTCCAACCCGCGCATGGACGCGCTGGTGGATCGGATGAAGACCGAAAGCGGCGATGCCCGCGCCGCCGCGGTGCGCGAAGCGCTGCGGCTGTACCGCGAAGACGTGCCCCACATCCCGCTGCACCACCAGATGATCCCCTGGGCCATGCGGTCCAACATCCAGATCCCGCATTCGGCCAACAACCAGCCCTATGTCCGCTGGATGAGCGTCAACTAGGATCTGGCCACTGAGATCTGGCAACTGAGGTCTTGAACGCACGCCGCCGGGCGCTACCCGCCCGGCGGCAAACCGACCAGGAAGCACCAGCTTGTTCGCCTTCGTCATATCCCGCGTGCTGCAGGCCCTGCCCGTGATGTTCACGGTCGCGCTGATCTCCTTCGCGATGTTCGCCTATGTGGGCGATCCGGTCGCGATCATGCTCGGCCAGGACTTCACCCAGGCGCAGCGCGAAGCGCTGGTGCGCGACCTCGGGCTCGACCAGCCCTTCTTCGTGCAGTTCTTCCGCTTCGTGGCCAATGCGGTGCAGGGCGAATTCGGCCTGTCCTACCGCTTGTCGCGCCCGGTGCTGGACCTGATCATCGAACGCGCGCCGGCGACGCTGGAACTCGCGCTGACGGCCGCCGCACTCGCGCTGCTGGTGGGCGTGCCGATGGGCATCTACACCGGCCTCTATCGCAATTCCTGGCTCAGCCGCGCCTTCCTGACCTTCAGCCTGATCGGTGTCAGCCTGCCCACCTTCCTGATCGGCATCCTGCTGATCCTGACCTTCGCCGTCTGGCTGGGCTGGCTGCCGAGCTTCGGGCGGGGAGAGACCGTCAGCATCGGCGGGTGGAGCACCGGGTTCCTGACCTGGGCGGGGCTCAAGGCGCTGATCCTGCCATCGGTCACGCTCGGCGTGTTCCAGCTGACGCTGATCATGCGCCTGGTGCGGGCCGAGATGCTGGAAGTGCTGCGGACCGACTACATCAAGTTTGCCCGGGCGCGGGGCCTGACCAACCGCGCGGTC
>JBIIRI010000222.1:0-4510 GCA_044341625.1 Roseomonas sp.
ATGCCGGTATGCCCCGACCCGCCGCGTCTTGCCCGCCCTCACACCAACCCTGCATCGGCGCGGGGGGCTGAGCATGGGCCAGGTGCTGGTCACCGGCGCGGCCGGCTTCATCGGCGCGCATCTCTGCCAGGCGCTGCTGGCGCGGGGCGAGTCCGTGATCGGGCTCGACAACCTCAACCCCTATTACGATCCGGCGCTCAAGCGCGCGCGGCTCCAGGCGCTGACCGGCGATGCGCGCCCCGGCGCCTTTGCCTTCCACCAGATCGACCTGGCGGAGCCCGAAGCGGTGTTGGCGCTGATGCGCGCCCATCCGGGCATCGACCGCGTCGTCCATCTCGGCGCCCAGGCGGGGGTGCGCTGGTCGCTGGAGGCGCCCTTCGCCTACACCGCCGCCAATGTCACCGGCCAACTCGCGATCCTGGAAGGGGTCCGCCGGGCGGAGGGCCGGATCGGCCATGCGGTCTATGCCTCCACCAGTTCGGTCTATGGCAGCCGTACCGATGGCGCCTTCCAGGAGACGGACCGGGTGGACCGGCCGGCCTCGCTCTACGCCGCGACCAAGGCTGCGGGCGAGCTGATGGCGAGCGCCTATGCCGGGCTGCACGGGCTGAGCCTGACGGGGCTGCGCTTCTTCACCGTCTATGGCCCCTGGGGCCGGCCCGACATGGCCTATTGGCTGTTCACCGAGGCGATGCTGCGCGGCGAGCCGATCCGGCTGTTCAACCAGGGCCGGATGCGGCGCGACTTCACCTATGTGGACGATATCGTGGCCGGGGTGCTGGCGGCGCTGGACCACCCGCCGTCCAGTCCCGCCCATCGCCTGTACAACATCGGCAACAGCCACCCCGAGGAACTGCTCGACATGGTCGCGATCCTTGAGGAGCTGCTGGGCGTGAAGGCGGTGCGGGAGTTGCTGCCGATGCAGAAGGGCGACGTGCCTGCCACCTTCGCCGATGTCTCCGCCATGCGGCGCGATTTCGGCTGGGCCCCGACCACCGACCTCCGCACCGGGCTTGGGCACTTCGTGCGCTGGTGGCGGGGTTATTTTGTCTGACAGACCGCTGCCCTTGCGCCCCGCATCGCCGGGTGGCACGGGTCGGCGCCGCCGCGCGCCGCCGGAGAGAGACCGTACGCCATGACCACCCCCTCCGCCCCCGTCGAGATCGGGCCGGTTCGCCTGGCCAACCACCTGCCGATCGCGCTGATCGCCGGCCCCTGCCAGATGGAAAGCCGGGCCCATGCGCTGGAAACGGCGCACGCGCTGAAGGAGATCGCCGCGCGGCGCGGCATCGGGCTGATCTACAAGACCAGCTACGACAAGGCGAACCGCACCTCCGGCAAGGCCGCGCGCGGGCTCGGCATGGGCGCCGCCCTGCCGGTCTTCGCCGAGATCCGCGAAAGCCTCGGCCTGCCGACGCTGACCGATGTGCATGAGGCCGCGCATTGCGCCCCGGTGGCGGAAGCGGTGGATGTGCTGCAGATCCCGGCCTTCCTCTGCCGCCAGACCGACCTGCTGGTCGCCGCCGCGCGCACGGGGCGGGCGGTGAATGTGAAGAAGGGGCAGTTCCTGGCCCCTTGGGACATGGCCCATGTCGCCGCCAAGGTGACGGAGGAAGGCAATCCCCGCGTGATCCTGACCGAGCGCGGCGCGTCCTTCGGCTACAACACGCTGGTCTCCGACATGCGCGCGCTGCCGATCATGGCGCGCACCGGGCATCCTGTGGTGTTCGACGCGACGCATTCCGTGCAGCAGCCGGGCGGGCAGGGGGCGTCGTCCGGCGGGCAGCGGGAATTCGTGGAAACCCTGGCCCGCGCCGCGGTCGCGGTCGGCGTGGCGGGGCTGTTCATCGAGACCCACCAGGACCCGGACCGCGCGCCGTCGGACGGGCCGAACATGGTGCCGCTGGCGCAGTTCGAGGCGCTGGTCGCCCGGCTCCAGGCCATCGACGCGCTGGTGAAGGGCTTCTGAGGCTACCCATGAACCCGCCCATGAATCCGGTCGTCCTGATCCCCGCGCGCCTGGCCGCGACGCGGCTGCCGAACAAGCCGCTGGCCGATATCCACGGCGCGCCGATGATCGTCCATGTCTGGCGCCGCGCGATGGAGGCTGCCATCGGCGCGGTCGTCGTCGCCACCGACAGCGAGGCGATCGCGGAGGCCGTGACCCGCGCCGGTGGCCGCGTGCAGATGACGCGCGCCGACCACCCCTCCGGCTCCGATCGGATCGCGGAGGCGCTGGAGGCGCTCGACCCCGAAGGACGGCATGATGTGGTGGTGAATGTGCAGGGCGACCTGCCGACCATCGCGCCGGCGACGATTCGCGCCGCGCTCGACCCGATGCACGACGCGGAGGTCGATCTCGCCACGCTGGTGGCGGAGATCACGCGGGAGGAGGAGCGGACGGCGTCGCAGGTGGTGAAGATGGTGGGGACGGAGATCGCGCCGGGCCGCTTCCGCTGCCTCTATTTCACCCGCGCCACCGCGCCCTGGGGCGAGGGGCCGTTGTGGCACCATATCGGCCTCTATGCCTGGCGGCGCAAAGCGCTGAAGCGCTTCGTCGCGCTGCCGCCATCCCCGCTGGAGAGGCGGGAGAAGCTGGAACAACTCCGCGCGCTGGAAGCGGGGATGCGGATCGCGGCGGTGGCGGTGGATGCCGTGCCGCTTGGCGTCGATACGCCCGAGGATCTGGATCGCGCGCGGGAGATGATGCGATGAGCGAGACCGCGGGCCGCGAGACGCTGCTGCGGACGATTGCGCTGGAAGCCGATGGGCTGCGCGCGCTGCATGCCGCGCTGGAAGGCGATCTCGGCGCGCTGGTGCTGGACGCGGTGGCGGCGATCCGCGCGGCGCCGGGGCGCGTCATTGTCACCGGCATGGGCAAGTCGGGCCATGTGGGCCGAAAGATTGCGGCGACGATGGCTTCCACCGGGACGCAAGCCCATTTCGTCCATCCCGCCGAGGCCAGCCATGGCGATCTCGGCATGATCGGGCGCGAGGATGTGGTCCTCGCTTTGTCCTGGTCGGGCGAGGCGCCGGAACTGGCCGACATCATCGCCTATACCCGCCGCTTCGCGGTGAAGCTGGTCGCCATCACCTCCCGCGCCGGCAGCGCGCTGGGGGGGGCTGCGGATATCTGCCTCGCGCTGCCGCGGATGCCGGAAGCGTGCCCGAACGGGCTCGCGCCCACCACCAGCACCACGATGCAGCTCGCCATCGGCGATGCGCTGGCGATGGCCCTGCTGGAAGCGCGCGGCTTCTCGCCGGCGGATTTCTCGGACTTCCATCCGGGCGGCAAGCTTGGCGCGCGGCTGAAGCGGGCGCGGGACCTGATGCATGGCGCCGAGGAACTGCCCCTGGTGCAGGACAGCGCGACGCTGGAACAGGCGATTGTCGAGATGACGTCCCGCCGCTTCGGCGTAACGGGGGTGGTGGATGCGGCCGGCCAGTTGGTCGGCGTGCTGACCGATGGCGATCTGCGCCGCGCCTTCCAGCGGGGGCTGGCGATGAGCGGGCCGGTGACGGCGGCGATGACCGCGACCCCGCGCACCGCGACGCCGGAGACCCTGGCTGCGGATCTGCTCGGGTTAATGAATGAGAAGCGGATCACGAGCCTGTTCGTGGTGGCGGAAGGCCGCCCCGTTGGCATCCTGCACCTGCATGACTTGTTGCGCTCCGGGCTGGCCTGACCAGGCGGGCGGATGATAGGCTTCGACCTATGACCCAGAAGGCCCGCATCTACCGTTCGCCGAAATCCGCCATGCAGTCCGGCCGTGCCCGCACGCAGGACTGGGTGCTGCAATACGAGCCGCTGGAGCCCAAGCGCATCGACCCGCTGATGGGCTGGAGCGGTTCGGGCGACACCCGCGCGCAGGTGCGTCTGGCCTTCCCGACCGCCGAGGCGGCGGTCGCCTGGGCCGAGGCGAAGGGCATCCCGCACGAGGTCGAAGCCGCGCCCGTGATCCATGCTGAGATCAAGCCCAAGAGCTATTCCGACAATTTCCGCTTCGGCCGCACGGATAACTGGACGCACTGATCTAGCCGCGGCTTTAGCGGCCTCGGCCGCGATCCGCTTGGTCTCTCTGAACCCTCTCCCCCCAACGGGGGGAGCGGCGACGCATTGCGTCGACCGCCGTAGTCGCGGCGGTTCGCCGCCGCCTACGCAGGCTGGAAGGGTGAGGGGGGCTCACAGGCACGGTGCGGCTACGCAAAAGCTTGCGCGTCCCCCTCACCCCGGCCCTCTCCCCCATAAGTGGGGGAGAGGGAGCCTTCATTGCCTTCGATGGCAACCCACACCTGGGATCGAAGCTCCGCATGCAGCGGTGCCACAGCTGTGTGGTGTCTAGATCCGCTTCGCCGCCACAACGGCCGCCGCGCTGCCGCTGCCGACCACCCAGGCCCAGGCGCGCAGCAGCAGGCCCGTGCCGCCGCCGTGCAACTCCCGCGCCTCGTCACGGTGGTCCAGCTCCTCCTGCTGGCAATGCGCCAGCAGGGCGCGGATCTCCGGATGGAT
>JBIIRI010000092.1:0-14087 GCA_044341625.1 Roseomonas sp.
ATGGGCGCAGCCTGCTCCCTCTCCCGCGAAGCGCGGGAGGGAGGGGGCGCGACCGACCTGCGCGTATCGCGGTCTCTCAGCTGTTCGGCCCGCGTTCCATCGCATAGGGCTGCCAGCGCGTAAGGCCCGAGACCGGCAGGACGGTCGGGTTCACGCAGCTCATCGGCCAGCGTCCCGACAGCACCAGCGCCATTTCCTGCCCCGCCCGCCGCCGCCGCGCCGGATCGAAGCGCGCGGAGGCCGAGGCGTTGTGCGGCGAGAGGATCACATGCGGCATCGCCAGCAGTGGGTTGCCTGTCTTCGCGGGCTCCACTTCGAACACGTCGAGCCCGGCGCCGGCGATCTGCCCCGATTGCAGCGCGGCGATCAGCGCGGCCTCGTCCACCGTCGGCCCACGGCCGGTGTTGATGAAGATCGCGGTCTTCTTCATCAGCGCGAAATGCCGCGTGGTGAGCATGGCCTTCGTCTCCGCCCGGTCGGGCGCGTGCATCGAGACGAAGTCGGATTGCGCCAGCACTTCGTCCAGGCTGGCGGGGATCACGCCATGCGCGGACATGGTCAGCTCGTCCACATAGGGGTCATAGGCCATCATCCGCAGCCCGAAGGGCGCGGCGCGCTTCGCGACCTGGCGCGCGACGCGCCCGAAGGCCACGAAGCCGAGCGTCATCCCCATCAGCCGCGGCACCGCGTTCAGCTGCGGCCGGCCTTCCGCCCAGCGGCCTTCGCGCACCATCCGGTCCTGTTCGATGCAGCGGCGATGGGTCGCGAGCAGCAGCATCATCGCGTGGTCCGCCACTTCCTCGATGAAGGTGTCGGGGCAGTTCGTCACCGGGATGCCGCGTTCGGTGGCGGTCCTGACATCCACGTAATCCACCCCGACGGTCGGGCAGGTGATGACCTTCGCCTTCGCCGCCGCGCCGATCATGCGGGCGGTGAGCTTCATGCCCTTGACGTAGATCGCATCGGCCTCAGGCGCCGCGGCGCAGAAGGCGTCCTCGGTCGCGGCGCATTCCACGATCTCGGCGCCGAGCCTTTCCAGCGCCTCCATCTCGTAGCCATAGCCGGCGCCCCGGGTGAAGGCCGGCATCGCCGGGGTCAGGATGATCGGACGCGCCATGGTCTTTCCCGCTCGCTTGCAGCGCCCGGACGTTGCTCTAGGCTGCCGCGCCGGACAAGGGGAGGACGCCAGCGATGAAGCGGCTTGAAGGCAAGGTGGCCTGGGTAACGGGCGCGGGCAGCGGCATCGGCGAAGCCGCCGCGCTGAAGCTGGCCGAGGAGGGCGCGACGCTGATCCTCACCGGCCGCCGGCGCGCCCCGCTGGACTCGGTCGCTTCGCGTATCGCGGCGATGGGTGGCGTGGCGGAGGTCCAGCCGGCCGACCTGATGGATGCCGCTGCCGTGAAGGCCATCGGCGCCTTCATCGGCGACCGCTTCGGGCGCCTCGATATCCTGGTGAACAATGCCGGGCTGAACATCACGCCCCGCCGCTGGTCGGTCCTGACGACGGACGGGGTGGATGAGCTGGTGCGCGGCAATCTCAGCAGCGCGATGTATTGCGTGACGGTGGCGCTGCCCCTGATGCGCGCGCAAGGCGATGGCGTGCTGATCCACACGGCCTCCATGGCCGGCCGGCTGGTCTCACCGATGAGCGGCCCTGGCTACACCGCGGCCAAGCACGGCGTCGTCGCGATGAGCCATTCGATCAATGTCGAGGAATGCGTCAACGGCATCCGCAGCTGCGTGATCTGCCCGGGCGAGGTCGCGACCCCCATCCTCGACAAGCGCCCCAACCCCGTCAGCGCCGAGATGCGGGCGGAGATGGTGCAGAGCGAGGATGTCGGCGACCTGATCCGCTATGTCGCCTGCATGCCGCGGCATGTGGTGCTGAACGAGATCTGGATCACGCCGACGCGCAACCGCAGCCACCTGGCGACGCTCGCCGCCAAGCTGTGACCTCGGCGGGGGATGGGCGCTATCGCGCTCATCCCTGTCGCATCAGCCGCTCCGCCGCCGCGACCACCTTGTCGGCGTCCGGCTTCAGCGCATCCTCCAGCGGCGGTGCGAAGGGCACCGGCACGCGCGGCTGGCCGAGCCGCGACGCGGCGCGAATGGCGCCGGGGCCGAGCCTTTCCACCATCCGCGCCAGGATCTCCGCGCCGAAGCCGCTGGTCGTCACCGCTTCATGCACCACCAGCAGGCGCCCGGTCCGGGCCAGGGACGCCGCGACCGCCTCCTCGTCCCAGGGCCAGAGCGTGCGGAGGTCGAGCACATCGGCGGAAATGCCCCGCCCCGCCAGCATCTCCGCCGCCTCCGCCACCGCCGGCGTGATGGCGGACCAGGTGACGATGGTCAGGTCCGTCCCCTCGCGCATGCGGCGCGCCTGGCCGAAGGGGATCGGCGCGATGTCCTCGGCCACTTCGCCCTTCAGCGGGAACAGGTTCTTGGGGTCGAAGAACAGCACCGGATCGTCGCTGCGGATCGCCGAGACCAACAGCCCGGCCGTGTCGGCGGGGGTGGAGGGCGTGACGACGATCAGGCCCGGGATATGCGTGAACCAGCCTTCCAGCATCTGCGAATGCTGCGCGGCGGAATTGCGCCAGATGCCATGCGGCATCCGCACCACCACCGCCGGGCGCGCCTGCCCGCCGAACATGTAGCGGATCTTGGCGATCTGATTCACCAACTCGTCCATCGCGCACATCACGAAGTCGAAGATCCGCATCTCTATGATCGGCCGCGTGCCGACCAGCGCGGCGCCCAGCCCCGCGCCCATGATGGTGCTTTCGGAGATCGGCGTGGAGACCACGCGCGACGGGCCGAATTCATCGAGGAAGCCGCGATACTGGCCGAACAGGCCGCCACGCGCGACATCTTCCCCAAGCACCCAGACCCGCGGGTCGCGCCGCATTTCCTGCAGCGCCGCGAGCCGCGCGGCTTCCGCCAGCGTCACCTCCGTCATCGTGCCGGCTCCTCCACCGCGCCGATATCCTGCACATCTTCCCACGCGATCGCGGGATCGGGCCAGGGCGCGGCCAGCGCGGCGGTGCGGGCCTGCGACATCTCGGCCCGCGCATCGCCCTCGATCGCGTCCAGGGCCTTGGGCGTCAGGCCTTCGGCCAGCAGGCGCGCGCGCATTCGCGCGATCGGTTCATGCGTCCGGGCGGCCGCGACCTCTCCTTCATCACGCCAGGCGGCGGGGTCGGTGCTGGTGTGGCCCATCAGGCGGAAGGTCGTCGCATGCAGCAGCCGCGGTCCGGCGCCGCCGCGCACCTCCGCGACCAGCCGCGCGGCCAGCGCATCCACCGCCGCCGCGTCATTGCCATCGACGCCGAAGGCCGGCACGCCCAGCGCCTCGGCCCGCGCCGCGGCGCCGGGGCCGGCGGTCACGGCCTCGGCGCGGGTGAAGGCGGCGACGCCATTATCCTCGCAGACGAACAGCACGGGCAGGCGGTACAGCGCGGCCCAGTTCAGCCCTTCCAGGAACGGTCCGCGATTGATCGCGCCATCGCCGAAGAAGCAGCAGACGATGGCGGAGGAGCCGAGCAGCCGCAGCCCCTGCGCCGCGCCGACGGCAATCGGGATGCCGCCCGCCACCACGCCATTCGCGCCCAGCATGCCGACCGAGAAATCGGCGATATGCATCGACCCGCCCTTGCCCCGGCAATGCCCCCCGGCGCGCCCGAGCAATTCGTCCATCATGCCCTGCACGCCCGCGCCCTTGGCCAGCGCATGGCCATGCCCGCGATGGTTGGAGGTGATCCTGTCCTCGGTGCGGAGATTGAGGCACACGCCCGCCGCCACCGCTTCCTGCCCGATGGAGACATGTAGCGGCCCCGGGATCTCGCCTGCGCGATGCGCGGCCAGGGCCGTTTCCTCGAAGGCGCGGATCCGCCACATCGTGGCATACAGCGCGAGAAGCCGCGCGCGGTTGTCACCGCCGGATGTCATGGCGAAATCGCTCCCCAACATCGCCCCTCTTGCGCCGGGGGCTTGCGGAGCATGCGGGAGCGGGCGAAGGAATCAACCCCTGGAGGGATTGCCATGGCCAACGCGCCGCCGCTGGTGCTGGACAGCGTGACGCATCTGCCGGCCGAGGCCGGTGGCGCGGTTGCGCTCTGCGCCAGCCATGGCGGCGTCTATGCCGCCTGGTATGCCGCACGGCGCGGCGTGGGCGGGATGATCCTGCACGATGCGGGCTGGGGCAGGGACCGCGCCGGTGTCGGCGGGCTCGACTGGCTCGCGGCGCGCGGCCTGCCCGGCGCCTGCGTGGGCCACATGACGGCGCGGATCGGCGATGGCGCCGACATGATGGCGCGCGGTCGGCTTTCGGCGGTCAATGCGCCGGCCGCCGCGCTCGGCCTCGGGGCCGGCATGACGGCGGCGGAGGCGCTGGCGCTGCTCGCGGCCGCCGGCCTGCCGCCCGCCAGCGTAGCCGATGAGATGGACGAGGCGCGGCGCGAGATCGCGGAGGCGGGCCGGCGGGGCGTGCGCGTCATCGCGCTGGATTCGAACGGCTTGGTCAGGGCTGATGACGCCGGCCATATCGTGGTGACTGGCTCGCATGGCGGGCTGCTGGGCGGGCGGCCGGAGACGGCGGTGAAGACGCAGGTCCTGGCCGCGCTCTACAACGATGCTGGCATCGGGATCGATGCCGCCGGCATCTCCCGCCTTCCGGCGCTGGAGGCGCGCGGGATCGCCGGCGCCTGCGTGTCCTGCGATAGCGCGCGCATCGGCGACGCGATGAGCAGCTGGAACGATGGCGTGATCTCTGCCCTCAACCCGCTTGCCGCGTCGCGCGGCGGGCGCATCGGCCAATCGGCGCGCGGCTTCGTCGCCGCCCTTCTGGAGCATGTGTAGAATGTCGTCCAACGCCACGCGCCGCATGACCGGCGGCCAGGCCCTCGCTGAGATGGTGAAGTTCCTGGAAGCACCGATGTTCGGGATGGGCGGATTCCAGCTGCTGCCCTTCTACGAAGCGTGCCGGGCGCTGCATGTGAAGCATTACCTGATCAACGACGAACGCTGCGGCGCCTTTGCGGCCGATGCCTATGCGCGCGTGACCAACAAGCCGGGGCTGGCGGACGGCACCTTCGGCCCGGGCGCGACCAACCTGGCCACGGGGCTGGCCGAGGCGTTCAACGCTGGCATGCCCATTATCGCGATCATCGGCGACGCCAATCGCCAGCATGCCTGGAAGAACATGACGCAGGAGGCCAAGCAGATCGAAGTGCTGCGGCCCCTGGTGAAGGAAGCGATCCGGGTGGAGGTGATCTCCCGCATCCCCGAACATCTGCGCCGCGCCTTTGCGGTCGCGACCTCGGGCCGCCCCGGCCCTGTGCTGGTCGCTGTGCCGGAGGATATCGCGCATGCCGAGCATGATTTCGACGCGGCCGATTTCTGGGTGGATCCCGGCACGCTGCGCGCCCAGTCCCGCCGCATGCGGCCCGATTCCGCCGACCTCGCACGGGCCGCATCGTTGCTGGCCAAGGCCGAGCGGCCGCTGATCCTGGCGGGCGGTGGCGTCCATATCAGCGAGGCGCAGGACGCCCTGACCCGCTTCGCGGAGGACCAGGGCATCCCCGTTGCGCACACCATGTCCGGTAAGGGCGCGATCGCCTGCACCCATGCGCTCTCGGCCGGTGTCTTCGGACGCTATTCGCGGATCGCCAATGACCTGGTGGGGTTGGCGGATTGCCTGCTGGTGGTCGGCTGCAAGCTGGGCGAGATCGCGACCAAGCGCTTCACGCTGATGCCCTCCGGCGTGCCGGTGATCCATGTGGATGTGCTGCCTGAGGAGATCGGGCGGACCACGCGCACCGATGTCGCGCTGGCCGGCGATGCGCGGGCGACGTTGCAGGATCTGGGCGCCGCGCTGACCGATGGTGGCCGCCGTGCCGCGGCGCGGGCGGGCTGGTGCGCGGAGGTGCCGAAGCGCATGGCGGATTGGCGCTCGGGCGCCCGCGAACGGCTGGAGGCGACCGAAAGCCCGATCAATGTCGGCCGGCTGCTGGGCGAGCTGAACAAGGTGATGCCTGAGGATGCGGTGCTGGTCGCCGATGGCGGCTTCGCGGCGCATTGGGGCGCGCTGTTCTACGACACGAAGCGGGCCGGGCGCGGTTTCGTCGCGGATCGCGGCTTCGCCTCCATCGGCTATGGCGTGCCGGGCGGCATCGGCGCGCAGCTCGGCGTGGGGAAGGGGCGTCGCGTGGTGTCGCTGACCGGCGATGGCGGCTTCAACATGTCGATGGGAGAGCTGGAGACCGCCAAGCGCGCTGGCGCCGCCTTCGTCTGCTGCATCTTCAACAACGCTGCCAGCGGCTATGTGAAGGCGCTCCAGCATGCGGTCTATGGGCCGGGGAACTACCAGTCCTCGGATTTGCAGGAGATGGACTACGCCGCCATCAGCCGCGCCATGGGTTGCCACGGCATCCGCGTGACCGACCCCGAGAAGGTGAACGCCGCGCTGCGCGAGGGGCTTGAGAACACCGACACGCCGACGGTGCTTGACATCGTCGTCACGCGCGATCCGGCGCGGATGCTGCCGGCGGCGGATAACCGCACGCTGAAGGTACAGAAGGGGGACCGGCCCGTCTGATGTCCGGCCCCGCGACCGCTGCCAATCTCGGCCGCCTGCTGACGCAGACGGCGCGCCGCATTCCGCATGCGCCCGCGCTGGTCTGGCGCGGCCGCAGCTGGAGCTTCGCCGAGCTCGATGCACGGGTGGACCGCCTGGTGGCCGGGCTGCGGGCGCTCGGCGTCGGCAAGGGCGATCGTGTGCTGGTCCATTCCCGCAACTCGAATGCGATGTTCGAGAGCATGTGGGCCTGCTTCAAGGCCGGGGCCGTGTGGGTGCCGACGAATTTTCGGCTGACGCCGGCCGAGGTCGGCTATCTCGGCAGTTCCTCCCGCGCCGTCGTCATGCTGCGCGATGCCGGCTTCGCGGGCCACGCGCAGGCGGTGCGCGCGGCGTCGCCTCATCTGCGCCATGTCATAGCGGTGGGCGATGCGGCGGAGGATGAGCTGGATTACGAAACCTTGCTCGCCGCCAATGCGCCGCCTGTGGCGGATGCCGAGGCCGATGTGGCCTATGGCGATCCGGCGTGGTTCTTCTACACCTCCGGCACCACGGGCCGGCCTAAGGCTGCGATCCTGACGCATGGGCAGATGGCCTTCGTCGTGACCAACCATCTGGCGGATCTGATGCCGGGCACGACGGAGCGCGATACCTCGCTGGTTGTCGCGCCGCTGTCGCATGGCGCGGGCATCCACCAATTGGCGCAGGTCGCGCGCGGCGCAGCGACCATCCTGACGCCAGCCGAGAAGCTAGACCCCGCCGAGGCTTGGGCGCTGGTGGAGGCGCATCGCGTCTCCAACATGTTCTGCGTGCCGACCATCCTGACCGCGCTGGTGCGGCACCCCGCGGTCGATGCCTGCGACCATTCCTCGCTGCGGCATGTCATCTATGCCGGCGCGCCGATGTATGAGGCGGACCAGGCGGAAGCGCTACAAAAACTCGGGCCGTGCCTGGTGCAGTATTTCGGGCTGGGGGAGGTGACGGGGAACATCACTGTCCTGCGCCCTGACATGCATCGGCCAGAAAATGCGGGAAGCTGCGGCGTGCCGCGCACGGGCATGGAGGTCGCGATCCTCGGCGAGGATGGCGCGCGCCTGCCGCCCGGCGCGGTGGGCGAGGTCTGCGTGCGCGGCCCCGCCGTCTTCGCTGGGTATTTCGAGAATGAGGAGGCGAACCGCAAGGCCTTCGCGGGCGGCTGGTTCCACACCGGCGATCTTGGGCGGCTTGATGCCCGCGGCTTCCTGTGGATCACCGGGCGGGCGTCGGACATGTACATCTCCGGCGGCTCCAACGTGTATCCGCGAGAGGCGGAGGAAGCGATCCTGACTCATCCCGCCGTGGCCGAGGTCGCGGTGGTCGGCCTGCCCCATCCGAAATGGGGCGAGGCGGGCGTGGCCTGCATCGTCCCCCGGCCGGGCATGAGGGTGGGGGAGGCCGAGCTGCTCGCCCATCTGAAGGACCGGATCGCGCGCTACAAGCAGCCGCTGCGCGTTGTCGTCTGGGATGCTCTGCCGAAATCGGGCTACGGCAAGGTGCCGAAGATGCTCGTCAAGGACCGTCTGGCGGAGGAGGGTGTGGCGTTCTAGCGTCCGTTCCGTATGGCCGCGCGGACCGCGACCATCACAACGCTGCCGGAGCACCACCCATGACCGCCACCCTCTTCGAGAACGCCCGGATCCTGGACGGCACCGCCGACCACGCCGTGGAAGGCCATGTGCTGGTCGAAGGCGGCTTGATCGCGGAGGTCTCCGACAAGCCCATCGCGGCAGCCTCCGCACGGCGGATCAATCTGCGCGGCCGCACGCTGATGCCGGGCCTGATCGACGCGCATGTGCATGTCATCGCGTCGGAGGTGAATTTGGCGCGCCACGCCTTGCTGCCGGATGCGCTGGTCGCCTTCCGCGCAGCGAAGATCATGCATGGCATGCTGATGCGCGGCTTCACCACCATCCGCGACCTGGGCGGCGCGACGCAGGGACTGCGCGCGGCCCGCGACGAAGGGCATTTCGAGGCGCCGCGCATGGTGTTGTGCGGCAAGGCCATTTCCTCCACCGGCGGGCATTCCGACGGGCGCGGGCGCTGGGACAATCGCGAAAACCACTGGGCGGAACAGCGGCTCGGCGCGCTCGGGCGGATCGCGGATGGTGTCGATGCCGTGCGCCGCGCCTGCCGGGAGGAGATCAAGGGCGGCGCCGACTACATCAAGATCATGGCCAATGGCGGCGTCGCGTCCCCGACCGATCCCATCGCTTTCCTCGGCTACTCCAAGGACGAGATCCGCGCGGCGGTCGAGGAAGCGCAGTTGGCGCAGACCTATGTCGCCGCCCATCTCTACACCGATGAGGCGATCGGCCGGGCGGTGGAATGCGGCGTCCGCAGCCTGGAGCATTGCAACCTGATCGAGGAAGCAACCGCCCGCAGGGCCGCGGAAGCCGGCGCCATCGCCTGCCCGACGCTGGTCACCTACCAGGCGCTGAAGGATGAGGGCGCGTCGCTCGGCCTGCCGGCGGAAAGCGTGGGGAAGATCGACACTGTCCGGCTCGCTGGCCTGGAATCGCTGGAAAAGATGCGGCGCGCGGGGCTGATGATGGCCTTCGGCACCGACCTGCTGGGGGAGATGCACCGTCACCAGTCGGACGAATTCGTCATCCGCGGCCGCGTGCTGCCCGCCATCGAGGTGATCCGTACCGCGACGATCAACGCGGCGACGCTGCTGCGGATGGAAGGCCAGGTTGGCGTGGTCGCGCCCGGCGCCTTCGCCGACCTGATCGTGGTGGAGGGCGATCCGCTGCAGGACCTGGCCTTGCTGACGGGCCAGGGGCGGCACATGCCCGCCATCATGCTGGGCGGGCGCTTCGTAAAGGATCAGTTCCGCTGATCGCCCGCATGGCGTGACACGGTGGCGCGTTCGCCCAGCACGCCGCGCGGGCGCATCACCAGGATCGCGGCGATCAGCACGCCGATGAGCACCACCTGCAACGCCGCGCCGCGCGCCTGTTCCGCGGCCGGCAGCACCTCTCGGATCAGGCCGCCGGAGGTGCTCCAGATCGCCCAGACCAGCACGGCGCCGAGCACCGCGCCGGCATTGTTGCCCGACCCGCCGACGATCAGCATCGCCCAGATCTGGAAGGTGAGGACGGGCAGGAAATCCTCGGGCGCGATATAGCCGACGAAATGGGCGTAGAGCGCGCCGCCAAGCCCCATCAGCATGCAGCCCAGCACGAAGGCCTGCAGCCGGAAGGACGCGGCGCGCTTGCCGAGCGAAGCGGCGGCCAGCTCATCCTCCCGGATCGCGCGCAGCACGCGGCCCCAGGGGCTCGCGAGCAGGCGCTGCAAGGCCCAGAAGGTCAGCCCCAGCACCGCCAGCACCAGGCCGAGATAGGCGAGGTTCCAGGCGAAGCCCGTGCCGAACAGCCCCGAGAGCGGCTTCGGAATGGATTGGATGCCGAAGGGGCCGCCGGTCAGCGCTTCCGCATTCAGCGCGACCAGTTGGATGACCACGGCGACGCCGAAGGTGGTGATGGCCAGGTAGTCCTCTCGCAGCCGCAGCGCCGCGATGCCGACGATGACGGCGGCAAGGCCGGAGAAGGCCATCGCGCCGAGCCATCCCACCACGACCGGCAGGCCGAAGCCGCCGAAGCGCGCCGGGTCCGGCGGGCCGGTGAGCAGGGCAGAGGCATAGGCCCCCACCGCGACGAAGCCCGCGACGCCGACATTGAACAGCCCCGTCGCGCCCCATTGCAGGTTCAGCCCCAGCGCCATCACCGCGAAGATGCCGGCGAAGACCAGGAAGAAGGCGAGGTAGTTGAGGGTGGGGAGAAGCTCCATCACGCGCGCTCCCCGAACAGCCCCGTCGGGCGTACCAGCAGGATGCCGATCAGCACGACGAAGGCCGTCGCCGCGCGGTATTCGGCGCCGACCAGCGGCACGGAGAGGCTCTCGGCAAGCCCCACGATGTAGCCGCCCGCGACCGCGCCGCGCACGCTGCCAATGCCCCCAAGGATCGCCGCGGCGAAGAGCGGCAGCAGCAGGTCGAAGCCGAGCATTGGGCGGATCTGCCCGACGATGCCGGCGAAGACGCCCGCCACGGCGGCCAGCGCCGCGCCGATCACCCAGGTGGCGCGCACCACCGCATCCGTGTCCACGCCCGCGACGCGCGCCAAGGCGGGGTTCATCGCGGTTGCCCGCATCGCACGGCCGAGCGTGGTGCGCGTCAGCAGCAGTTGCAGCGCGACCATCAGCCCGATCGTCAGCCCAATCACCAGCATCTGGTCCGGCGTGACGCGAAGCCCCCCCAGGACATCGCGGGGGACGAGGCGGATCGCGATCTGGATCTCCCGCGTGTAGTATTCGGGCAGCGTGCCGTAGAGGAACTGCACCAGGTTCCGCAGCGCCAGCGCCGCGCCGAAGCTCGCAATGACCAGCGTGATGGCATTGCCCCGGCGCAGGCGCCGGAACAGCAGCCAATCCACGACTAGCGCCAACGCCGCCGTCAGCACGGCGGCGAGCACCATCGCGACGATGAGCTGCCAGCCGAAGCTGAAGGGCCCCATCGGTTCCATCACGCCCCCACCGGTCATCGCCAGCACGAAGGCCAGCGCCGACACCGCCAGATAGGCGCCCCAGGTCATGAACTCGCCCTGGCCGAAATTGGCGAAGCGCAGGATGGAATAGGTCAGCGTCAGCCCGACCGCGCCCAGTGCGATCACGCTGCCCACGACAAGCCCGTCGGCGATCAGTTGCAGCATCAATGCACCTCCGCCGCCGCACCGAGATAGAGCGCGGCCATGCGCTTGTCGTCAGCCAGGTCAGCAGCGCGGCCTTCCAGCCTTTCACGCCCCTCCACCAGCACCACCGCCCGATCCGCAAGCGCCAGCGCCGCCTTCACATTCTGCTCGACCAGCAGGATGGTGACGCCGGTGTCGCGCACCGCCTTCAGCCGGTCGAACACCACGCCGACCAGCTTGGGCGAGAGGCCGGCGGAGGGTTCATCCAGGATCAGGACAGACGGGGACGCGACCAGCGCGCGCGCCACCGCCAGCATCTGCCGCTGCCCGCCCGAAAGCCGCCCGGCTGGCAGCTTCCGCTGCCGGTCGAGGTCCGGGAACAGGGCGAACATCTCCGCCAAGTCGCGCCGCCGGCCGCGCGAGATCAGCGCGGCGGCGAGTTGGAAATTTTCCAGCACGGTGAGGTTGGCGAAGACATTCTCGGTCTGCGGCACGAAGCCCAGGCCTTCATGCACCATCCGATGCGCCGGCGTCGCCGTGATGTCGCGCCCGTCGAGCAGCACGCGGCCCGACCAGACCGGCACCAGCCCCGCCGCGGCCTTCACCAGGGTGGACTTGCCCGCGCCATTCGGCCCGAGCAGCGCCACGATCTCCCCCGGCGCGACGGTCAGGGAGGCCCCGCGTAGGATCGGCAGCCCGGGTTCGTAGCCGCCCTCGACGGCTTCGATCTGCAAGGCGGGCGTCATCCGAGATAGGCCTCGATTACGCGCGGGTCGCGCTTGACCTCCTCCGGCGGGCCTTCCAGCAGCTTCCGCCCCTGCGCCAGCACCATCACCGGCCGGCAGAGGGTCATCACCAGATCCATGTTGTGCTCGATGATCAGGAAGGTGATGCCGCGCGCGTTCAGCTCCGCGATCTTCTCCATGATGATCGCCAGCAGCGGCGGCGCGACGCCGGCCCCGGGTTCGTCCAGCAGGATCAGCTTCGGTTCCGCCACCAGCACGCGGGCGAGTTCCAGCAGCTTCCGCTGGCCACCCGAGAGCACGCTGGCCGGCTGCTGCGCCAGCCGCGCGAGGCCGACGAAGTCGAGCCAATGCATCGCAGCATCCCGGTTGCGCCGTTCCTCCGCCGCCACGGCGCCGGGGCTCAGCCAATTGGCCCAGAAGCGTTCCCCCTGCTGGCCTTGCGGGGCGAGCATGACATTTTCCAGTACCGTCATGGCGGGGAAGGGGCGAGGAATCTGGAAGGTGCGTGCGAGGCCTCTCGTGAAAACCTGGTCGGGCCGCGCGCCTTCGATCCGCGCGCCATCCAGGGTGATGGTGCCGCGATCCGGCGCGAGGCTCGCGGCGATCAGGTTGAACAGCGTCGTCTTGCCCGCGCCGTTCGGCCCGATCAGCCCGGTGATGGTGCCGCGCGCGAGGGCGAAGGACACGCCATCGACCACCGGCGGCCCCCCGAAGGCCTTCGTCAATCCCTCCGCCACCAGCACGCGGTTCGTCTCCTGTCCCCGTCGTCGAAAGGCCGCGCCCGGCGGGCCGCGTCAAGCCCCCACCTTGCGCGCCCGCGCGCCGCGCCCGACAAGGGATGGGCGGGAGGAACGGCATGGACGACGACACCTTCGAGCTCTGGGACCTTCGGGTCGAGGTGGTGGCGCCGGAGGGCGGGAAGCTCTGGTGCAATGCCGTGCCCGGCGATCATTTTGAGTTGCGCGGGGAGATGCTGCACCTACCGCCCGGCCAGGGATTCTCGATCTATTCCCTGGCGGCGGTATTGCCGCTTCTGGCGGCGAAGCAGCGCCCGACCCATCCGCAGGATTGGATGACCTCGGATGCCGAGGTCGCCTGTCCAGATCCGAATTGCCCCAGCCGCTTCCGCATCACCCGCACGCAGCTTCGTCGATTCCGCCGCAGCGAGACGACTGCAACGCCATGACCGCCATGCGATCGGCGCAGGGCGGAGGCCCGGATGGGCCGAGCACCGGAGACGTGAATCGCATGGCCCTGCATGCCCAGACCTTCGAACTCGCGCCGGGCTACACGATCTCCCGCCTCATCCGCGGCGGGTGGCAGCTGGCGGGTGGCCATGGCGCCATCGCGCGCGACCGGGCGATCGCCGATATGCGCGCCTTCCTGGACGCTGGCATCACCACCTTCGACTGCGCCGACATCTACACCGGCGTCGAGGAGATGATCGGCGATTTCCGCGCCACCCTGGCGCCGTCGGACCGCGCGCGGCTCAAGGTGCACACCAAATTCGTGCCGGACCTCTCGGCGCTGGCCACGCTGTCGGGCGCGGATGTGGAACGCATCATCGACCGGTCCCTCCTGCGCCTGCGGGCGGAGGTGCTGGACCTCGTGCAGTTCCATTGGTGGGACTACGCGATCCCGGGCTGGATCGAGGCCGCGCAGCACCTTGCGCGGCTGAAGGAACGGGGGAAGATCCGCAACGTCGCGGGCACCAATTTCGACACGTCCCACAGCCGGGCGATGATCGCGGCCGGCGTGCCCCTGGCGTCCATGCAGGTGCAGTATTCGCTGCTGGACCGGCGCGTGGCCGGGCCGATGGCCGCGCTCTGCGCCGAGACCGGCATGAAGTTCCTTTGCTACGGCACCGTCGCGGGCGGCTTCCTGTCTTCGCGCTGGCTCGGCCAGCCCGACCCGGCGGAGCCGCTGCCGAACCGCAGCCTGGTGAAGTATCGCTTGATTATCGAGGAATTCGGCGGCTGGGACGCCTTCCAGGCGCTGCTGCGGCTGCTGGACGGCATCGCGCGCAAGCATGCTGTCTCC
>JBIIRI010000093.1:0-14053 GCA_044341625.1 Roseomonas sp.
GGCCGACATGACCGGGCTGCGCCTGCTGGATGCGGGCTGCGGCACCGGCGCGCTGGCGATGGAGGCCGCGAAGCGCGGCGCGCAGGTCACCGCCATCGACATCGCACCCGGCCTGATCGAACTCGCCCGGCAGCGCGCGGGTGAGGTCGAGGGGCCGGGCAGCGTCACCTTCCTGGTCGGCGACATGTTCGACCCTGCGCTGGGCCGCTTCGACCATGTCGTCGCGATGGACAGCCTGATCCATTACCGGCCCGAGGATACGGTGCGGGTCCTGGCGGGACTGGCCGCGCGGACCGATGCCTCCTTGGCCTTCACCTTCGCCCCCCGCACGGCCCTGTTGTCGGCGATGCATGCCGCAGGGCGGTTCTTCCCGCGCGGCGATCGCGCGCCGTCCATCGTGCCGGTGGCGGAAGCGGCGTTGCGCGGGCTGATCGGGCGCGATCCCGGCCTGCAGGGTTTCGCGGTTGGCGAGCATCGCCGGATCGCATCGGGCTTCTACACCTCTCACGCGATGGAATTGCGCCGGCGATGAACCGGGTCGAGGCGAAGATGGCGCGCGTTTGGACGCGGGTGGGAAGCCACCTGCTGCCCTTCGCTGACGCCACCTCCGCCGACCTGCCCTGGTCGCGGCTGCTGCGGCTGTCCCTGTTCCAGATTTCCTGTGGCATGAGCGCGGTGCTACTGATCGGCACGCTGAACCGCGTGATGATCGTGGAGCTTGGCGTGGCGGCCGGGCTGGTCGCGACGATGCTGGCCCTGCCGCTGATCTTCGCGCCGCTCCGCGCGCTGATCGGGTTCAAGTCCGACACCTATCGTTCGCTGCTCGGCTGGCGGCGGGTGCCCTATATCTGGCTCGGGACGATCGTGCAGTTCGGCGGGCTCGCGATGATGCCTTTCGCGCTGATCGTGCTGTCGGGCGACACCTGGGCGCCGCCCTGGGTCGCGCAGGCCTCCGCCGCGATCGCCTTCCTGATGGTTGGGGCGGGGATGCATGCGGTGCAGACCGTGGGCCTCGCGTTGGCGACGGACCTCGCGCCGCAGGAATCGCAGCCGAATGTGGTCGCGGTCCTCTCGCTCATGCTGCTGCTCGGCATGGTGCTGGCGGCGGTGGTGTTCGGCCTGGCACTGGCGGATTTCAGCCAGCTGCGCCTGATCCAGGTGATCCAGGGCTGCGCGGCCATGACGCTGGTGTTGAACTTCATCGCCATGTGGAAGCAGGAAGCGCGCGATCCCTCGCGCACCGACGGCATGCAGGCCGGCGGCCGCAGCTTCATCGACAGCCTCCGGATCCTGCGTTCGGTCGCCTCCTGGGATCGCAGGCTGCTGGCGGCGGGGCTCGGCACGGCCGGCTTCGCGATGCAGGACGTGCTGCTGGAGCCCTATGGCGGCCAGATCCTCGGCCTTGGCGTCGGGGCAACGACGGGTCTCAGCGCTCTGCTCGCGGGCGGCGGCGCGGTAGGTTTCCTCGCCGGCGCACGGCGGCTTTCGGCGGGTGCGGATGCGCATCGCCTGGCGGCCTATGGCGCGCTGACGGGGCTGATGGCCTTCGCGCTGGTGATCCTGTCCGGGCTCATCGAAGCGCCGGCCGTCTTCGCGCTGGGCTGCTTCTGCATCGGGCTGGGCGGCGGGCTGTTCACGCATGCCACGCTCACGGCCTGCATGCGCCTCGCTCCTCCGCAGCAAGTCGGGCTCGCGCTCGGCGTCTGGGGCGCGGTGCAGGCGACGGCCGCGGGGCTTGCCATCGCCACTGGCGGCATCGTCCGCGACGTCGTCAGCGCGCTGGCCGCGCAGGGCACGCTGGGAGAGGCAATGTCGGGCCCGGCGACGGGCTACGTCGTGGTCTACGCCGCAGAGATCGCATTGCTGTTCGTCACCTTGGCCGTGGTCGGTCCGCTCGTGCGTGGCACGGGCAGCGCCCAAGCGCGGTCGCAACCCAGATCCGGTGTCGCCGGGTCCGCCCACGTCTGAGGGATCATACGGAGGTCCGCATGCAAGCCATTCCCCCCACCAGCGTCTTCACGGACGTTGCCGCATTGTCGCTGTATCTGTTCTTCGCCTTCTTCCTCGCGCTCGTCCTGTGGCTGCACCGGGAAGGCAAGCGCGAAGGCTACCCGCTGATCTCGGACCGCGAGGGTCGGCCGCTTCGCGCGCCGATCGAGGGTTTCCCCGCCACGCCGGATGCGAAGACCTTCATCCTGCCGCACGGCCATGGCGTGGTGCGCGCCCCCGGCGCGATGGAAGAACGCGACATGACCGGCATCCTGAAGGCCTATGACCCCTTCCCTGGCGCGTCGCAGGTGCCGCTCGGCGATCCGATGCAGGATGGCGTGGGCGCGGCGTCCTATGCGCTGCGCGCCGATACGCCCGATCTCGACTGGGATCATGGCGAGCCGAAGATGGTCCCGCTGCGGGCCGCGCCCGGCTGGACGATCCCCGAGGAAGATCCCGAAATCCGCGGCCGGCCGGTGATGGGCCTCGACGGCAAGGTGGCCGGTACGGTCGTCGATCTTTGGGTCGACAAGTCGGATGTCCTGCTGCGCTACATCGAGGTCGAGGTGGTGGATGGCGCCAAGCGCGTGCTGATCCCGCTCGGCGTTGTGCGCTGGAGCGGTGATGGGCCGGTGAAGTGCGACACCGCGACCAGCGCGCAGATCGCCGCCGCCCCCGTCACCGCCCATCCGGAGCGTGTGACGCTACGCGAGGAAGACCGCATCAGCGGCTATTTCGGCGGCGGCGAGCTCTACGCGCAGCCCGGCGACAGCGAGTCCTTCGCATGACCGCCGCCCCGCGCGCCGAATTCTTCGAGCATGACAGCGAGCCGGTCCCCGGTCTTCCCGCCCCGCTGCCGGCCGGGGAGACCATCATCTGGCAGGGCGCGCCGCGTTTCAGCGGGCTGGCCCGCCGCGCGCTGCACCTGCGCTGGATGAGCGTCTACTTCCTGGTCCTGGCGCTATGGCGGGGCACGGCGCTGTATGCCGAAGGCCTCGGCGCGGCGGCGATCGCGCAGGGTGCGGCGCTGATCCTGGTGATCGGCGCGGTGCCGCTCGCGCTGCTCGCGCTCTATGGCTGGGCTTCGGCGCGCAGCACGCTCTACACCATCACCTCACGACGGGTCGTGATCCGTACGGGTGTCGCCTTGCCGATGACGGTGAATATTCCCTTCGCGCTGATCGGCAGCGCAGGCGTCGCGCCGCATGCCGACGGTACGGGCGATATCGCGCTGCAGATCATGGCGCCGCATCGCGTGTCCTGGGTGGCGCTGTGGCCCTACACGCGGTCCTGGCAGCTCTCCCGGCCGCAGCCCACGCTGCGGGCGGTCGCGGAACCGCAAGCGGTCGCGCAGATGCTGGGCCGCGCACTGTCCGCCGCCGCGGCGATGCCGGTGCGGGCCATGGCGACGGAGCCCGTCGGGCGCCCCGCCCGGCAGCCCGGCACCGAGGCGATGGCCTGAGGGAGATGCAGATGTCCGGCGCCTTCATGCGGAACGGCTCGTTGCCCCGGGGGATGGTGTTCGGCACCGCGCTGGTGCTGCTGGGCACGTTCTTCCTGACGACGCTGGGTCACCAGGCGCCGGTGAATCCCGCCGCCGCGGGCGCGCTGCCCGCCGCGACCCGCGATCTTCGCTTCACCGACCGTGCCGATGGTGCTGTCGTGGTGACCGATGCGCGCGACGGCCGCCAGATCGAGGTCGTGGAGCCCGGCACGGAAGGCTTCGTGCGCGGGGCGATGCGGGGGCTCGTGCGGCAGCGTCGCCTTGCGGAGATCGGGCCAGACCAGCCGTTCCGGCTCAGCGCCTGGCCGGATGGAAGGATCACGCTGCAGGACACGGCGAATGGCAACACGATGGAGTTGCACGCCTTCGGGCGAAGCAATGTCGAAGCATTTTTGCGTTTGCTAACAACAGAGGAGTGAGAGAGCCATGACGGACCACTGGGGAGTGGGCCGGGCGATCTTCGGCGGACGCACCGTCGATGTGCCCTGTACAGTGGAAATCGAGCGGACGGCGGAGTTCTTCCACGCCAACGCCATCCCGGAAGGGATCCAGCTGCGCCCGGGCGACCGCGTGCTGGTGCACGGCGCGCCCGACCACATCGAATTCGGCGAGAAGATCACCTTCGAGACGCGCGCGACCGTCTATCGCGCCGGCCCGATCGAGCGCCTCTGGACCCAATGGGCCGCGCTGTTCGAGCTGACGGAACTCTATCATTGCGGGTTCGAGCCCAAGGAGGCCGCATGAACGCCATGACGCCCGCCGGGCGCCCTTCCTCCTCGAACGAAAGCACGAAGCTCGCCCTGACCGAGACCGTGCTGTCGCCGCGCTTCTACACCACGGATTTCGCCGCGATGGACGCGATCAGCGTCGAGTCGGTGCGCGAGCAGTGGGACGCGCTGATGGCGGAATTCCACGCGGATCCGAACCGCGGCCACTTCATCCGCACGGCGGAATTCGACGCCTTCGACCTGAACACCCTGCCCGAGCCACTGCAGAAGGAATTCCTGGAATTCCTGGTCAGCAGCGTGACGGCCGAATTCTCGGGCTGCGTGCTTTATGCCGAGATCAAGAAGCGCGTCACCAACCCGGACATGAAGGATCTGTTCGGCGTGATGGCGCGCGATGAATCGCGGCATGCCGGTTTCATCAACGACACGCTGAAGGACATGAATGTCGGCGTGGACCTCGGCTTCCTCACCAAGGCGAAGAAGTACCACTACTTCCAGCCGAAGTTCATCTTCTACGCGACCTACCTGTCCGAGAAGATCGGCTATGCGCGCTACATCACCATCTTCCGCCAGTTCGAGCGGCATCCGGAACTGCGGATCCACCCGATCTTCAAGTGGTTCGAGAAGTGGTGCAATGACGAGTTCCGCCATGGGGAGGCCTTCGCACTGCTGATGCGCGCGAACCCGGACCTGCTGAAGGGCGTGAACCGGCTCTGGGCCCGCTTCTTCCAGCTGGCGGTCTTCGCGACGATGTTCGTGCGTGACCATGACCGCCCGGAATTCCACAAGGCGCTGGGCATGGATGCCACCGACTACGACATGCGGGTCTTCCGCATCACGGAGGAGATCTGCCGCCAGGTCTTCCCCGACACGCTCGATGTCGACCATCCCGCCTTCCTGCGCGGCCTGCAGCGGCTGAACTGGATCGCGGGGGCGATGGGTCGGGCCAAGGCTCAGGGCGGCGTGGTGGGCAAGCTGAAGCAGGTCGGCCTGTCGGCCGCGGCCGCTGCCATCTTCGGCCGGCTCTACCTGCTGCGCCCGCGCCGGCACGCCTTGCCGGCCGATGTCCGCATGTCCCCGGCCTGGTAGGGGGACGCCGCCGCATGGCCGAGTACGGGCTTCCCGCCCTTTTCACGCTTCTGCTGTGGTGGTTCAGCACGGGGCTGATCATCTACCTGGACGGATTGCGGCGGGAAACCTTCCGTTGGACCATGCTGGGCGCCACCACGCTGCTGCTGGCGGGTCTGTTCGGCCTTCATGCGCTGGCCTGGAACACCAATGCGGCCGGGGCCTGGCTAGGCTTTGTCTGCGGGCTTTTGTGCTGGGCCTGGATCGAGATCGCCTTCCTCACCGGGCTGGTCACCGGCCCGCGCCGGACGGCGATCCCGGCCGGCCTGGCCGGCTGGCCGCGCCTCAGGGCCGCCCTGGCTGCATTGCTGTGGCATGAATTGGCCATAATCGTCATGGCCGCGGCCATTGTCGGCTTGACATGGGGCGCACCGAACCAGATTGGAACCTGGACTTTCCTGGCTTTCTGGGTGATGCGGCAAAGCGCGAAGATCAACGTCTTTCTTGGTGTGCGGAACCTTTCGGAAGCTTTCCTGCCGGACCACCTCCGCTATCTCGAAAGCTTCTTTGCGCGGCGTCCCATGAACATCCTGTTCCCGGTCTCCGTGGCCGCCGGTGCGACGGCCTGCGTGCTGCTGGGGCTGGCCGCCCTGGCCCCCGACGCCACGCGGCATGAGGCGGTGGGCTTCACGCTGCTCGCCACCCTCGTGGCGCTGGGGCTGCTTGAGCACCTGTTCATGGTGCTGCCGGTATCGGCCGATGCGCTCTGGCGCTGGGGCCTCGCCTCCCGGCCCGCTCCGAAGACCGGGGGGCGGCCCGAGCCGTCGACCCAGGCATGAGGTTGGACGGGATGCGGGAGGGGATATTGATCGTGATCAAGGGTGCCGCCTCGCGGCCCTGCGAGGATGCTGGTCGCGCCGCGCCGCCGCGACATGGCTTGTGCCTGGTGGCGCCAATGGTTCTGTGGGGGCTGGCATGAACTACGAAAGCTTCTTCCGCGCGCAACTCGACGGGCTTCGGCGCGAGGGGCGCTATCGCGTCTTCGCCGATATCGAGCGTCAGGCCGGCAGCTTTCCGCGCGCCATCCGCCACGATGCCGGCAAGGCGCGGGAGGTCACCGTCTGGTGCTCCAACGACTATCTCGGCATGGGTCAGCACCCGAAGGTGCTCGCCGCGATGCATGAGGCGCTGGACCGCTACGGCGCCGGTGCCGGCGGCACGCGGAACATCTCCGGCACCAACCACATGCATGTCCTGCTCGAACAGGAACTGGCCGACCTCCACGGCACGGAAGCGGCGCTGCTGTTCAATTCGGGCTACATGTCCAATTGGGCGACGTTGTCCACGCTCGCGGCGCGGATGCCCGGCTGCGTGATCGTGTCGGATGAGATGAACCATGCCTCGATGATCGAGGGCATGCGCCATAGCCGCGCGGAACGCCGGCTGTTCCGCCACAACGACGTGGCCGATCTTCGCCGCATCCTGTCCGAATTGCCGCGGGACGCCCCGAAGCTGGTCGCCTTCGAAAGCGTCTATTCGATGGATGGCGACATCGCGCCCATCGCCGCCATCTGCGATGCGGCCGATGAATTCGGCGCCATGACCTATTGCGACGAGGTTCATGCGACCGGCCTCTACGGCGCGCGTGGCGGCGGCATCACCGAACGTGACGGCGTCGCGCATCGCGTGACGGTCATCGAGGGCACGCTGGCCAAGGCCTTCGGCGTGATCGGCGGCTACATCGCCGGTTCCACCGCCATGGTCGATTTCGTCCGCAGCTTCGCCTCCGGCTTCATCTTCTCGACCGCCCTGCCGCCGGCGGTGGCGGCCGGCACGCGCGCCGCGATCCAGCACCTGAAGCAGAGCAACACGGAACGCGAGCAGCTGCAGGAACGCGCGCGGACGCTGCGCCGCCGCCTGGATGCGATCCACGTCCCGCATCTCGACAACAACAGCCACATCGTGCCGGTGATGGTCTACGACCCCGTGCAGTGCAAGCAGATCAGCGACCTGCTGCTGGACCGCTACGGGATCTACGTGCAGCCGATCAACTACCCCACCGTGCCGCGCGGCACGGAGCGCCTGCGGATCACGCCGAGCCCGGTGCACACCGACGCCGACATGGACCACCTGGTGCAGAGCCTCGAAGCCGTATGGTCCCAGTTCCGCCTGCGCCGGGCGGCCTGATGGACGCGTCCGGCCCGGAACCCCGCGCCGTGTCGGCCGAGGATATCTCCGCCGCCCCGTCCGCCGCCGCGCGCAAGCGGGGCGGTGCGTCCTCGCGGCCGGTGCGGCTGGTCTTCCCCTTCTCCGCCATCGTCGGGCAGGACGAGATGAAGCTCGCCTTGCTGATCGCGGCGGTGGATCCGGCGATCGGCGGCGTGCTCGTGTTCGGCGATCGCGGCACCGGCAAATCCACCACCGTGCGGGCCCTGGCCGCGCTGCTGCCGCCGATGCGCGCGGTGGCGGGTTGCGCCTTCGCCTGCGATCCCGGCCGCCCGGCGGGGCTGTGCGAGGCCTGCCGCGCGTCTGCGCGCCGCGTGGCGGTGCAGGTGCCGGTGCCGGTCGTGGACCTGCCGCTCGGCGCGACCGAGGATCGCGTGACCGGCGCGCTGGATATCGAACGCGCGCTGGCGGAAGGCGTGAAGGCCTTCGAGCCCGGCCTGCTCGCCCGCGCGCATCGCGGCTTCCTCTACATCGATGAGGTGAACCTGCTGGAGGATCACCTGGTCGATCTCCTGCTCGATGTCGCCGCCTCCGGCGAGAATGTGGTGGAGCGGGAGGGGATCAGCATCCGCCATCCCGCCCGCTTCGTGCTGATCGGCAGCGGCAACCCCGAGGAAGGGGAACTGCGCCCTCAGCTGACCGATCGCTTCGGCCTCGCGGTCGAGGTTCGCACGCCGAAGGACCTGCCGACGCGGATCGAGGTGGTGCGCCGCCGCGACGCTTTCGAACGCGATCCACGCCGCTTCGTCGCCGCCTGGGCGCGGGAGGAAGCGGCGACGCGCCGACGCATCCTGGCCGCGCGTCGCCTGCTGCCGAAGGTGCGGGTGACCGATGCGACGCTGGCCGACACCGCGAGGCTCTGCCTGGCGCTCGGCACCGATGGGCTGCGCGGCGAATTGACGCTGATGCGGACCGCGCGGGCGCTGGCGGCGCTGGAAGGCGATGTGGAGGTCACGGTGGCGCATCTGCGCCGCATCGCCGCCCCTGCTTTGCGCCACCGCCTGCGGCGCGATCCGCTGGATGAGGCGGTGGCCGGCACCCGCGTGGAGCGCGCCTTGGCCGAAGTCCTTCCCCCGTGATCGACGTCGCGGGCCCCCAGCCCGCGGTGGACTCCGCGGCCGATGCCGCCCTTGCGGCCTGCCTGCTCGCCATCGATCCGGTGGGTCTCGGCGGGGCCGTGCTGCGCGCGGCGCCAGGGCCGGCGCGGGATGCCTGGCTCGGTCTGCTGCGCGCAGGTCTCGCGCCGGGCGAGCCCTGGCGCCGCCTGCCGCTTGGCATTCCGGATAGTCGCCTGCTGGGCGGTCTCGACCTGTCGGCGACGTTGGCCGCCGGCCGCCCCGTGGCGGAACGCGGCGTGCTGGCGGAAGCGCATGGCGGTGTCGTCATCGCGGCGATGGCGGAGCGGATGGAAACGGCGACCGCGGCGCGCATCTGCGCCGTGATGGATGCGGGGGAAGTCGCGGTGCAGCGCGACGGCCTCGCCGCGCGCCAGCCGGCCGCCTTCGGCCTTGTTGCGCTGGATGAGGGGATCGCGCCGGAGGAGATTGTGCCGGCGGCGCTGCGGGCGCGGCTGGCCTTCCATTTGGACCTCGCCACCCTGCCGCCGACCGCGCTGCGCGGCGATGCGGCGGCGATTCGGGAAGCGCGCCAGCGCCTACACGGCGTCACGGCCGAGGAGGGGCTTGTCGAGGCGCTGTGCGGCGTCGCGGCCTCGCTCGGCGTCGAGGATCTTCGCGCGCCGCTCTTTGCCTTGCGCGCGGCGCGCGCCGCCGCCGCGCTGGCGGGGCATGCGGTGGTGACGAAGGCGGATGCGGGGCTCGCCGCGCGGCTGGTGCTCGCGCCCCGCGCCATGACGGTGCCGATGGACGATGACGCCCAGCCGCCGCCGGAACCCCCGCCCGAACCGCCGCCGCCGGATGCCGAGACGCCCAAGGACGACCAGCCCGAACGCGGCCCGGACCAGCAGGAGTTGCAGGAGATGCTGGTCGCCGCCGCGAAGGCCGCGCTGCCCGCTGGCCTGCTGGAGACGCTGCAACTGCGCGACGCCGCGCGGAAGCGCCAGGGCGCCGAGGGCCGCGCAGGTCAGCGGCGCAACGCCGCGCTGCGCGGCCGCCCGGTCGGGACCTTCGCCGGGCCGCTCCGCGCCGGCGCGCGGCTCGCGCTGGTCGAGACGCTGCGGAACGCCGCGCCGTGGCAGGCGGTGCGGCGGCGCGAGAACGCGGCGGGCCCGCCGATCCGGGTCCGGATGGAAGACATCCGCCTGCGCCGCTTCCGCTACCAGACCGGCACCACCGCGATCTTCGTCGTGGACGCCTCCGGCTCCGCCGCGCTGCATCGCCTGGCGGAAGCGAAGGGCGCGGTGGAGATGCTGCTGGCCGATTGCTATGTGCGGCGCGACCAGGTGGCCGTCGTCGCCTTTCGCGGCAAGGCGGCCGAGATCCTGCTGCCGCCGACACCCTCCCTCGTCCGCGCCAAGCGCAGCCTTGCCGGGCTGCCCGGCGGCGGGCCGACGCCGCTGGCCTCGGGCCTCGATGCCGCCGCCGCCCTGGCCGCGGAGACATCGCGGCGCGGCCGCACGCCGCTGCTGGTGCTGCTGACCGATGGGCGGGCGAATATCGCCCGCGACGGCACGGCAGGCCGTCCAATGGCGGAGGAGGACGCCTTGTCCGCCGCCGCGCCGATCCGCGCCGCCGGAATCGCCGCGCTGCTGCTGGACACCGCCCCGCGCCCGCACCCCTATGCCAAGCGCCTGGCTGAGGCCATGGGCGCGCGATACCTGCCCCTGCCGGCCGCGGATGCCGCGCGGCTGTCCGGCGCGGTCGCCGCCGCCCGGCCGGCCGGCTGATCCCGCATGGCCGATCACCCGTCCTGGGAGCGTGACGGCCGGGACTGGCCGCATCGGGAGGCGAGCCGCTTCGTCACCGCCGGCGGGCTGCGCTGGCATGTGCAGGTGGCGGGGCAGGGGCCCGATCTGCTGCTGCTGCACGGCACCGCCGCCGCGACGCATTCCTGGCGCGGGCTGCTGCCGATCCTCGCCACGCGCTTCCGGGTGATCGCGCCGGATCTGCCGGGCCACGGCTTCACCGACCTGCCGCCCGCGCAGCGCCTGTCGCTGCCCGCGATGGCCGGCGCGCTGGCCGCCCTGCTGCAGGCGCTGGAGGCGCGGCCCGTGCTGGCCGTCGGCCATTCGGCTGGCGCGGCCGTGGCGCTGCGGCTCGCGCTCGATGGGCGGATCGACCCGCAGGCGGTGGTCAGCCTCAATGGCGCGCTGCTGCCGCTTGGCGAACGTCATGCGGCGTTCTTCACCAAGGCGGCGCGGATGCTGGTGGGGCTGCCCTTCGTGCCCAACCTGCTCGCCTGGCGGGCCTCCAACCGCGCGGTGGCGGAACGGCTGCTGCGCGACACCGGCAGCCGCATCGATGCGCGCGGCGTCGATCTCTATGCGCGGCTGTTCCGGCATTCGAGCCATGTGGCCGCCGCGCTCGGCATGATGGCGAATTGGGATCTGCTGCCGCTGCTGCACGACCTGCCGCGCCTGCGGCCCGCGCTGGTCCTGGTGGTGGGCGGCGCCGATCGTACCATTCCCCCCGCCAGGCCGAACGCATCCGCGCCCGCCTGCCCTCCGCGCGCATCGTCACCCTGCCGGGGCTCGGCCATCTGGCGCATGAGGAACGGCCGGCGGAGGTGGGGCAGTTGCTGCGCGACATCGCGGCGGATTCGAAAGGCGAAGAAAGCGGCTCGCGCTCCGTGTCAATCTTGCCTTACAGTCGCGCTGGCTGATCCGGATCCTGCCCATGCCAACCCACGAGCCCGAGACGGTCCGCGCCGATATGGCAGCCTGCCGGGTGATGCTGTCGGGCGGATCGAAGTCCTTCGCCGCCGCCGCCAAGCTGCTGCCGCAGCGCGTGGCGGAACCCGCGACCGCGCTCTACGCCTTCTGCCGCGTCGCCGACGACCTGATCGATGAAGGCGGGGGCTTCGGGGAATTGGCCGCGCTGCGGGAACGGCTTGAGGCCATCCATGCCGGCAAGCCCTTCGCCCATCCGGCCGATCGCGCCTTCGCCCGCGTGGTCGCGCGTTTCGCCATCCCGCGCGCATTGCCGGAGGCGCTGCTGGAAGGCTTCGCCTGGGATGCCGAGGGCCGCCAATGCCCCGACCTGCCGGCGCTCGAGGCCTATGCCGCGCGCGTGGCCGCGGCGGTCGGCGCGATCATGACGCTGCTGATGGGGGTGCGCAGCCCGGGCGCGATCGCGCGCGCCTGCGACCTCGGTGTCGCGATGCAGTACACCAACATCGCGCGCGATGTGGGCGAAGATGCGCGGAACGGCCGGCTCTATCTGCCGCATGACTGGCTGCGGGCGGAGGGGATCGAGCCCGCCGCCTTCCTCGCGGCACCCGCCTTCACCCCCGCGCTCGGCCGCGTGGTCGCGCGGCTGCTGCGCGCGGCCGATGTCCTGTACCAGCGCGCCGAAGCCGGCATCGCGCAGCTGCCGCGCGACTGCCGGTCCGGCATCGCGGCCGCGCGCTTCGTTTATGCGGAAATCGGGCGGGAGGTGGAGCGGCGCGGGCTTGATTCCGTGACGCGGCGGGCGGTCGTGCCCGGCCATCGCAAGCTGCGGCTGATGGCGCGCAGCGTCCGGATGCTGAGCGAACGTCCCGCCGACCTCGCCGCGCCGCCGCTGCCCGGCACGCGCTTCCTGGTCGATGCGGTGGAGGCGATGCCGGTGCAGGGCGATGCGGCGCTGCCCGTGCCGGGCTTCCGCAACCGCCTGCTCTGGGCGGTGGAGCTGTTCGACCGGCTGGATCACATGCCGGTGGGCGCCCCGGGCTCTGTCAGACCCGCCTGACGCTCGGCGGACGGCCGCTTTGCCGAAAGCCATTGACGCGACTGTCAAGAATAGCTGACACTCAGGACTGACATGTCAGACTGACGATCTGCGGCGCCCCTGCTTTGGCGCCGCCGGCGGCCAGCCCGCCTGGGAGAAAGCGCATGGATGTCGCCGCGCGGATCGAGGCCAGCCTGGCCGATGCCGTCCTGCTGGCGGAGGCCGCCGGGGCCCCGCCCCGCCTCGCGGCCGCGATGCGACACGCGGTCTTCCCCAAGGGCGCACGTATCCGCCCGCGGCTGACGCTGGCCGTCGCCGCCGCCTGCGGCGATGACCGACCGGCACTGGCTTCCGCCGCCGCCGCCGCGATCGAGCTGCTGCACTGCGCCAGCCTCGTCCATGACGACATGCCCTGCTTCGACGATGCCGAGACCCGGCGCGGCAAGCCGAGCGTGCATCGCAGCTTCGGCGTTCCGCTGGCCGTGTTGGCGGGCGATGCGCTGATCATCCTGGCCTTCCAGACCCTCGCGCGCGTCGCCCCCTGCGCGCCGGAGCGGCTCGGGACCATCCTCGGCGCGGTGGGCGACGGGGTCGGCGTGCCCTTCGGCATCGTCGCGGGCCAGGCCTGGGAATGCGAGACGCAGGTCGATTTGTCCGAATACCAGCGCCAGAAGACCGGCGCCCTCTTCGCCGCCGCCTGCGTCGCCGGCGCCGCCGCGGCGGGACATGCGGAGCCGGAGGCGTGGCGCCTGCTCGGCGACCGGCTGGGCGAAGCCTATCAGGTCGCCGACGACCTCCGCGACGCGGTGGAGGATGAGGCGAGCCTCGGCAAGCCGGTGGGCCGCGATGCGGCGCTCGGCCGGCCGAGCGCCGTCGCGGTGTTCGGCCTGGACGGCGCGGTGGCGCGGCTGCGGCAGCTGAGCGAGGCGGCGGTGGCCGCCATCCCGCCCTGCCCCGGCCAGGCCATGCTGCGCGCCCTGATGCTGCAGGAGGCGCAGCGCCTGGTGCCGCGCAAGCTCGCCAGCGTCGCATGAGCGCTTCCGCCGGTCTGGAGGCGCCGGTGAGGCTGGCCTGGCGCGATCGCTTCCGGGGCTGGCGGGAAGGGCTGACGGCCTCCGCCAGTTTTCGGCGCTGGGCGGCGGGCTTCCCGCTGACGCGGCCCTTTGCGCGCCGCCGCGCGCGGGCGCTGTTCGATCTCTGCGCGGGCTTCGTCTATTCGCAGATCCTGCTCGCTGCCGTGCGACTCGACCTGTTCGAGCGGCTTCGGCACGGTCCGGTGGACCAGCGCGTCCTGGCGGCGCAGATGGATCTGTCGTCGGAGGCGGCGGAGCGACTGCTGCTTGCCGCCGCTTCCCTCGACCTTGTGGCGCGTCGCGGGGATGGGCGTTGGGCGCTGGGGAAGCTGGGCGCGGCGATGATCGACAATCCCGGCATCCCGGCGATGGTCGAACATCATGCGATGCTCTACGCGGACCTCGCCGACCCCGTGGCCATGCTGCGCCGGCCGCGGGGCGGCAATGCGCTGTCCGGCTACTGGGCCTATACGGGCGCCGAGGCGCCCGGCGCGCTCGGGCGCGACCGCACGGCCGAGTATTCCGCGCTGATGGCCGCGTCGCAGCCGATGGTCGCGGATGAGGTCATCGCGGCCCATGATTTCGGCGCTTATCGCTGCCTGCTGGATATCGGCGGCGGCAGCGGCGCCTTCCTGGCCG
>JBIIRI010000094.1:0-14046 GCA_044341625.1 Roseomonas sp.
TCGGCGGCATGTCGGTGGGCGGCATCGGCCCGAACCGCAAGCAGTTCGGCGCGCAGCTTCCCTACGTGGACCACCTGCCGCACACCCACCTGCCGGCGGTGAACCGCTTCTGCCGGGGCCAGCCGGAGCATGGCGCGCATCTGGCCGATAACCTCGAAAACCTGGTTGCGCTGCATGGGGACACCATCGCGGCGGTGATGGTGGAGCCGGTGGCGGGCAGCACCGGCGTGCTGGTGCCGCCCGTCGGCTACCTGCAGCGCCTGCGGGAGCTGTGCACGAAGCACGGCATCCTGCTGATCTATGACGAGGTCATCACCGGCTTCGGCCGCATCGGCACCAATTTCGGCGCCGAGCGGCTGGGCGTCGCGCCAGACATCATGACCATGGCCAAGGGCCTGACCAACGCCGCCGTGCCGATGGGCGCGGTCGCGACGACGGATGCCGTGCACGACGCCATCATCCACGGCAACCCGGCGGGTATCGAGCTGTTCCACGGCTACACCTATTCCGGCCATCCCCTGGCCTCGGCGGCGGCGATCGCGACGCTGGAGCTGCACCGCGCCGAGGATCTGCCCGGCCGGGCGCGGGCGATCGAGCCCTATTGGCAGGACGCCGCTCATGCCATGCGCAGCGTCCCGGGCGTGGTCGATGTGCGCGAGATCGGCCTGATCGCGGGGATCGAGCTGGAACCGCGCGCCGGCAAGCCGACCGCGCGCGCGCTCGATGTCTTCCGCCGATGCTTCGACGATGGCGTGCTGGTGCGGGTGACGGGCGACATCGTCGCCCTCTCCCCCCCGCTGATCATCGAGAAGCCGCAGGTGGACCGCATCTTCGAGACGCTGTCGGACGCGATCCGCGCCGTGCCGGCCTAAGACCGCCAGATACCCTCTCCCCCTTTGTGGGGGGAGGGTTGGGTGAGGGGGGAACCCAAGGGGCCCGGGGGGTGGAAGCCGCCCCGCGCTCCCATATAACGCGCCCCGACGCCCGATCCCCCAAGACGCCCCGGAAGCCGACGCCAGATGTCCGATACGCAAGCCCAGACCCCCGTCACCGTGCTGACCGGCTATCTCGGCGCCGGCAAGACCACGCTGCTGAACCGCATCCTCAGCGAGAACCACGGCAAGCGCTTCGCCGTGGTGATCAACGAATTTGGCGAGCTCGGCGTGGACAACGACCTCGTCGTGGATGCGGATGAGGAAGTGTTCGAGATGAACAATGGCTGCATCTGCTGCACGGTGCGCGGCGACCTGATCCGCATCATCGGCGGGCTGATGAAGCGCAAGGGGAAGTTCGACGGCATCATCGTGGAGACGACGGGCCTGGCGGATCCCGCCCCCGTCGCGCAGACCTTCTTCGTGGATGATGACGTCAAGCGCGCCACGAAGCTCGACGCCATCGTGACCGTGGTGGACGCGAAGCACCTGCCCGCGCGGCTGAAGGACAGCGCCGAGGCACAGGAACAGGTCGCCTTCGCCGACATCATCGTGCTGAACAAGATGGACCTGGTGAGCGCCGACGAGGCCGCCGAGGTCGAGCGCATGATCAAGGCCATCAACCCCTATGCCGAGATCCGCCGCGCGACGAAGTCCGACGTGCCGCTGGACGCCGTGATCGGCCGCGACGCCTTCAACCTGGAACGCATCCTGGAACGCGAGCCCGATTTCCTCTCGGGCGAGGACGACCACGAGCATGACAGCGAGGTGAACAGCGTGTCCTTCGAGGTCTCGCGCCCCATCGACGCGGAAAAGTTCAACGTCTGGATCAACCAGCTGCTGCAATCCAAGGGCCAGGACCTGCTGCGGACCAAGGGCATCCTGCACTATGCCGGCGACAGCCGCCGCTTCGCCTTCCAGGCCGTGCACATGATCGCCGATGGCGACTACATCGGGGAAGCGAAGCCCGGCGATCCGCGCAAGTCGAAGATCGTCTTCATCGGCCGCGACCTGAACCGCCCGCAGCTGCGTCGCGGCTTCGAAGGCTGCCAGGCCGATGGCTGAGGTGTCGGAGGCCGATTTCCTGCTGGGCCAGCGCGGCCGGGCGGAGGATCTCGGCGCCTGGGTCGTCGGCGCGGTTTTCGATGCGGCCGGGCGGCTGGCCTTCGCGCTGGCGGATGGCACGCTGCACCGCGCCGCGATGCAGGGCGCCTGGCAGGCGACCGCCGCGCATGACGGCGCCGTGCTGTCGGCGGCCGGCGACATCAAGGATGGCTGGATCACCGGCGGCGATGACGGGCTGCTGATCCGCACCGCGCCCGATGGCACTGTGACGAAGCTTGCCGACTACAAGGGCCGCTGGGTGGACCATGTCGCCGCGCATGAAGCGGGCGTGCGCGCCGCGGCGGTGGGCAAGGCGCTGCATATCCTCGGGCCCGGTGGGCCGCTGAAGACTCTGACGCATCCGTCCTCCGTCGGCGGCATTGCCTTCGACGCCAAGGGCAAGCGCGTGGCGGCGAGCCACTACAATGGTGCGAGCCTCTGGTTCGTCGCGGCGCGGGAAGACAAGCCGCGGCTGCTGGAATGGAAGGGCAGCCACCACGCCATCGCCTTTTCGCCCGACGGGACGCATGTGGTCACCGCGATGCAGGAACCGTCCCTGCATGGCTGGCGGCTGGCCGATGGGCAGCACATGCGGATGTCCGGCTATCCGGGCAAGACGCGCAGCCTGTCCTTCACCGCCAAGGGCCGCTGGCTGGCGACGAGCGGGGCGGAATCCGTCGTGCTCTGGCCCTTCTTCGGTGGCGGCCCGATGGGCAAGGCGCCGACCGAGCTGGCCGGCGGCGACGATGTGCTGTGCAGCGCCGTCGCCTGCCACCCGCAGCATGAAGTGGTGGCCGCCGGCTTCGGTGACGGGCTGGTCCTGATCGCGGAAATTGCGACCGGCAAGGTCGTGCCCGTCGCGCCCCCCTGCGGCGCCGCTGTCTCCGCCCTGGCCTGGAGCGCGAATGGCGCCATCCTGGCCTTCGGCACGGAAGGCGGCCGCGCCGGCCTCATCGACCTCGCGCAGCGCAGCTAGAGCGTGATCGCCGCAGGCTGGAAAGGCCGAAGGCGTGAATCACGCGACCCAACGTCTAGGACACCCGGTATGGACATGCCCATCCTCGAGGCCAACGGCATGCGGATGCCGCGCATCGGCCTCGGCACCTGGCCGATGAAGGGCGCCGAATGCCAGGCGGCGGTCGAAAGCGCGATCGCGCTCGGCTACCGCCACATCGACACGGCGGAGATGTATGGGAATGAGGATGCGGTGGGCGCCGGCATCGCCGCCACCGCACTCCCGCGCGCGGAGGTGTTCCTGACCACCAAGATCTGGTGGGACAAGCCCAAGGGCGATGCGATCCGCCGCGCCTTCGATGCGTCGCTCGCGCGGCTGGCGACGCCTTATGTGGACCTGCTGCTGATCCATTGGCCGAGCGCCGAACTGGATCTGCCCGACGCGCTGGCTGCTTTAGCGGCGATCCGGGCGGAAGGGCGGGCGCGTTCCATCGGCGTGTCGAATTTCCCGCCGAAGCTGTTGCGGCGCGCGATCGCGGAAGGCGTGAACCTCTCCTGCCTGCAGGTCGAATATCACCTGCTGCTGGACCAATCCGCGCTGCTCGGCATCTGCCGCGCGGCAGGGATGGGGCTGACCTGTTATTCGCCGCTGGCGAAGGGTGCCAATCTCGACCTGCCGGCCATCGCGCAGGTGGCGGCGAAGCATGGCGCGACGCCGGCGCAGGTCGCGCTAGCCTGGCTGCTGGCGCAGGACAGCGTGGCCATGGTGCCGAAGGCGGCATCCCCCGCGCGCCAGCGGGAGAATCTCGGCGCCCTCGCCCTGTCGCTCGACGCCGCCGACATGGCGGCGTTGGCGGCCCTGCCGAAGGACCGCCGCTTCGTGAACCCGGCCTTCGCGCCCGATTGGGCGAATGGCTGACGGACACCTGCCGCGCTTGCGTTGATTTTTCGCCCCCCCACGGAACCCTGCCCCCGCCCCGCCGTCTTGCGCGCATGGTGCGGAGGGGGAGGCGATGTCCGGCGCGCGCGACGAGGATGAGGTGGATCTCGGCATCAGCCTCGAGGCGGTGGCGACGATCGTCGATCACAGCCGCGCCTTGCAGGGCAAGGAGGAGACATCCCCCGAACAGGCCACTGAGGATGAGGACAGCGAAGCCGCGCTGTTGCAGGAAACGCCCGACGACATGACCGAAGGCGCGCTGCGCGCCTTCATCGCCGACCTGAACGAGGATGAGCGCGCGAGCCTCGTTGCCCTCGCCTGGGTCGGACGCGGCGATTACGGCGCCGGGGAGTGGGATGAGGCGCGCGGCCTGGCGGCGGAACGCGCCGAAGGCCGCGACACGGCGGATTACCTGCTGGGAATGGACAATCTCGGCGACCTGCTGGCGGAAGGCGTCGCCACCTTCGGCTTCAGCATCGAGGATGTGGACCGGTAGGCATGGTCTGCCGGAGTCAGACGAGACTGAGCACCGCCAGCCAGATCACCGCGCCGGCCTTGGCGGCATCCGCCCAGCCGCGCGATCCCCCATGGCGCGCTGCGGATCGCCACACGCCCACCCCGGCCAGGATGTTGTAGGGCAGCGCCAGCGCATGGCTGACCAGGAAGCCGGCCAGCGCCTGCCCCTGCATCACCAGCACCAGCAACAGCACGGAGGTCGAGAGGTTCACCGCCAGGCCGCCCGCCATCGCCCAGCGCCAGAAGGCGACCGGCAGCGGCACCTCTCCGCGCCAGAGCGCAACGAGGTTGGCGGGGATGAACCGGGTGGGGGTCAGGCGAACCCCACCACCGGCGCGTCCCGGCCCGCGATCTCGCGGATCAGCTTGCGGCGCACGGCCTGGCCGAAGGCCTCGAAATCCTCGGCCGGGATCATGAAGGCGCCCGGGCCGCCGATCACGCTCTCCCGGAAATACTGGTCGAGCGGCATGGGTGGCGGGCGGCCGAAGGTCGGGCGGTCGTTCAGTATGGGCAGGCCGTTGATCGTGATGCCCTCCGCCACCGCCCGGTCGCGGGCGGCCTCGACCGGGGGGCCGGAATTGTTCACGCCGTCGCCGGAGATGTCGATCACCTTCCGCGTCGCCTCGAAGGGGCAGGACCCCATCACCCCTCGCGCATGGTCGATGGCGCCTGAGATCGAGGTCCAGGACAGCGAGCTGCGCGGCGCCTGTGCCAGCGCCCCGGCCCAGGCCTCCGCGTCGCGCGCGCTGCCGATGCGGGTCCAGGGCAGCACCAGGCGTTGGAACTCGATCCCGGCCCATTCGGTATAGGCGATGGCGATGGCCCCCATCATGCCGCCGCGGATCGCCTCGACCACCCGGGGGTCGGAGACGGCGGCGCGATAGCCTTCGCGCTGCAGTCGGGCCTCGTCCTCATCGATCGAGCGGCTGACATCGACCGCGAGGACCAAGGCGACATCCACCGGCTCCTCCGCCCCGGCGCGGCGGGCGGGCAGGGCCAGGGCGGTGCCGGCGGCGGCCATCAACGTCCTGCGGCGCATGCGCGGCTCCCGTGGTCACGGACACCGCATGGAACCCCGAGGCGGGCCCCTGGTTCAAGCGTCCTCTCGCGGGGCCCGGCGGCGTCCCGCGCTGGCCCGGCGGGGCGGGGCGTGCTAGCCCCGGGGCCGAGACGACGCCAATCGGAACGCCCCATCATGTCGGACCTGAACGCCCCCTCCTCCCCCCCGCCCGGCGCGGCGCCCAACCAGCCGCTGCTGCTCAATGTGCAGTACACGCGGGACCTATCCTTCGAGGTGCCGGGCGCGCCGGAGATCTTCATCAACCTGAAGGAACAGCCGCGCGTCGATCTCTCGCTCGATGTGCAGGCGCGGCCGGTGCAGGGCAGCTCGAACGTCTATGAGGTCTCCCTGCAGATCCGCGCCGACGCCAAGGCCGGGGAGACCGCCTGCTTCATCGCCGAACTCGCCTATTGCGGCGTCTTCACCGTGAATGTGCCGCAGGAACACCTGGAGCCGGTGCTGCTGGTGGAATGCCCGCGCCTGCTGTTCCCCTTCGCGCGCAACATCCTGGCCGAGGTGACGCGCGACGGCGGCTTCCCGCCCGTGATGCTCTCCCCGATCGACTTCTTCGCCCTGTGGCAGAGCCGCCGCCCGGCCGCCGGCCAGCCGGCCGGCAACGCCTGAGGCGCCTCGCGCCCCGGCGCGGGACGGCCTCGGGGATGAGGCGCGCGGGCCGATGATCCGCACGCTCCGCCGTGGCGCTGCGCGGGATTGGCGCGGCATGCTGACCCGCCACCTCGATGGGCGGGGCTTCTGGCGGGCGCTGGCGCTGGCCTTCGCGCTGGGCGCTGTGGCGGCGCTGGCGCTGCCGCCGGTCCATTTCATTCCCGTGCTGCTGGCGAGCCTGCCGGCGCTGCTCATCATGGCGGCGGCGGCGCCGAGCGCGCGGCGGGCCGCCTGGATCGGCCTGTTCTGGGGCTGGGGCTTCCATGTCGCCGGCCTGCACTGGCTGACCAACGCGATCCTGACCGAGGTCGAGCGCTTCTGGTGGCTGGTGCCGGTCGCGGTGCCGGCGCTGGCCCTGCCGCTTGGCGCCTTCACCATCCTGCCCGCGCTGGCCGCGCGGCTCGCGCCCCCGGGCTGGCCGCGCATCCTGGCCTTCGCCGCCGCCTGGACGGCGGGGGAGATGCTGCGCGGCGTGGTGTTCACCGGCTTTCCCTGGAACCTGCTCGGCACCGTCTGGGCCTTCGCGGCGCTGCCCATCCAGGCCGCCGCCTGGATCGGGGTGCATGGGCTGAGCCTGGCCACCGCGCTGATCGTCCTGGCCCCGCTGGCCGGGCGGCGCGGCTGGATCGCGGGGTTCGGGGCGCTCGCATTGTTCGGCGCCATCGGCCTGCTGCGCCTGTGGCCCGAGGAGCCGGCGCCGCATGACGTCGCGGTGGTACTGGTCCAGGGCAATATCGGCCAGGACGTGAAATGGCGGGAGGAGTCCCGCTGGCCTATCTTCCGCCGCTACACCGAACTGACCGAACAGGGTGTGACCATCGCGGCCGAGGAAGCGCCCTCCAGCCGCGTGCTGGTGGTCTGGCCGGAGACGGCGAGCCCCTTCCTGCTGGCCTCGGACCGGGAAGCGGCGCGGCAGGCCACGCTGGCGCTGCCGCCGGGTGGGCTGCTGCTGGCTGGCACGGTGCGCGCCGAATTCGGTGCCGATGGCCGGCCGAGCCGGGTCTGGAACAGCCTCGCGGTGCTCGATGCCCAGGGCGGGGTGCTGGATGCGGTGGACAAGACCTATCTGGTGCCCTTCGGCGAATACATGCCGCTGCGGGGCATCCTGCCGCTTCGCATCGTGCAGAGCGCGATCGACTTCACCGCCGGGCCGGGCCCGCGCACCGTCCCGCTGCCCGGCCTGCCCGGCTTTGCTGGGTTGATCTGCTACGAGGTGATCTTCCCCGGATCGGTGGTGCCCGCGATCCGGCCGGGCTTCCTGGTGAATGTCACCAACGACGCCTGGTTCGGCATCTCCGCCGGGCCCTGGCAGCATCTGGCCGCCGCGCGGCTGCGCGCGGCGGAGGAAGGGCTGCCGCTGTTGCGCGCGGCGCAAACCGGGATATCGGCCGTCTTCGATGCCCGCGGGCGCGTCGTGGCGCGGATGGGGCTGGCGGAGACCGGGGTGGTGCTGGCGCCGCTGCCCCAGGCGGCGTCTCCGACCCCCTTCGCGCGCTTCGGCCTGGCCATCCCGTTCGGCCTTCTGGCCGCGACCGCCTTGCTGGCCGGCCTTGGCGCGTCGCGGCGCGGTGCCACCCCCCGCTGACGGCGAGCGGCGGTCGCGGGTGCAGCCAGAGATTGCGGATAAAAAATGAGATTTTTCAATTGAGTTGACAACATTAACCTTTACGCCTAGCAGTCGAACAGAAGCCTTGGTCATCGTGCGAGGCCGCAATTCGCGGCGCTGCGCAACGAGGATCATGGGCGAAGCCATCGCGGCGCGATGGGCGGTGGAGGTTGGAGGCATGGCGATGGCCGGTGATGACATCGCGGAGCGGATCGAGCGCGAGCATCGGCCGAGCCCCATCGATGTGCATGTCGGCGCCCGCGTGCGGCTGCGCCGCACCCTTCTGGGCATGAGCCAGGAAAAGCTCGGCGACGCGCTCGGCCTGACCTTCCAGCAGGTGCAGAAGTATGAGCGCGGCGTGAACCGCATCGGCGCGAGCCGGCTGTTCGACCTCTCCCGCGTGCTGGATGTGCCGATCGGCTTCTTCTTCGACGACATGCCGCCCGAGATGGGCGGCGACAAGCGCGGCCGTTTCGCCGGCTTCCAGGACGGGCAGGACGGCTTCGAGGACGACACGCTCCATCGCCGCGAGACGCTGGAACTGGTCCGCGCCTATTACCGCATCACCGACAGCTCGGTCCGCAAGCGCGTCTTCGACCTGATCAAGAGCCTCGCGCCGGTCGAATAGGACCGGCGAATAGCACTGGCACGCCGCCATCGGCGGCCCGCCTCAGCCGCGTCTCAGCACCTCATTGTCGAAGACCGGGTTGCGGTAGCTTCGCAGCGCGGCGTCCAGCGCATCGGCCAGGTCGCGCTTCTCGGCCGGGGCCAGGAAGCGTCCGATCTCCACGGAACGGCCGCGCGCGCTGGCCAATAGCACCGCCCCGCCCCCCGGTGGTTCCTCCAGCGACAGCCTTGTCCAATAGGCGTCGAGCTCGGTGCTGTCCCGGCCGCCTCGCCCATCGTTTCTGTGTATCACCAGCTTCCCGTGGGTCAGCATCAACCGCTCCACCTTGGCGCGACTTTGGCGGCGATGCAGCGCAACCAATCCGAGAACCAGCGCCACCTCCACACCGAGGAAGCCCAGCACCGGCCAGGCGCCGAGAAGGGTGAACACCACCGCCGGCACCGCCGCTGCCACGGCCGCCAGCGCGCAGAGCCAGCGCATGCCGCGCGCCGATAGCGCGGCGGGCGGCGTGCTCACGGCCTCGAACAGGATGGGGTCGCGGGGAACTGACATCGGCCCCCAATATGCGGTAGCTGTCGCCCAACGCCATGCCCCGCGCCACGACGACAGCCAGGATTTCCGCGAAACCCGTCCGGCCGCTGCATGGCAGCGCCGCCGCCCCGCGCCGGGCGCGCGCCATGGGTGCGGCGCAGGCGGAGGCCTTCCTGCGCGCGCTGGCCGTCGCCAATCCGGCGCCGGAGACGGAGCTGCACTACCGCGATCCCTTCACCCTGCTGGTGGCCGTGGTCCTGTCCGCCCAGACCACCGACGCGGCCGTGAACAAGGCCACCGCGACGCTGTTCGACGCCGCCCCCGATGCCCCTTCCATGGCCGCGCTGGGAGAGGACGGGATCGCGCCGCATATCCGCCGCATCGGCCTGTGGCAGGCGAAGGCGCGCAATGTCGCCGCCCTCGCGCAGAGGCTGGTTGTCGAACATGGCGGTCAGGTGCCGGCCGACCGCGCGGCGCTGGAAGCGCTGCCGGGCGTCGGCCGCAAGACCGCGAATGTCGTGCTGAACGTCGCCTTCGGGGAAACCACGATGGCGGTCGATACGCATATCTTCCGCCTGGGCAACCGCACCGGCCTGGCGCCCGGCAAGACCACGCGCGTGGTGGAGGATGGGCTGGTGCGGAAATGCCCGCCCGACATGCTGCGCGACGCGCATCACTGGCTGATCCTGCACGGGCGCTACATCTGCAAGGCGCGCGCCCCCGAATGCTGGCGCTGCCCGGCCATCGCGCATTGCAACTACCGCGACAAGGTGCTCGCGCCCCCGGCGCGCTGACCTCGGATGCTGTCCTTGCCCGGGCTGGCGGGAGAGCGGGGCGAAGGCAACCGCTCGCCCGCCACATGGACAGCGCCAGCCGATGCGGCGCGGTTCAGCCAGACCCGTGGGGCGCGCTACCTGCTGTCGCCCTTTCGCCCAGCCTCGGGGCCCTTCTCGGGCTCATGGGCCACGTTGCCAGGCTTGTTCTCCTTCCCCTGATGCTGGCCACCGGCGCGACCGGCCTCGGGGGCTTTCTCAAGCTCCTTGGCGAGGTTGGCGGGGTTGGTCTCCCTGCCCGGATGCTGACCGCCGGTGCGGCCGGCCTCGGAGGCCTTCTTCGGATCATGGGCGGAGCTGCCCGGGTTTTTGCTGCCCGTATTGGCCATGGCTGGTGTTTCCCTTTCCCTGCGAAGACCCGCCGCCAAGGGCCACGGATCGCCCGCTGCACATCGAGCCCCCAGGGGCGGCCCCAGGGCCGGCCCGAGGGGCGTGACGCGCGGCGTGACGCGGCTTGAACGCCGCCCCATCGCCCAGGCTGCACGGCATGGGGCTGAATTTATCCGATGACGAACCGCAGCGGTGGCACCCCGCGCCGGTTGCCGTCCGGAACCGCGGCGCAGAATCCGGCGTTTCCCTCGCATCCAGGATGTCCAGGCCTTGCCGGGCAGGCGGTCCCGCGTCGTGCGGTAGCCCTCGTCATGCCCTTTCGCCTGCCAACCGGACCGAAGGAGAACATGATGAACGGGGCGCCGCCTTGTCCGCTGACCGAGCCCGACCAGCGCCCCGTGCTGCTGGTGCTGTCGCATCTGCGCTGGGATTTCGTCTTCCAGCGCCCGCAGCACCTGATGACCCGCGCCGCCGCCACGCATGAGGTCGTCTTCCTTGAGGAACCGGTCGAGACGGACGGCGCCGCCCCGCGCCTTGAGCGCGAACGGCGCGGCGAGGTGTTGGTGGCGCGCCCCGTCCTGCCGCGCGGCCTGTCGCCCGAGGTCGCGCTGGCCGCCCAGCGCACCCTGCTCGAGACGCTGCTGGCGCCGCGCGCGGGGCGGCCGCTGGTGCTGTGGTTCTACTCCCCGATGTTCATGGCCCTGGCCGGCCAGCTGCCCGCCGACGCCGTGGTCTATGACTGCATGGACGAACTCTCCGCCTTCCGCGGCGCGCCGCCCGGCATGCTGGAGATGGAGCGTCGCCTGCTGGCGCGCGCCGACCTGGTCTTCACCGGCGGCCGCAGCCTGTACGAGGCGAAGCGCGGCAAGCATCCGGCGGTGCACTGCCTGCCCTCCTCCATCGACGTGAAGCATTTCGCGCAAGGTCGGACAGGCATGCCCGCGCCGGCGGCGCTCGCCGCGCTGCCGCGCCCGCGCATCGGCTTCTTCGGCGTGGTGGATGAACGGATGGACCTCGACCTGGTCGCGGCGCTGGCGGCGCTCCGGCCCGGCTGGTCCTTCTGCATGATCGGGCCGGTCGCGAAGATCGACCCCGCGTCGCTGCCGCGGGCGGGAAACCTCCATTGGCTCGGCCCGCGCGACTATCGCGACCTGCCGGCGCATCTGGCGCAATGGGATGTGGGCTTCATGCCCTTCGCGCTGAACGAGAGCACGCGCTTCATCAGCCCCACCAAGACGCCGGAATTCCTGGCCGCCGGGCTGCCTGTCGTCTCGACCCCCGTCACCGATGTGGTGCGCGACTACGGCGATCCCGGCCTGGTCGAGATCGCGCGCGACGCGGCCGGCATGGCCGCGAGGATCGAGGCGATGCTGGCCCGCCCGCGCGGGCCCTGGCTCGCGCGCGTGGATGCGCGGCTCGCGGCGCAATCCTGGGATCGGACTTGGGCCCGGATGGACGCGCTGCTGGCCGAGGTGCTCGCCCCGCGCATCCGCCGGCGCGGCGCGGCGCGGCGGGTGGCCGCGAGCGCGGCGCATGTTTGACTGGATGGTGGTGGGCGCGGGCTTCGCCGGTGCCATCCTGGCGGAACGGCTGGCCGCGCTCCGCGACGAACGCGTGCTGGTGATCGACCGGCGCGATCATGTGGCGGGCAATGCCTTCGACGAGCCTGATGCGGCGGGCGTGCTGGTTCATCGCTATGGCCCGCACATCTTCCACACCAACAGCGAGGCGGTCTTCGCCCACCTTTCGCGCTTCACCGATTGGCGCCCCTATGAGCACCGCGTGCTGGCCGAGATCCGCAGCCCCGTGACCGGCGCTGCGATGCGCGTGCCCATCCCGATCAACCTCGACACCATCAACCGGCTGTATGGCCTGGCGCTGACCGAGGCCGAGGTCGAAGCTTGGCTGGCCGCGCGCGCCGAGACGCCGCGGGAGATCCGCACCAGCGAGGATGTGGTGGTCGCGAAGGTGGGGCGCGAGCTGTATGAGCTGTTCTTCCGCGGCTACACGCGCAAGCAATGGGGGCTCGACCCCAGCGCGCTCGACAAATCCGTCGCCGCGCGGGTGCCGACGCGTACCAATCGCGACGACCGCTACTTCACCGATCGGTTCCAGGCGATGCCGCGCGACGGCTACACGGCGATGTTCGGCCGTATCCTGGACCATCCGAACATCACGGTGCGGACGGGGATCGACTTCGCGACCGCGCGGCGGCGCTACCGCTTCCGGCGGCTGATCTGGACCGGTCCGGTGGACGAGTATTTCGGCTTCCGCTTCGGCTGCCTGCCCTATCGCAGCCTGCGCTTCCGGCACGAGACGCTGGACCGCGAATGGGCCCTGCCCACCGGCACGGTGAACCATCCGGCGGAAGCGACGCCCTATACCCGCGTGTCCGAATACAAGTGGATGACCGGGCAGCGGCACAAGCGCACCAGCATCACCTACGAATACCCGAGCGCCGAGGGCGATCCCTATTACCCGATCCCCCGCCCCGAGAACCAGGCGCTGTACAAGCGCTACGAGGCGCTGGCGGATGCTGAGGCCGACACCTGGTTCGTCGGAAGGCTGGCGACCTATCGCTACTACAACATGGACCAGGTGGTGGGTCAGGCACTCGCGACCTTCGACCGCATAGCCCGCAGCGTGCCCCCGCGCGTGGCGGAGGGCGGCGCCGCGCCGGGCAGGGCCGGAATGCCGCGCGGCTGAGGAGGCGCCCCCTTCTGCATCTGTCCGCACCCTTGCGACCCTGGCTACATTGATATGTCTTCGTGACCCAAGGTTGCACCGTTGTAGCTTGTCGCCGGTAGGGCAGTTTCATGTATCCGGATGGTTCATTCCCCCCGATGCACTGTAGCAGGCTCGATTGGTCGGCTTTTCAGGGGCAATCGGCGATGATGCGGATCGGGCGGCGCATTGGCCTTGCCATGGCTCTGGCAGTGGGCTTGGCCGGATGCGTGACCGATCAGCGGCCGAGCACCGGCGGACCGATCGGTCAGCCGCAAGGCCGATGGGCCGATCAGATGCATTGGGTGCCCATCCCTGCCACGGGCGAGCTGGTTCATATGCGCCTCTGCCGGCCAGAGGGTGGGCGAGAGGCCCGGCTCGTTCTGATCAATCACGGCGGCGCCAATACCGCAGCTCGTATGGCCATGCGCCCGATGAGTTGTGACAGTCCTGCTATCCGCTGGTTTCTTGAGCGTGGCCACGCGGTCGGCTTGCCCCTTCGGCGTGGTTTCGGCCTGACCGGGGGCGATCCGGTCGAGACGCGCGAGAGTTGCGGCGAGACGGCGTATCTGAACAATGCCCGTGAAGGCGCCATCAGCATTCTTGCTGCTGTGGAGTATGCGACTGCGCTACCCGGCATTCGTCCCGATGGCGTGGTCGTCCAAGGCCAGTCCCTGGGCGGCTGGGCGGCGCTAGGGGTGGCCGCACAGAATCCCCCGCGTGTCGCGGCGGTCATCAACACCGCCGGCGGCCGCACCGGTGGCATGGGCACGGGCTTCTACGAGACCTGCCAGCCGGCCACGATGGTTTCTGCCGCCGGTGTCATGGGGCGCACAGCGCGGGTGCCCACGCTTTGGATATACTCTGAGAACGATGCCTTCTTCGCTTCGCCGCTGGTGACGCGGCTGCACCAGGCCTTCGTCGGTGGTGGCGGCGACGCCCGGCTTGAGATGCTGCCGCCCTTCGGAGCAGACGGCCATGCGATATTCTTTAGCCAGGGTGGCTCGGCACTTTGGGGCCCTTTGGTTACAGTCTTCCTGGCTGGCCTGCCGCCTTGAGCCGGTGAGGGCTCGTGCTGGCCGAGGAACGGTCGAGCCGCATGCAGCCCCTGCCGCCGGGTTGCCGAAAGCGGGCGCGTGGCACCGGGGCGGTAGTTTGACGCTTTCGCGAGGATTGGCGGACCCGAAAGGATTCGAACCTTCGACCTCTGCCTTCGGAGGGC
>JBIIRI010000223.1:0-4464 GCA_044341625.1 Roseomonas sp.
GGGTGGGCCGCGTTCGGGGGGGCGAAACGGGTCTAGCCGTTTGTTCCGGCGCATTTTCCGAGTCGCCAAGCGTGTCCGCTTGGCTCGAAAATGCTCTAGCCACCTGTCCGCCCCGTTAAATCGCGCGCAGGTATCTTGCGCGTGATGGCGGAGTTGCGGTTGATGCCGGGATGACTTGGTCCATCCTGGCCCGTGACGCCGCCACCGGAGAGATCGGGGCCGCCGTCGCCAGCCGCTTCCTCGCCGCCGGCGCGCTCTGCCCCCGCATCGAAGGGGGCGTGGGCGGCGCCTGCACCCAGGCCCTGGTCAATCCCTTCCTAGCCCCCGATGCCCTCGCGCGCCTCCGCGCCGGCGAGACGGCGGAGGCCGCGCTTTCGGCCCTGATCGCGGCCGATGCCGGGCGCGCGGCGCGCCAGTTTCATGTGATGTCCGCCGATGGGCGCAGCGCCGGGCATACAGGCGGCGATTGCGTCGATTGGTGCGGTCATTTGGCGACGGCGGATATCTCGGTCGCGGGGAACATGCTCGCCGGGCCGCAGGTGCTCGACGCGACGATCGAGGGCTTTCGCGCCGCCGCCGGCCTGACGCTGGCGGAACGCCTGATGGCCGCGATGGAAGCCGGTGAGGCGGCGGGCGGCGACAAGCGGGGCCGGCAATCGGCGGCGATCCTGGTCGGCTCCACCGATCCCTATCCGGATCTCGACCTGCGGGTGGACGACCATCCGGACCCGCTCGCAGAACTGCGCCGGCTGCACACCGTCTGGCACGGCTATACGCGGCATTTCCGCCGCTTCCTGCCGGGGCGCGATCATCCCGGCGTCTTCGACCGCGCCGTGATCCAGGCCGCGATCGCCGTGGCCCAGGCCGAGGAGACGCGATGACCCAGCCGGTCCTCGAACTGCGCGATCTCAGCGTCACGCTGGCCACCGATCGGGGCCCGCTGCGGCCGGTCGATGGCGTGTCCTTCGCCGTGCGGCCGGGTCGGACGCTGGCAGTGGTGGGCGAGAGCGGCTGCGGCAAGTCGGTCACCGCGTTGTCGATCATGGGCCTGCTGCCGCAGGGGGCGAAGCTCGGCGGCTCCGCCCGCTTCGAGGGCCGCGAGCTGACCACGCTCGAGCCCGAGGAGTGGCGCCGCAAGCGCGGGCGCGAGATGGCGATGATCTTCCAGGAGCCGATGACGAGCCTGAACCCGGCCTTCCGCGCCGGCGAACAGGTGGCGGAAGCCTTGCGCCTGCACCAATCCCTCTCGCCGCGCGCAGCCTGGGACGCGGCGGTGGAGATGCTGGCGCGCGTCCGCATCCCCGACGCCGCCCGGCGCGCGCAGCAATACCCGCATCAGTTGTCGGGCGGCATGCGCCAGCGCGTGATGATCGCCATGGCGCTGGCCTGCCGCCCACGCCTGCTGATTGCGGATGAGCCGACCACCGCACTCGATGTCACGGTGCAGGCGCAGATCCTGTCGCTGATCGATGAGCTGAAGGCGGAAACCGGCACGGCGGTGGTGCTGATCACCCATGACCTCGGCGTGGTGGCCGACCATGCGGATGACGTGGTGGTGATGTATGCCGGCCGGGTCGCGGAACAGGCGCCGGCCTCCGCCCTGTTTGCCGTGCCGCAGCATCCCTACACGATCGGGCTGCTCGGCGCCGCGCCGTCGCTCGAAGGCGGGGCGGAGCGGCTGGCGAGCATCGAGGGTACGGTGCCTGATCTCCGGAACCCGCCGCCCGGCTGCCGCTTCGCGCCGCGCTGCCCCTTCGCGGTGGCGCGCTGCGCCGAACAGCCGCCGCTGGCGGAGGTTATGCCCGGCCATCGCGCCGCCTGCTGGCGCGCACCGCTCGACAGCCTGCTGGAGCAGGCGGCATGAGCGCGATCCTGGAACTCGACGACGTCGCCCGCGCCTTTCCGGTGCGCGATGCGCTGGGGCGCGCGAAGGGCGCGGTGCGCGCGGTGGATGGCATCTCGCTGTCCGTTGCGGAAGGCGAGGTGCTGGCGGTGGTCGGCGAAAGCGGCTGCGGCAAGTCCACGCTCGGCCGCGTCATGCTCCGCCTGATCGAGGCCGATCGCGGCGCCATCCGCTTCATGGGCGAGGATCTGCGAACCCTGTCCCCCGCCGCGCTGCGGCGCCGCCGGCGCGACATGCAGCTGATCTTTCAGGATCCCTTCGGCAGCCTCGACCCGCGCATGACGGTGGAGGAAGCGGTGGCGGAACCGCTGCGCCTGCACGGCATCGTCCCGCGCGCGCAGGAACGCGACAGGGTGGCGGAACTGATCTCCCGCGTCGGGCTGCGGCCGGAGCTTGCGCGGCGCTGGCCGCATGAGTTCAGCGGCGGGCAGAGGCAGCGCATCGCCATTGCCCGCGCGTTGGCCTCCCGCCCCCGGCTGATCATCGGGGATGAGCCGGTCAGCGCGCTGGATGTCTCGGTGCAGGCGCAGGTGATCAACCTGCTGCAGGATCTGATCGCGGAATTCCGGCTGACCTTCGTGCTGATCAGCCACGACCTTGGCGTGGTGCGCCATATCGCCGACCGGGTCGCGGTGATGTATCTCGGCCGCATTGTGGAGTTGGGCCCGGCGGAGCAGGTGTTCCGCGCGCCGCGTCATCCCTATACGCGCGCGCTGCTGGCCGCCGTGCCGGGGCAGGGGGGTGCCAAGCCCGTCGCGCTGGACGGCGATGTGCCGAGCCCGATCAACCCGCCCTCCGGCTGCCGCTTCCGCACCCGCTGCCCCTTCGCCGAGCCGCTTTGCGCCGAGCGGATGCCGGAGTTGGAAGGGGCCGCCCATCTCGCCGCCTGCCATCTGCAGGACCGCCTGCCGCCGGCCACCCCGCCATCCGAACGCGATGCGGGCGGGTTGCGGTTGAAGCGGCTGCAATCCTTCTTCACCGACAGCAAGACCAACCAGGGAGCCACAGCATGATCCGCAAGACGCTCGCCGCCGGATGCCTCGCCCTCGCGGCCTTCGGCTTCGCTCCGGTCGCGGAGGCGCAGAACCTCCGCATCGCACTGCGCGAGGACCCCGACATCCTCGACCCGACCCTGTCGCGCACTTATGTCGGCCGCATCGTCTATATGGGTTTCTGCGACAAGCTGTTCGACATCAATGAACGGCTGGAACCGGTGCCGCAGCTGGCCACCGGCTTCCGCTGGGAAGACCCGACGACGCTGCTAATCACGCTGCGCCAGGGCGTGCGCTTCCACGACAATGAGATGATGACGGCCGAAAGCGTCGTCTATTCGCTGAACCGCCACCTGACGATGCAGGGCAGCTTCCGCCGCGGTGAGATGGGCGCGATCTCCGCCATCGAGGTGGTGGACCCGCAGACGGTTCGCATCCGCCTGGCCGAGCCCAACGCATCCTTCATCGCGACGCTGACCGACCGCGCGGGCATGATCATCAGCCCCCGCGCGGCGGAAGCCGCCGGGCGCAACTTCGGCAATCGCCCGGTCTGTGCCGGCCCGATGCGCTTCGTGGAACGCGTCGCGCAGGAACGGATCGTGCTGGAACGCTTCCCGGAATACTGGGATGCCGGCCGCATCCACTTCAATCGCGTGACCTACATCCCGATCCCGGACAACACGGTGCGGCTTGCGAACCTGCAATCCGGCGCGGTGGAATTCGGTGAGCGGATGGAGCCGGACGACATGCGCGCCATCCAGCGCAACCGCAACCTGCGCGGCGTGGCGGTGGAGGAACTCGGCTGGCAGTCCATCCAGTTCAACGTGAACAACGGCCCGCGGTCCGAGCCGCTGCGCGACGCCCGCGTGCGCCGGGCCTTCGAACTCGCCATCGACCGCGCCGCGATCAACCAGGTGGTCTATGAGGGGATGTTCACCCCGACCCGCCAGCCGGTCCCGCCGGCCAGCGGCTTCCACCTGCCGAACTTCGCGCCCCCCGCGCGCGACGTGAACCGCGCCCGCGCCCTGCTGCGCGAAGCCGGCGTCACGGCGCCGCTGCAACTCGAACTGACGGTGCCGAACAACCCCGACCTCCGCCAGGTGGGAGAGGTCGTGCAGTCGATGGCGCGCGAAGCGGGCTTCGACGTCAGCCTGCGCGCGATGGAATTCGCCTCGTCCCTCCAGGCGGCTCAGCGCGGCGACTTCCAGCTGTATCTGGTGGGCTGGTCGGGCCGCACCGATCCGGACGGCAACATCCACGCCTTCATGCATACGCGTGGCGGGCAGAATGACGGCAAGTACTCGAACCCCGAGGTCGACCGCCTGCTGGATGCGGCGCGGACCGAGGGCGATGTGGCCAAGCGGCGCGACCTGTACCGCCAGGCTATGGAGATCGCGCTGGTGCAGGATGCCGGGCGGCTGTTCGTGTGGCATCGCAAGAACATCATGATCCATTCGACGCGGCTCACGGGCTACCGGCCCATCGCCGATGGCATGATCCGCCTGCAGGATATGAGGTTGAACTGAGCGGTCCGCGCGGGATCCCCCCCCGGGGATCACCCGCCCGACG
>JBIIRI010000224.1:0-4449 GCA_044341625.1 Roseomonas sp.
GACCTCGTACCAGCCCTCGTCGCCGACCTTGCCGCCATAGGACACCATCGCGAGCAGGATGGCGCAGACCGCGACGACGCCGAGCGCCACCAGCGTCTGCGGCTGCAGCGGTTCGCGCATCAGCCGCGCATCGCGGTAGAAGGCGCTGCGCATCGCGCCGACCAGCGCCGCGACCAGCAGGAAGGCGCCCCAGAGCCACCAGGGATCGTCGCGCAGCCAGCAGATCAGCGCGCCGTTCAGCAGCAGCAGGATACTGAGCCCCCAGGCGATGGTCAGCCGCCGCAGCAGCCCATAGGCCATCACCAGCAGCAGCGAGCCGACGACGGAGGCCGCGAAATGCGAGGCGAGCGCGGCTTCGTACCCCGCCCAGTCCGGCAGCGCGGAGTAGCGCGTCGGCAGTGCGGCCAGGAACAGCAGCACCGTGCCCCCGAGCCCCGCGAGGCCCGCGACCGCCGGCACTTCCAGCGCATCGGCGACCCGTTGCTCGGCGCCGAAGCGCGCGAAGACGTGGCGGCGCTGCGCCACCTCGAAGCCGGCGAACAGCATCCCGGCCAGGAAGAGCGGCACGATGTAGTAATACAGCCGGAAGACCAGCAGCGCGCCGACCACCTCCGCCTCGCTCAGCCAGGGGCGCAGGCCAATGACGATGGCCAGGTCGAACACGCCGATGCCGCCCGGCAGGCTCGCCGCGATGCCGGCGATATAGGCGGCGATGTAGATGCCGAGGAAATGCAGGAAGGTGAGGCCCTCAGCCTTCGGCAGCAGCACATAGAAGATCATCGCGGTGACGGCGACATCCACGCTGGCCAGCGTGGTCTGCGCCAGCGCCATGCGGAAGCCGGGCAGGTCCACGCGATGGCCGAACAGCGTCACATGGCTGCGGATGCGCGACATGGTGATGTAGGCGAGGACGAGCGCCCACATCGCCAGCCCGATGCCCTGCATCATCCAATGCGGCACATGGTTGCCGAGGCCAGGAATCACCTCTGGCTCCACCACCAGCACGAGGCCGCCCAGAGCGAAGCCACCGAGGCCGAATGTCAGGCTGGTGAAGGCGACCACCTTGGCGATGGCCAGCGGCGGCAGGCCCCAGGCGGCGTAGAAGCGGTAGCGCACCGCAGCCCCGGACACCGCCGCGAATCCCAGATTATGCGCCAGGGTGTAGGCGCAGAAGGAGGCGAGCGAGGTGCGCCCGTAGCTGACCGGATGGCCCGCATAGACGCTGCCGAGCCGGTCGTAGATCGTCAGTACCGCGAAGGCGAGTAGGGTCCAGCCCGCGGCCGTCCAGAGCGTCGCGGACGGGATCGCCGCCAGTGCCGCGCGGATCTGCGCGACCGAGAGGTCGCGGAATTCCTTCTGCGCGACGTAGATGGCCGCGACCAGCAGCAGCAGCCCGAAGACCGTCATGCCGTGCTTCTTCAGCACGGGCAGCCAGCTCTTCATGCCACGCGCGCCGTCATTTGATGCGCACGAAGGCTTTGCCTTCGTGCGCCTCAGACGCCGGGCGCCGCGCATCCGCGCGGCTTGGCTTCGCGGCACTTGCCGCGGCGGCCATTCGGCCGCGTCGTGCCGAAGGCGCGCTGCTCGCGCGACGCCCTTCGGGCCGCAAATCGGAACTTCGTCCGCTTCGTATCATGCGGCGGCGGGATCGCGTTCGAGTGCGGTCTCGATCAGCCCGATCGTGCCGGCGATGCCATAGAGCGCGACGAAGCCGCCGAAGCGCGGGCCTTCCGGCTGGCCGAGCAGCACCTGATACAGCGCGTTGAACCAGGCGCGCGAGACGCCGGGGCGTCCGCCATCCTTCGCGGCTTCCAGGAAGGGCTCGCGCCGGCCGGCGTCATAGACCAGATCCTGGATGGCCTTGGCGCGCTCATCCGGCGGCAGCGCCTCCAGCTCCTGCACGCGGTCGCGCAGCATGCCAGCCAGCGCGCGCATCGCCTCCGCTTCCGCGGGCGTGGCAGCGCGGTGCTTCTTCTCCGGCACGACGCGGTCGCGGTAATAGGCGACCGCGCGCTCGATCAGCCGCGCCACCAGCGGGTGGCTGTCCGGGGTTACGCCCGGCGCATAGCGCTGCAGGAAGCCCCACAGCATCTCCGGATTATCTGCGTTGATGACGCTGGCCAGGTTCAGCAGCATCGTGAAGGAGATGGGCGAGCCGGGATCGTTCGTTGCCCCGCCATGGATGTGCCAGGCCGGATTGTCGGGGCTGGGCGCCGTACGCAGGCGATCCAGGTTCTGCACATATTCGTCGGTCGCGCGCGGGATCACGTCGAAGAACAGCCGCTTCGCGCGCTGCGGCTGGTTGTACATGAACTGCGCGAGGCTTTCGGGCGGGGCGTAGTGCAGCCATTCCTCGATCGAAAGGCCGTTGCCCTTCGACTTGCTGATCTTCGTCCCTTCCTCATCGAGGAACAGCTCATAGGTGAAGCCGATCGGCGGTTCCCCGCCCATGACGCGGCAGATCGCGCCCGACAGCTTCACGGAATCGATCAAATCCTTGCCCGACATCTCGTAATCGACGCCGAGCGCGTACCAGCGCAGCGCCCAATCCGCCTTCCATTGCGCCTTGCAATGGCCGCCCGTGATGCGCGTGCCGAAGCGCTCCCCAGTCGCGGGATCGGTCCAGACCAGCAGGTCCTCGGTCGGCCGCACTTCCTCCATCGGGACCTGCATCACGACGCCGGTCTTGGGGTGGATCGGCAGGAAGGGCGAATAGGTCGCGCGGCGATCCGGGCCGAGGGTCGGCAGGATCACCGCCTTCACCTGCTCATGCCGCTCCGCCATCCGGATCAGCGCGGCGTCGAAGCGGCCGGACTTGTAGTAGTCGCTCGACGAGGCGAATTCGTATTCGAAGCCGAACTGGTCGAGGAACGCCCGCAGCCGGGCGTTGTTGTGGTGCCCGAAGCTCTCATGCGTGCCGAAGGGATCGGGGATCGCGGTGACGGGCTTGCCGAGATGCGTCCCGAGCATCTCCTTGTTCGGCACATTATCCGGCACCTTGCGCAGCCCATCCATGTCGTCGCTGAAGGCGACGAGGCGCGATGGCAGGCCGGTGAGGCGGGAGAAGGCGTTGCGGACCCAGGTGGTGCGCGCGACCTCTCCGAAGGTGCCGATATGCGGCAGGCCGGAGGGGCCGTAGCCCGTCTCGAACAGCGCCGCCCCCTTGCCGGAGGCGGCGACCCGCGTGGCGACCTTGCGCGCTTCCTCGAAGGGCCAGGCTCGCGCGGCGGAGAAGTCGGCGTCAGACATGGCGGGCGATGCGGTCCGGTGGGTTGCGAAGGCGCCTTATAGGTGGCGCAGCCGGTGGATGCGACCCCGCAGGCGCGGGACAGCCCTGACCCCCGCCGCGCGCATTTGGCCCTGGCGGGGCTTTGCGCTATCTGGGCCGCCTCGAACACCCTGGGAAGGAGTGACCCCGATGCGGGTCGGCGTGATCGGTGCCACCGGTGCGGTGGGCAAGGAGCTGGTGGAGGTTCTCGGGCGGCGTCGCTTCCCGGTGACGAAACTCCGCCTCTTCGCCTCGGGCCGCAGCGCGGGGACGCGGGTCGCCACGCCGTTCGGGGAGATCACGATCGAGGAATTCACGCCGGAGAAGGCGAAGGACCTGGATCTCGCCCTGCTCGCGGTCTCCGGCGATTTCGCCAAGCAGCACGCCCCTGCGCTGGTCGCGGCGGGGGTGACGGTGGTGGATAATTCCTCGGCCTTCCGCCTGGACGACAACGTCCCGCTGGTGGTGCCGGAGGTGAATGTGGACGCCATCGGCAATGCCCGCCTGATCGCCAACCCGAACTGCACCACCGCCATCGCCGTCGTGGCGCTGGCGCCGCTGCACAAGGCCTTCGGCATCAAGCGCGTCATCGTCTCGACTTACCAGGCCACCTCCGGCGCCGGCGCCGAGGGCATGGCGGAGCTGGAGCGGGAGACGCGGCGCGTGCTGGTGGACGGCGAGGCTGCCCGCAACGAGGTCTTCGCCCACCCCATCGCCTTCAACGTCATCCCGCACATCGATGCCTTCCAGCCCAATGGCTACACGAAGGAGGAGATGAAGGTGGTCTGGGAGACCCGGAAGATCATGGGCCTGCCCGACCTTCCCGTGTCCTGCACCGCCGTCCGCATCCCGACCATGCGCGTGCATGCCGAAGCGATCACCATCGAGACCGAGCGCCCCATCACGCCGGACGCCGCGCGCGAGGTGCTGCGCAACGCGCCCGGCGTGAAGCTGGTCGATGACGTGGCCAACAAGCTCTACCCGATGCCGCTGACGGCAACCGGCCAGGATGATTGCGAAGTGGGCCGCATCCGCCAGAACCTGGTCTTCGGCGCCCATGGCCTCGACCTGTTCGTCTGCGGCGACCAGCTTCTGAAGGGCGCGGCGCTGAACGCCGTGCAGATCGCGGAACGGGTGCCGGCGCTGAAGGTGGCGGCCTGAGGCTGCTTCTTCTCTCCGCA
>JBIIRI010000225.1:0-4442 GCA_044341625.1 Roseomonas sp.
CTGGTCCAGCCGTTCCATATGGCCCTCGGTCTGGTCGATATGCGCCTGCAGGCCCTGCCGCAGCCGGTCGTTGGCGGCGTGCTTCATCATCTTCTGCATGGCGCGCAAGGCCTGCTTTTCCGCGCTATAGGCGTCGCGGAGCTGTTCGGTCATCAGCCTGGAGATGTCGTCCATCGTCGCGTCCCTGGTGCTGCGGGGCCGCATGGGTGCGGCGCCGGGGCGGGAACGGGTGGATCGGGGCGAGGTTGCCTACTCCGCCGCCGCCAGCAGCGACTGCCCCGGTCGCACCCGCGTGAAGGCGACAGGGCGGGAGGAGATGGCGATGCGCCCATCGGGGCCGAGGCTGGCGATGGTCGCGGCGAGCCCGGCGGCGGGATTGGCGGGCGCGGGGAAATCCTCCCGCCAATGCGCGCCGCGGCTTTCCGCCCGCGCGCCGGCGGCGGCGACGATGGCGCGGCTGACCAGGATCAGCGACTTCAGGTTCAGCCAGTCGTGCCAAGCGAGGTTGAAGGCGCGGTCGGCGCCATCCACGCCGGTCGCATCCAGCGCGTCCTCCAGCGCGTCGAGGCCGCGCGCGGCATCCCCGAGGCCTGCGGCGTCGCGCAGGATGCCGGCCTTCTCCCACATCAGCGCGTGCAGCCCGTCGCGGATGGGCGACAGCGTCGCGGCGGGCCGAGCGAAGGGGGCGTGGACCAGCGCCAGCGCGGCCTCCAGCGCGGTCGGGCAGGGCTCCTCGATCGTGCCGTGGCGCGGCACCCAGGCGGCCATCGCGTCGCCGGCGATGCCGCCGAAGACGGTGGAATTGGCCACGCCATTGCCGCCCAGCCGGTTCGCGCCATGCACGCCGCCGGTATCCTCCCCGGCCGCGAACAGGCCGGGCAGGGCGGTGCTGCCATCGGCCGCGAAGACCACGCCGCCCATCATGTAGTGCGCTGTCGGCACCACGGGCACGCGGCCTGCGGCCAGGTCGAAGCCCATATCGGCGCAGCGCTCGACCATGCCCTTGAACTGGCGGCGGACCTTGTCGGGGCCGAGATGGCCCATCTCGATATAGAGCCCGCCCTGTTCGTTCGCGCGGCCCGCCAGGATCTCCCGGTACATGGCGCGGGAGACGATGTCGCGCGTCGCGCGTTCGCCGCGCGGGTCGTGGCGATGCATGAAGCGTTCGCCCGCGCCGTCCAGCAGATAACCGCCCGCGCCGCGCAGCCCTTCCTCGATGATCGTGCCGGTCATGCGCGTCCCAGGCCCGGCGAGCACGCCGGTGGGGTGGAACTGCACCATTTCCATGTCGCGAAGCTGCAGGCCGGCGCGCAGCGCCATCGCCATCCCGTCGCAGGACTTGTCGCCGGAAGGCGTGTGGTAGGTGTACATGGTCGGCCCGCCGCCGGTCGCGAGCAGCACGGCCTTCGCCTGCACCAGCACCAGCCCGCCGCCGCGGATATCCGCCAGCAGCACGCCGGCGATCCGCGCCCCGTCGCGGCTGGGCAGCAGGGCGACGGCGCGGTGTTCCTCCATCCGCGCGATGTCGCGCGCCCAGCACTGTTCGGCCAGGCGGTTGATGATCTCGATGCCGGTCAGGTCGCCCTTGTGGACGGTGCGGTCGAAGGTCTGCCCGGCGAAGGCCTTCTGGTGGATGGTGCCGTCCGGGTTGCGGTCGAAGAAGCAGCCCCAGCGCGTTTCCAATTCCCGGATGCGCCGCTGCGCGACGGTGACGAGGGTCCAGGCCAGGTCCTGGTCGTTGAGCCAGCCGCCGCCCTCGATCGTGTCCATGAAATGCCGTTCGGCCGAATCGCCGGCGGCCAGCGCCACGTTGTAGCCGCCCTGGACCATGCGGGTGCAGCCCGACTTGCCGAGCAGGCCCTTCACCGCGACGGTGACATCGAGCTGCGGGGCTGCGGCCTTGGCGTGCAGCGCGCCCAGAAGCCCGGCGCCGCCCGAGCCGAGGACGAGGATATCCGTGCTGCGGCGGGCGATTGCGTTCATCGGACCGGCCGCTGTTCCTCGGTGACGGGGCGCGGCGTCTGCGTGCCGGAATTGGCGATCAGCGCGCCGCCGAGCAGCGCGAGCGCCAAGAACGCGACGATCCCCATGCGATCCTCCTTCAGGTCACGCCGGGCTCTGCCGATCCCGCGCCGCGGCGGCTCCGCACGGTCTTCTCCACCTTGGCGTAGAGGCTGCCGGCTTGGCTGTCCATCGCGCTGTCGCTTCGCGCCGGCAACGACGGCGTTCCCCTGGTGGACAGCCGTCGCGATGCAACGGAGACTCCTTGCCGTGTTGTTCGGCGCGGCCAGGGACAGAAAGCCATGCGGATTCGATTGCTGACCCTGCTTGCCGGCGCCTGGGCCCTGGCGGGTTGCCAGGCGGATGGCAGCGGCCCCAGCCCCGTCACGGCGACCCCGGCCGCATGGTCGGTGCCGGCCAGCGCGAGCCTGTCCTTCCGCTGCCCCGCGCCGGGAACGGTCATTGAATTCACCAACGGCTCGCTGACCTACAGGGGGGCCGATCCGGCCGACCCGGTGGTCTGCCTCGCCACGAATGCGGGCGGTCAGGAACAACGCAGGCTGTATGATTTCTGGATCCTCCCGACCGAGGATGAGGGTAGCCTTCGTCGCGGCTTCGGCGCGCTCTGGCCGCTCGCGCCCGACCGTGGCGCGAGCTACACCTTCATCGGACGGACCGAGCGCAACAACACGCACCGCTATGCGGAGACCTGGCGTGTCCTGCGGACCGAGACGCTGCAGATCGGCGGTTCGCCGCGCAACACCGTTGTCCTGCAGCGCAGGCAGGAAGGGATGCTGGGCAACAACTTCCTCGGTACCGACACCTTCTGGTTCGATATCGATATCGGCACCTTCGTGAAGCGGGATGTCGGCGTGACGCGCGACCGGTCCAGCGCGCGGCCCTTCGAGGCGCTTTCGATCACCGTGCCCGCCGGACGCTGAGAAGGCGGCGCTGGCATGAGCGGCCCGCAAGGCCGCCTCACGCCACGCCGAGCTTCGCCAGCGCGGCCGCGCGGCGGTCCTGCACGGTCTTCTGCACTTCGGCGTAGAGACTGCCGCCATGGCTGTCCATGGCGACCAGCAGCGGGCCGAAATCCCGGATGCGGAAGCGCCAGAGGCTTTCGGGATGCAGGTCGTCGAGGTCCACATCCTCGATCGCCTCGATCCAGGTCGTCTCCAGCGCCGCGGTGCCGCCGATGATCGCCAGGTAGACGCCGCCGAGATCGGCGAAGGCCCGCGCGCTGTCTTCCCGCAGCCCGCCCTTGCCGATGATGATCCGCACGCCTTCGCGTTCCATCAGCGGGCGCGTGAAGCGTTCCATGCGGTCGGAGGTGGTGGTGCCGATGCAGACCGCCTCGTAGCCGCTGTCGTTGGTGCCGCGCTTGTCCACCTTGCGGACATTGGGCGCGGTGTGGATCACCGCATGGCCGCGGAGGTCGAAGCGCGTGCGGCGGCCATGGTCGAACATGTGGATCTGGGTTGCGTCGCGGATGCCGAACAGCGTGTCCTGCAGCGTTACATGGTCGCCCACGCGCAGCTTGCGGATGTCCGCTTCCGTGCAGGGCATGTGCAGCGTGTGGTGCGTCATGGCCTTTGTCTCCTGCGGACCGATTCAGACCTTCGGGCCGAGCGGCCCTTCGATCATCGGACCTTAGAACCCGATCGTCACGCCGTCGGGCGTGAAGGTGGCGCTCGCGCGGCGGGCGCTGTGGCATTGGATGTTCACCGCGACCGGGTTCATCGTGATGTGGGTCGCCGCGACTTCCACATGCACGGCGAAGGCGGTGGAATCCCCCCCCAGCCCCTGCGGCCCGATGCCGAGGCTGTTCACCGCATCCGACAGCGCGGCTTCCAGCGCCGCACCTTCCGGATCGGCGCAGACGCTGCCGAGCGGGCGCGTCGCCGCCACCTTCGCCAGATGCATGCAGAGGTCGGATGTCCCGCCCACGCCGACCCCCATGATCACCGGCGGGCAGACCTTGCCGCCCGCCCGCATCGCCGCGTCGATGACGAAGCGCTTCACCCCGGCCATGCCATCCGCCGGGATCAGCATCTGCAGGAAGCTGCCATTCTCGCTGCCCGATCCCTTCGGGATCATCTCGAGCACCATGACGCGGTCATCCTCGGTGAAGTCGAGGTTGATCACCGGCACATGCGCGCCGCAGCTGGTCTGGTCGTTCTTCCGCGTGATGGGGTGGACCACGGAACTCCGCAGCGGGTGGTCGCGCGTGGCGCGTTCGGTGCCGCGCCGGATCGCCTGCTTCAGAGCCCAGCCGTCGAGCTCGACGTTCCGCCCGATGCGCACGTTGAAGATCGGGATGCCGGTGTCCTGGCACAGCAGATTGTCCGTGCGTTCCGCGACGCCGATATTCTCGATCATCGTGGCCAGGATCGCGCGCGCCGTGCCGTCCGTCTCCGACGCGTCGAGGCGCGTGAAGCCCG
>JBIIRI010000095.1:0-13791 GCA_044341625.1 Roseomonas sp.
CCCATGTTCGCGGCGGTGCCGCTTTCGGTTGGCGTTGCCAATGTCGCGCCCTTCCTGCCCGATATCGCGGCGCCGCCCGCCTATATCACCGCCGGCAGCGGCGGCGCGGGCTTCGCCGAATTTGCCTCGGCCCTGTTGGCCGCCAAGACGACCTGAGGAGGAAACACAATCATGATGCGTCACCTGTTGCCGGCCGCGGGCTTCGCCGCGGCGCTGATGGCCGCGATGCCCTGGTCGCAGGCCCAGGCCTGTTCCTTCCGCGGCGCGCTGGATGAGGCCTATTGCGACGAGAACCGCGACATGGTCGCGGATGCGCCGACTGAGGCGAGCCGCCAGCGCGATCCCTCGACCCTGGTCTTCGCCTATACGCCGGTCGAGGATCCCGCGCTCTACGCCAGCCAGTTCCGCCCCTTCATGGAGTATCTGACGCAGTGCACGGGCAAGCGCACCGTGTACTTCCAGGTCACCTCGAACGCCGCGCAGGTGGAGGCAATGCGGTCCGGCCGGCTGCATATCGCCGGCTTCTCCACCGGGCCGACGGCCTTCGCCGTGAACCTCGCCGGCGCCGTGCCCTTCGCGGTGAAGGGCAATGCCGAGGCCTATGAGAGCTATCGCGTCGTGACGATCGTCCGCGCCGACAGCCCGTTCCAGCAATTGTCGGATTTGAAGGGGCGCCGCGTGGCGCATACCTCCGCCACCTCCAATTCCGGCAACCTCGCGCCGCGCGCCTTCTTCCCGGCCAATGGCTTGGCGCCCGACACCGATTACCGCGTGATCTTCTCGGGCGGGCATGACCGCAGCGTGCTCGGCGTGAACACGGGGGATTACGATGCCGCGCCGGTCGCCTCTGACGTGTTCAACCGCATGGTCGCGCGCGGCCAGGTGCGGCGCGAGAATTTCCGCATCATCTGGCAGTCGGACCCGTTCCCAACCTCCTCCTTCGCGCTGTCGCATGATTTGCGCCCCGAGCTTGCGCAGCGGATCCGCCAGTGCTTCCTCGACTATCGATTCCCGGAGGCGATGCGGCGCGACCTCGGCGGCAATGACCGGTTCTGGCCCGCGACCTATGCCCAGGACTGGGCGCCGGTGCGCGCGGTGGCGGATGCGGTGAACGCGCCCTACAACCGCGCCGCCTGGGATGCAGAAAGCCGCCGGGAGCTGGAAGCCGAACAGCGCCGCAACCAGCAGCGCCAGCAGCAGCAGCAGCAGCAGCCGGCGCGCCCGCAGTGACCATGATGCCAGCGCAGCAGGGCGGGTCGCGGGGGCTGGTCCTTCGTGGCCTCGCCAAGGAATACGTGCCCGGCAAGCCCGTGCTGCGCGGCATCGACCTCGCCATCGCCCCGGAGGGGATCACGGCCATCATCGGCCCCTCCGGCACGGGCAAATCCACGCTGATCCGCTGCATCAACCGTCTGGTGGAGCCGACGGCGGGCCAGATCCTGCTGAATGGCGAGGATCTGGCGTCGCTGCGCGGGAAGGCTTTGCGGCTCGCGCGGCGCCGAATCGGCATGGTCTTCCAGGAATACAACCTGGTGGAACGGCTGACGGTAATGGAGAACGTCCTCTCCGGCCGGCTCGGCTATGTGTCGCTGTGGCGGGCCTGGCTGCGCCGCTACCCGGCCGAGGATATCGCCCGCGCCTTCGAATTGCTCGACGCGGTCGGCCTGCCGGAACATGCGACGCGGCGTGCGGATGCGCTGTCGGGCGGCCAGCGCCAGCGCGTCGGCATTGCGCGTGCGCTGATGCAGCGCCCCGAATTGCTGCTGGCCGATGAGCCGACCTCCTCCCTCGACCCCAAGACAGCGGTGGAGGTGATGGAGTTGCTGGCGCGGCTGACCACAGCGGCCGGGGTGCCGGTGATCGTCAACATCCACAATGTCGAACTCGCCAAGCGTTTCGCGCAACGCATCGTCGGCATGTCGGAAGGGCGGGTGGTGTTCGACGGCCCGCCGGAGGACCTCCGGCCGTCGCATCTGCAGCAGATCTATGGCGGCGAGGATTGGCTGTGACCGCCGCGCAGGACGCCGCCCGCCAGGCCTTCGCGCCGAACTGGGCGGCGCGGGCGGGCGCGATCGCGCTGGCGGCCTATGTCGTCTACGCCATGGGGCGGCTCGACATTACCTGGGCCCGTCTGGTCACCGGGATCGGGGAAGCGGGGCGCTTCCTCGGCCGAATGTGGCCGCCGAATTTCGAACGTTGGGAATTGCTGCTGGAAGGGCTGCTGGAAAGCATCCAGATCGCGCTGCTGTCCTCCGCGCTCGGCATCCTGATCTCGCTGCCGCTCGGGCTGATGGCGGCGCGGAACCTGTCGCCCGCCTTCCTCGCGGCGCCGACGCGCGCCTTCATCGCGATCTGCCGCAGCTTGCACTACGTGATCGTCGCCATCCTGTTCGTGAAGGCGATCGGCTTCGGCGCGCTGGCGGGGGTCGCGGCGCTGACCGTCGCGTCCATGGGCTTCATCGCCAAGCTGTTCGCGGAAGCGATCGAGGAAATCTCCATGAAGCAGGTGGAGGCGATCCGCGCCACCGGGGCGGGGCTCGGCAAGGTACTGCTCTATGGCGTGCTGCCGCAGGTCGCGTCCCGCTTCACCGGCTTCTGCCTGTACCAGCTGGACAGCAACCTGCGGAACTCGACCCTGGTCGGCATCGTCGGCGCAGGCGGCATCGGGGGGACGCTGTTCGCGGCCTTCAAGCGCTTCGACTATGATTTCGTCGCCGCGATCCTGCTGTCCATCATCGCGCTGATCTTCCTGGCGGAGATCGTCTCCGGCCGCATCCGGGCGGCGATGCGATGAGCCCGCATCCGATCGCCGGAGGGCGCAGCGAAGCGAGCACCGGAGGCGTGAATCGGATGCGCCCTGATTCCTCCCTTACGCGTGAATGGAACCGCTTTACGCCACAGCAGCGCATCGGGCGCTGGCTGGTCTGGCTGGCGATCGTCGCCTCGCTTGTCTGGGCGGTCCGCACGGTCGAGATCATTCCGGAATTCCTCGCCGATGCGCCGGAACAGATGGCGGATCTGCTGGTGCGGATGTGGCCGCCGGACCTGCGCCACTACCACCCGGCGGTGCATGACGCCCTGATCGAGACGCTGCATATCGCCACATTGGGCACGCTGTTCTCCTTCGTCCTCGCGGTGCCGCTGGCGTTGATGGCGGCGCGCAACATCTGCCGCATCCCGGTGCTGAACGGCTTCGCCCAGCTGATGCTGGTCTCATCCCGGTCGGTGAATTCGCTGGTCTGGGCGCTGATCTTCGTCGCCGTCTTCGGCCCGGGCGCTGCGGCCGGCACCTTCGCCATCGCCTTCCGCTCCGTCGGCTTCGTCGGCAAGCTGTTGGCCGAGGCGATCGAGGAAACCGCGCCCGGCCCGGTGGAGGCGCTGACCGCGGCGGGCAGCCCCTGGGGCAGCACGATGCTGAAGGGGATCTGGCCGCAGGTGCAGCCGGCCTTCTGGGGCATCGCGCTGTTCCGCTGGGACATCAATGTGCGCGAGAGTGCCGTTCTCGGCCTGGTCGGCGCGGGTGGCATCGGCGTTGTGCTCGACGACGCCATCAACTTCTTCCAATGGGAACGCGTGGCCACCGTGCTGCTCGCGATCCTCGCGGTGGTGATCATCGCGGAGATCGTCGTGACGCGCATCCGCGCGCGGTTGATCTAGGGCATCATGCGGACGGACTTCGACCTTCTCGTCATCGGCGGCGGCGTCAACGGGGCGGGCATTGCCCGGGACGCGCAGGGCAGGGGGCTGTCCACCTGCCTCGTGGAACGCGGCGATCTGGCGGGGGCCACGTCTTCCAACAGCTCGAAGCTGGTGCATGGCGGGCTGCGCTACCTGGAGCAATACGAGTTCCGTCTGGTGCGGGAAGCGCTGGCCGAACGCGAGGTGTTGCTACGGATCGCGCCGCAGATCGTCTGGCCGATGCGCTTCGTCCTGCCGCACCGGCCGGAAATGCGCCCGCGCTGGATGATCCGCGCGGGCCTGTTCCTGTACGACCACCTGGCGCGTCGTGTGAGCCTGCCGGGCAGCGAGAGCCTTCGCACCGCGACCCATCGCTACGGCCAGCCGCTGAGCGATGCGATCACCGATGCTTTCGCCTATTCGGATTGCTGGGTCGAGGATAGCCGCCTTGTCGTGCTGAATGTCCGCGACGCCGCGGCGCGGGGTGCCGAGATCCTGGTCCGCACCACCTTCACCGGCGCCGAGCGCGGCGCCGACCGCTGGACCTGCCGGCTGGTGGCGGAGGATGGGACGGAACGCGTCGTCACCGCGCGGGCGCTGATCAACGCGGCCGGCCCCTGGGTGCTCCAGGCGCAGGATTCAGCCCAGGCCCGGGCGCGGGACCGCGTCCGGCTGGTCCGCGGCAGCCACATCGTCGTCCCCGCGCTGTATGAGGGCGACCAGGCCTATATCCTGCAGAATGACGACCGCCGCGTGGTCTTCGTCATTCCCTATGAGGGCCGCTTCTCCCTGATCGGCACCACCGACGTGCCGCATGAGGGCGATGCCCGCGACGCGCACTGCACGCCAGAGGAAGCGGCCTATCTCTGCGCCGCCGTCGGCCGGCAGTTCCGCCGCGCGCCGACGCCGGAGGAGATCGTTTGGAGCTATTCCGGCGTTCGGCCCCTGCATGACGACGGCGCGGACAACCCATCCGCCGTCACCCGCGACTACGTCCTCAAGACCGATGCGCCGCCAGCGCAGGCGCCGGTCCTCACCATCTATGGCGGCAAGATCACCACCTATCGGCGCCTGGCAGAAGAAGCGGTGGGCGCGATCGGCGCGGCCATCGGCCATGGGGGCACGCCCTGGACTGCGACCGCCGCGCTGCCGGGCGGCGATTTCGGCGGGCTCGACCTGCCCGGCTTCGAGGCCGAGATGGCCGCCCGCCACCCCTGGCTTCCGCGCGCCACGCTGCGCCGGATGGTGCGGGCCTATGGCAGCGACCTCGATGCGCTGCTGGATGGCGCGAGCGGCCCGAATGCGATGGGCGAAGCCTATGGCGCGGGCTTCACCGAACGCGAGCTGGATTGGCTGGTGACCCGCGAATGGGCGCGGACGGCGGCGGATGTGCTGTGGCGTCGCTCCAAGCTCGGCCTGCACATGCCGGCCGAAGGGCAGGAGAGGCTGGCGCGGCGGCTCGGCGGCTGATCGGGTCCGGGCGCTGGCGCCGCGTGGCAGCGACCGCGAAGTTTCATGCGCGGGCGCGTTCACGGCGCGCCACGATCTGTCCTAGGCTTTGACCTCCTTCGCCGTCAGGAGGCCAGGTTGGACATCGCATCGGGGCAGCGCGGCGCATGAGCGGGACAGCGCCCGCTGGCTCCCGCCAGGTCGTGATCGCGCTGGGCTCGGCGCAGACGCTGGCCTGGGCGTCGTCCTATTACCTCCCGGCGATCCTCGCGGCGCCGATGGCGCGGGACCTCGGCATCCCGGCCTCCTGGGTCTTCGCGGGGTTCTCGGCGGCGATGTTGCTGTCGGCGGTGCTCGGGCCGGCGGCGGGGCGTGCGATCGACCTGCGCGGCGGGCGCGATGTGCTGACGGCGTCGAATATCGTCTTCGCCCTGGGGCTGTTGCTGCTGGCCATGGCGCAGGGGACGGCGATGATGGCCCTTGGCTGGCTCGTCATCGGTGTCGGCATGTCGATGGGGCTGTATGATGCCGCCTTCGCGACCCTGGCGGGGCTCTATGGGCGCGCGGCACGCTCGCCCATCACGGGGATCACGCTGATCGCGGGCTTCGCCAGCACGGTAGGCTGGCCGCTTTCGGCGGTGATGGAGGAGGCCTTCGGCTGGCGCGGGGCCTGCCTCGGCTGGGCGGCGCTGCACCTGGTGCTGGGGCTTCCGCTCAATCGCCTGCTGGTGCCGCCGGCGCCGCCGCCCGAGAAGCAGCAGGCGGCCGCGGAAGCCGAGGCCACGCCGGCGCCGCGCTTCGCCATGCCGATCCTCGCCTTCGTCTTCGCGGCCACCTGGACGGTGGCGGGCGCGATGGCGGCGCATTTGCCGGCGATGCTGCAGGCCGCTGGGGCGACGACGGCGCTGGCGATCGCGGCGGCGGCCCTGATCGGGCCGTCCCAGGTCGCGGCGCGGCTGCTGGAATACGCGCTGGTGCGCCGCATCCAGCCCATCACGACGGCGCGGCTGGCGGCGCTCGGCCATCCGCTAGGGGCGGCGGTGCTTCTGGCCGTGGGCGGCGTGGCGGCCCCGGTCTTCGCGGTGCTGCATGGCATGGGCAATGGCGTCATGACGATCGTGAAGGGCACCTTGCCGCTCGCGGTCTTCGGCCCCGCCGGCTACGGCGCGCGGCAGGGATTGCTGACGGCGCCGTCGCGCTTCCTCCAGGCGCTCGCGCCCTTCGCCTTCGGGCTGCTGCTGGAACGAGCGGGGGTGGAGGTCGCCCTTGCCGTGACCTCCGGCCTGACCTTTGCGGCCTTCGTCGCGCTGCTGGCGTTGAAGGTGCAGGTCAGGCGATAGGCATCAGGCGATGGGCTGGGGCATCTCGGGCCCTGGCGGCGTGATGACCGGCACCTCTGGCTGGTCAGGCGGCGTGCCTGGCAGTTCCGGCGTGCGCGGTTCCGGGGTGAAGGGCGGCAGCCCCGGCAGTTCGGGTCCCGGTCCCGGCGGTGGGGTGGGGCGCGGGGTCTCGGCGGGCTGGGGCGCCGGCGGCGGCGCTTCACGGACGGGATCGGAGGCTTTCATGCCGTCCGAAACGCAAAGCCCGCGCGGTGGTTGACCGCGCGGGCGTCGGAAAGTCGTGACGGGCGGGCCAGAGGCCAGCCCAGAGCAGCCGTCAGGCGGCAGCGGCGACCGGGGTGGGGGCGACGGGCACGCGTTCCGCGATCTTCGCGACGGCAGCTTCGCGGGTGATGTTCTCGACCGCCGCGATTTCCACCGCCAGGCGTTCGAGCGCGGCTTCGAAGATCTGCCGCTCGGAGAAGCTGCGCTCAGGATTGTTCACGTTGCGGCCGAGGTCGCGGAGCACTTCCGCGACCTTGCGCGGATCGCCGCTGTTCAGCTTGGCCTGCAGTTCCGCCGCGCGGCGGGCCCAGGTGATGCCGCGCACGGCGCCGCGCGGGGCGGTGGAAAGCACGGCCAACGCTTCCGCGATGAGTTCGCCGCCGGCCAGGCGGCGGATGCCGTTGGCGATGACCTTGGCGCGCGGCACGCGCAGCAGCAGCCGGCCCTCGCCAAACGCGAAGTGGACCAGTTCGAGGCTTTCCCCGCCCACGGTCGCCGAGGATTCGCCCGTCACGCGCCCCACGCCGTGGGCGGGGTGCATCACGGCGTCGCCCTGGGCGAAACCGCCGCGCTCGGGCAGCGGCAGGTCGGTGGCGGCGGGTTCGGCGGTACGGCTGGAATCGGTGCGGGCTGAGTCGGGCTTCGGCATGTCGGCCGGCTCCATCGTCATAGGCGGTTGTGCTGTGTGGCAGTCAGATGACGCTGCTTGCGGTTAAGATCAAGCTATTCGATTGCAACGACGCATGCGTGTGGCGCGGATGTCGCGTGTGCGTCGCGCGCGGCGGCCCCGGCAGGGTTGATGGCGGGGCGGCGCCAGGCCTCTACTGCTCCGCCGGGTCTGGATGGCGCGGTGCGGGACGGGAACGGCCCGAGATGGTGGAAGGATCGTCCGGGTGAGCCTTTTCGACATGCTGCCGGAACGCCGCGCGAGCGGCTGCGTCAAGTGGACACGCTACGCCGAGGATGTGCTGCCCATGTGGGTGGCGGATATGGATTTCCCGGTGGCCCAGCCGATCATGGACGCGATCCAGGCGCGGCTTTCGCATCCCGTGCTCGGCTATGGCGTGCAGCAGGCGGGGCTGAAGGCGCGCATCGTCGCATGGATGGCCGAGCAATACGGGTGGGACGTGGCGCCGGAGGCCATCATCGCAATGCCGGGCGTCGTGCCGGGCTTCAACCTCGCGCTTCGCGCCGCCTGCAAGCCGGGTGCCGGGGTGGTGGTGCAGACGCCGGTCTATCCGCCCATGCTCGCCGCCCCCGGCCATTGGGAGATGCGCCGGATCGAGGCGCCGCTGACCGAGGCTGACGAGCCCGACCTCGATGCGCTGCGCGCCGCGCTGGCCGAGGCCGGGCCGGGTGGTGCCTTCATGCTCTGCAACCCGCACAACCCGACAGGGCGCGTCTTCCGCCGCGTGGAGCTGGCCGCGATGGCCGAGGCCTGTGTGGCGGCCGATGCCACGATCATCGCCGACGAGATCCATTGCGACCTTCTGTTCGACGGTCGGCGGCACATTCCGGTGGCCTCGCTGGCGCCCGAGATCGCGGCGCGCACGATCACGCTGATGTCCGCGGGCAAGACCTGGAACATCGCGGGGCTGAATGCCTGCTGGGCGGTTGTGACCGATGCGGCGCTGCGCGATCGTTTCTCGCGCGCCATCGCCGGTGTCGCGGATCATGTGAACATCCTTGGCCTGGTCGCGACCGAAGCGGCGCTGGGCGCGGGCGAGCCCTGGCGCCAGCAGGCGCTGGCCTATCTGCAGGCCAATCGCGACTGGCTGGTCACGGCGGTGGCCGAACGCCTGCCCGGCGTGACGATGCGGGCGCCGGAAGGCACCTATCTCGCCTGGCTCGATTGCCGCGGGAGCCGCGCCATGCCGGACCCGCAGCGCTTCTTCCTGGAGGAAGCGCGGGTCGGTCTCAATCCCGGCCCCGATTTCGGCGGGCCGGGGCACGGCTTCGTGCGGCTGAACTTCGGCTGTCCCCGTGCCACGCTCGAGGAAGGGATCGAGCGGATGGCGCTCGCGCTGACGCGGAATGGGGGCTGACCGTCCCGCGACACCGCGGAAGACCTCAGCGCCTTGGGGGACGGGCTGGGCGGATGGCCGGGACTTGCATTCATCGGGCCGACGCGACATGAATTCATGAAGACATGGCGGGCATGCGTTGGCGTCGGGGCAGCCCCCGCCAGCGACCGGCCTAAAAAACGGGAGGCAACCGGGCGTGGCATCCACGAACGGGCGGGATGACATCATCCTCGAGACCGAGGGGCTGACCAAGGAATTCCGCGGCTTCGTCGCGGTGGCCGACGTGACGCTGCAGGTCCGGCGCGGCTCGATCCACGGGCTGATCGGCCCGAATGGCGCGGGCAAGACGACCTGCTTCAACCTCCTCACCAAGTTCCTGCCGCCGACGCGCGGCGCGATCCGCTATGACGGACGCGACATCACCGGCCTGAAGCCGGCGGAGGTGGCGCGGCTGGGGCTCGTGCGGTCCTTCCAGATCTCTGCGGTCTTCCCGCATCTCAGCGTGCTGGAGAATGTGCGGCTCGCGCTGCAGCGCGCCCGCGGCGGCAGCTTCGATTTCTGGCGCTCGGAAGTGCTGCTGAAGAGCTTCGACGCGCGCGCCTTCGAATTGCTGGAGGATGTGGGGCTCACCGAATATGCGCGGGTGAACGCGGGCGAACTGCCCTATGGCCGCAAGCGGGCGCTGGAGATCGCGACGACCATCGCCCTCGATCCGGTGATGCTGCTGCTGGACGAACCGACGGCCGGCATGACGCACGAGGATGTGGACCGCATCATCGCGCTGGTGAAGCGGGTGGCGCAGGGGCGCACGGTGCTGCTGGTGGAACATAATCTGAAGGTCGTCGCCGGGCTCTGCGACCGCATCACCGTGCTGACGCGCGGCCGCGTGCTGGCGGAAGGCGACTATGCCGAGGTTAGCGCCAATCCGGAGGTTCAGGCCGCCTATCTGGGCACCGATCCCGGCTTCGAGGGGGCGCATTGACCATGTCCCAGGCCATGACCGCCAACTCTTCCGCCGCCGCCGCCGCCGCCCCGATGCTGGAACTCCGCGACCTCGAGGCCTGGTATGGCGAAAGCCATGTCCTGCACGGCGTCGGGCTGGATATCCATCCGGGCGAGGTCGTCACGCTGCTCGGCCGCAACGGCGCGGGCAAGACCTCGACGCTCCGCGCCATCATGGGGCTGACGGGCCGCCGTTCGGGCTCGATCCGCTTCGAGGGCAAGGAACTGATCGCGGCGCGGCCCGACCTGATCGCGCGCGCGGGCATTGCCTATTGCCCGGAGGAACGCGGGATCTTCGCCTCGCTCGACGTGACGGAGAACCTGCTGCTGCCGCCGGTGATCGCGCCGGGCGGGCTGAGCCTGGACGAGATCTACACGCTGTTCCCGAACCTGAAGGAACGCGCGCGCAGCCAGGGCACGAAGCTGTCGGGCGGCGAGCAGCAGATGCTCGCGGTCGCGCGCATCCTTCGCACGGGTGCGCGGCTGCTGCTGCTGGACGAGCCATCGGAAGGGCTGGCGCCGGTGATCGTGCAGCAGATCGGCGCGATGATCCGCAACATCAAGCAGCGCGGCTTCACGGTGCTGCTGGTGGAGCAAAATTTCCGCTTCGCCCAGACGGTGGCGGACCGGCACTACGTGATGGAACACGGTCGGATCGTGGACATGGTGGCTAACCAGGACCTCGCCGCCAGCATGGACCGGCTGCACACATACCTCGGCGTCTGATCGGCCGGGGAACGTCACCAACAAAGGAGAGGACGCCCACAATGACGATCGAACGTCGTACGCTTCTGACCGGCGCGGCCGGTGCTGTTGCCCTCGGTGGCCTGCCCTGGCGCAGCGCCCGCGCGCAGGCCGCCAACACCATCCGCATCGGCGTGCTGAACGACCAGTCCGGCCTCTATCGCGACATCTCCGGCCCCGGCTCCACCCAGGCGGTGCGGCTGGCCATCCAGGAAAGCGGCATCACCCAGCGCGGCATCAATGTCGAGGTCGTGCAGGCCGACCACCAGAACCGCCCCGATGTCGGTTCCACCGTCGTGCGCCAGTGGATCGACCGCGACGGCATCGACGTGGTGGTGGACGTGCCGACCTCCTCGGTCGCGCTGGCGGTCAGCACGCTGGTGCGTGAGCGGAACAAGGTGTTCATCAACTCGGGCGCCGCGACGTCCGACCTGACGGGCGCGGCCTGCTCGCCCAACACGATCCACTGGACCTACGACACCTACAACCTCGCCAAGGGCACGGGCGGGGCGATGGTGGCGGCGGGTGGCCGGACCTGGTTCTTCATCACCGCGGACTACGCTTTCGGCCATGCGCTGGAGCGTGACACGACCGCCTTCGTCAACGCCGCCGGCGGCCGCGTTGTGGGCAGCGTGCGGACGCCCTTCCCGGGCACGACGGACTTCTCTTCCTTCCTCCAGCAGGGGCAGCGGTCGCGCGCCAATGTCATCGGCCTGGCGAATGCCGGCGGCGACACCATCAACTCCATCAAGCAGGCGGCCGAGTTCCGCATCACCCGCGGCGGCACCAAGATCGCGGGCCTGCTGGTCTTCGTGACGGATGTCCACTCGCTCGGCCTCGAAGTGGCGCAGGGCCTGGTGCTGACCGAGACCTTCTACTGGGACCTGAACGACCGTACCCGCGCCTTCACGCGGCGCCTGGGCGCGATGCCGGGCAACCTGCGTCCGTCCATGGTGCAGGCCGGCTGCTATTCCGGCATCCTGCATTACCTGAAGGCGGTCGGCGACATGGGCGTGGCCGCGGCCAAGGCGTCCGGCACCGATGCGGTGAACCGCATGAAGGCGATGCCCACCAGCGACGACGCCTTCGGCGAAGGCACGGTCCGCCCCGACGGCCGCAAGATCCATCCGGCCTATCTGTTCGAGGTGAAGACGCCGGCCGAAAGCCGCGGGGCATGGGATTACTACAAGCTGATCTCCACCATCCCCGCCAACGAGGCGTTCCGGCCGATCACCGAAGGCGCCTGCCCGCTGGTGCGGTCCTGATCCGAGGCTGAACGGGGGCGGCGGACAGCGCCGCCCCCACCCCGACCACGCGCAGAGGCGTCATGGAAGACCTGCTTTTCGAACTCCAGTTGGCGATGCCGCAGGTCATCCTCGGCGTGATCAACGGCTCGTTCTACGCGCTGCTCTCGCTCGGCCTTGCCGTGATCTTCGGCATGCTGAACGTCATCAACTTCGCGCATGGCGCGCAGTTCATGATGGGCGCCTTCGCGGCGTGGATGCTGCTGACCTTCGCGGGTGTCGGCTACTGGGCCGCGCTGGTGCTGGCGCCGCTGATCGTGGGCGCCATCGGCGTCGCGATGGAACGATTGATGATCGCCCGGCTGTATCGGGTGGACCATCTCTACGGGCTGTTGCTGACCTTCGGCTGCGCGCTGGTGATCGAGGGGCTGTTCCGCAACAACTTCGGCTCCTCGGGCCAGCGCTACGCGCCGCCGCCCGAATTCCGCGCCCTCGACCTCGAACTGGGCGACTTCTTCCTGCCGGGCTATCGCGTCTGGGTGCTGATCGCCGCGACCGCGATGTGCCTGGCGACCTGGCTGGTGATCGAGAAGACCAAGATCGGCAGCTATCTGCGCGCCGCGACGGAACGCCCGCAGCTGGTGCAGGCCTTCGGCATCAACGTGCCGCTGATGATGACGCTGACCTATGCGGCGGGCGTGGCCCTGGCGGCCTTCGCAGGCGTGCTGGCGGCGCCGATCTATTCCGTGCATCCGGCCATGGGCGCCAACTTCATCATCACTGTCTTCGCCGTGGTCGTCATCGGCGGGATGGGGTCGATCATGGGCGCGATCGTCACCGGCTTCCTGCTGGGCTTCGTGCAGGGCATCACGGACGTGCTCTACCCGCCTTTCTCGCAGACCGTCGTCTTCGTCATCATGGTCATCGTCCTGCTGGCACGCCCCGCCGGCCTGTTCGGGAGGGCCTGAGCCATGGCCGGCGAAACCGTCGCATCCGGCGCCATCCGCACTGATCACGAGGTCGCGGGCTTCTGGGGCTTCACCAAGGCGCAGTCCATCGCCTTCCTGGTGATGACCGCCTTCGTCGTGGTCAGCCCCTTTTTCCTGTACCCCGTCTTCCTGATGAAGGTGCTGTGCTTCGCGCTGTTTGCCTGCGCCTTTAACCTGCTGATCGGCTATGTCGGGCTGCTGAGCTTTGGTCATGCCGCCTATTTCGGCATGGGCGCCTATATCACCGGCTATGCGGCCAAGGCCTGGGGCGTGCCGCCGGAGCTCGCCATCCTGATGGGCGGCGCGACGGGCGCGCTGCTCGGCCTGCCCTTCGGCTGGCTCGCCATCCGCCGCGCCGGCATCTACTTCGCCATGATCACCCTGGCGCTGGCGCAGATGGTCTACTTCTTCGCGCTCCAGGCGCCGTTCACGGGCGGTGAGGACGGCATCCAGGCCATCCCGCGCGGCACACTGTTCGGCATGTTCGACCTGACATCCGACATGACGATGTACTGGCTGGTCGCCTTCGTCTTCCTGGCGGGCTTCCTGCTGATCCACCGCATCGTCCATTCGCCCTTCGGTCAGGTGATGAAGGCGATCCGCGACAATGAACCGCGCGCCACCTCGCTCGGCTACCGCACGGATGACTACAAGCTGATGGCCTTCGTGCTGTCGGCCACGCTGGCCGGCATCGCGGGCGGGACCAAGGCCCTGGTCTTCAACATCGCCACCCTCACGGACGTCCATTGGTCGATGTCCGGTGAGGTGGTGCTGATGAGCCTCGTCGGCGGCCTCGGCACGGTGTTCGGGCCGGTGGTCGGGGCGGCGGTGATCATCACCATGCAGAACTACCTGGCCGAATTCGGCGCCTGGGTGCTGGTGATCCAGGGCGTGATCTTCATCGCCTGCGTGCTTGCCTTCCGGCGCGGTGTGGTGGGCGAGATCGGCAACGCGCTGCGGGTGAAGCTGTAGCCGCTACCGCGCGAGCGGGCAGGGACAGGACGAGGCTTGGGCACTAGACCCGTGGGGGCGGGGGGGGGGCGGCGGAACGGGGGGA
>JBIIRI010000096.1:0-13772 GCA_044341625.1 Roseomonas sp.
CCCCCTCCCGCTTCGGCGTTGAAAACAGATGGTGGGGTCCGGGGACGATCATCGTCCCCGGCGGGGGTGCGGGGGCGGCGCCCCCGCGCTACACCAGCCGCAGCATCACATCACCCCGCGCGCGGCAGCGCGACGCCGACCAGCGCGTCGCCGGTCACGAGGGCGGCCAGCCGCGCCGCATCCCAGCCCTCGGTGCCCTTGGGGCGCTGCGGCAGCACCATCCAGCGGTAATCCGCCGTGCTGTCCACCACGCGGATCTCGGTGCTGTCCGCCAGCACCGTGCCCCATTCGGCCAGCACGCCGCGCGGATCGCGCACCGCACGCGCGCGATAGGCGGCCGATTTGTACCAATGCGGCGGATAGCCCAGCACCGCGCGCGGGTAGCAGGAGCACAGCGTGCAGACGACCAGGTGATGGACGCTGTCGGTATCCTCCAGCACGCCAAGCGGCGGCATCCCGGCCATGGAGACGCCGGCCGCTTCCGCCGCCGCCGTGCCGTCGCGCAGCATCAGTGCGCGATAGTCGGGGTCGGTCCAGGCGCGGGCGACCATGCGCGCGCCGATCTCGGGGCTCGCGCGGTCGGTGCGCGCGATGCGTTCCTGGATCTCGGCTTCCGTGACCACGCCGCGCGCGACCAGCGCGGCGACGAAGCGATCGAGCAGCGCGATGCTGTCGGCGTTGGGCGGGGCGGCCATGATCAGTTGGCCTCCAGCCAATGCTCGAAGACCTCGACCAGCAGCGTGTCGCCGGGCTTGCCTTCGTCGAACAGGCCGGGCTGGTCGAAGCGGACATGATACAACGGCACGCGCGCGGCGGGGCGGCCGAAGGCCAGGTCCTCGGGGTTCGGGAAGGCGCCGAGTGGGCGTTCCACCACGCCCGTGCGGCCGCGCAGGTAATGCGGCGTGCGGATGTGGCAGGGGCCGCGCAATTCGGGGAAGTCGCGCTTGACGCGGATCGCGTCGCCAGGGCCGAAGCGGGTCATCGCGGATCTCCCATGATGTCCTCGGCCGCGATCACGCCCTTCTCCACCATGGTGGCAGAGATGGAGCGCAACCAGCGCTCGTAATAGCCCAGCGCGTGGTACTCGGACTCGGGCAGGGATTCGATGCCGCGGCGCAGCTCATCCACGGTCATCAGGCGCTTGGCCGCCAGCAACTGGCGCAGCGCATCGACGCGCTTGCCGAAGGCATCGGGCGGCGCGTCGTCATCCGGATCCACCGGCGTGCAGCGGAAGCGGACGGCGCCGCCAAGGTCATGCGTCGCGGGAGCTGGCGTGTCGCTCACTTGACCTCCTCGTCGGGCAGCAGGCCCCAGACATCGGCACGGCGAAGATAGCCGCGATGGGTGGCGACCTGCACCTCGCACCAGGCGGAGCCAGGCGTGCATTCGCGAATGCGCGCGATCACGCCGCCGCGCAGCCGGGCGACGGCGGCGGCCGATTCCTCGCCGCGGCGGCGCAGCGTGATCTCGGGCGCGGAGCCCGCTGGGCGGACCAGCGCGGTGCGACGGCCCGCGAGGGTGGATTGATGCACCCAGCCCTCCGCGCCATCGGCGTCGCGCACGCGGCGCCAGACCTGGAATTCGCCGACGATCATCACCGGCAGGTCGCGGCGCTGGAAGGTCCATTCGATCGGGAAGGTGGTGTTAGGCCCGACGCGCATATTCACCTGGTCGGAGCGCAGCGAGGCGAAGCGCGGGATCGGCAGCCCGCTGACCTGGCCGGTGGACGGCGCGGGCAGCGGCGGCGGGCCGGGGGGCGGCGCGGGCTGGGCGGGCTCTGGCGTGCGACTGGCGGCCGCGGCCGCGCCGGCGGCACCGGCGGCGGCGGCAGCACCCGCGGCAGCACCGGCGGCGGGGGTGCCCGGCGGCGGGCGGCGGTTGGCGGGCGGCGATTGGGCGCCGACGGCAGGGGGCTGGCCCGGCGGGCGCGCCTGGGACTGGCCTTGGGATTGGGCCTGGGGCGGCCGGGGCTGGGCGCCCGTCTGGCCGGCAGCCTGTCCCTGGGTCGGCCTGGGCGTGGAAGGCGGAGCGGCCTGGGGCGCCGGGCGCGGGGTGGCCTGCGGCGGTTGCGCGGCGGGCGGGCGCGGCGCCGGGTTGGCCGGCGGGGCGCTCGCGGCCGGCGGCGTGCCCGGCTGCAAGGGGCGCGGCGGCGGCAGGCTGCCAGGAGCGGACGGGGTGGCGACCGGGGCGGAGGCCGACTGCGGCAGGGCCGGCCCCGCGCCGAGGGCCAGCAGCAGCAACGCGACTCCGGCGGGCCGCAAGGCGGCGCGGGAACAGGGCATGGATGATCCCTGGGACATTCCCCCGTAGCCGGTCAAGCGGCCGTCACAAGGTCACGATCTGGCCGGGGCCGATGGCGGCGAGGAAGGTCACCACGCCGGCGACCTCCACCCCCTCCGCCAGAGCCTCCGGCGCCATGCCCTCGGCCCGCAGCCCGGCCTCGCAGGCGATGCGGCGCAGGCCGAGCTCGCCCGCCGCCGCCAGCAGCGTGCCGAGCCCCGCCACGCCGCGCGATTCCAGCATCGCTTCCCGCGCATCGCCCTCCAGCGGGCGGGCGGCGTCGAACAGGCGGCAGCCGGCATTGGTGGCGAACAGCACCACGTCGCGCCCGATCGCCGCCGCGCCGGTGGCCAGCACCAGCGCGTAATGCGCCCGCTCATGCCCCCCCGACAGGAGCAGGATGCCGAGCGGGGCGGTCATCGCGCGGCGCAGACCGGCGCGGGCGCGTCGCCATGCGCCGACAGGTCATGGATCGTGGCGTGCTCGCCGCAGAGCGCGCAGGCCGGGTCGCGCTTCAGCCGCACGGTGCGGAAGCGCGCATCGAGCGCATCCCACAGCAGCAGCCGGCCCGCCAGACCCTCTCCGATGCCGAGGATAAGCTTCAGCACCTCGGTGGCCTGCAGCGTGCCCATCACGCCCGTGACCGCGCCGAGCACGCCGGCTTCCGAACAGGTGGGCACCAGCCCTTCCGGCGGCGGTTCGGGGTGCAGGCAGCGATGGCAGGGATGCGCTTCGCCTTCATGCCCGCGGAAGACGGAAAGCTGCCCCTCGAAGCGTAGCACGGCGGCCGAGACCAGCGGCCGGCCGAGCAGGTGGCAGGCATCCCCCAGCAGGAAGCGGGTGGCGAAATTGTCGGTGCCGTCGCAGACGATGTCGTAGCGCGGGATCAGCTCGCGCGCCGCATCGGCGTCCATGCGGCGGGGATGGATCTCGACCTTCACCTCGGGGTTCAGCGCGGCGATGGTCTCGGCGGCGCTGGCGGCCTTGTTGCGGCCGATGCGGGCGGTGACGTGTGCCACCTGGCGTTGCAGGTTCGACAGTTCCAGCGTGTCGTGATCGACCAGCCCGATCGTGCCGACGCCCGCCGCCGCCAGATAGAGCGCGAGCGGAGAGCCGAGCCCGCCCGCGCCCACCACCAGCACGCGCGCCGCGCGCAGCTTCGCCTGCCCGATCGCGCCGACCTCGGCCAGCAGGATGTGGCGCGAATAGCGGCGGAGTTCGGCGTCGCTGAAATCGAGGTCGGGCGTGTCGGCGTCCATCCCGGCCATATGGTCGCCGCGCCCGCCCCCGCGCAAGCGCCCCCCCGCCCGACGGATGGGTCTGGGGGCGCGCCTGCACCTACATCATGTTCGCGGTCACGCCGCCATCGACGAAGATCAACTGGCCGGAGACGAAGTCGCTGGCCTGGGAAGCGAGGAACACCGCCGTGCCCGCGATCTCCTCCGGCGCGGCGTAGCGGCCGGCGGGGCAGCGGCGCTTGACCTGCGCCATCCATTCCGCGTTGTCGACCAGCGGCTTGTTCATGTCCGTGTCGAACCAGCCCGGACCGATCGCGTTGCACTGCACATTGTGCGGACCGAGTTCGACCGCCAGCGCGCGGATGAACATCTTGAGCCCGCCCTTCGCCGCCGAATACGGCGTGATCGTCCCACGCCCGAGGTCGGAGGCGAGGCTGCCGGTGGCGATGATCTTGCCGCGCCGCCGTTCCTTCATCCCCGGCACCACCAGCCGCGACAGGCGGAACAGCGCCGTCAGATGCGTGTCGAGCACGCCGTACCAGCCTTCATCGGTCAGCGTCTCGACCGGGCCGCGATACTGATTGCCGGCATTGTGCAGCAGGATGTCGATGGGCCCGAGGCCGCGCACCACCGCCTCCATCGCCGCCGCGTCGCGCACATCGAAGGCGGCGGTGCGGACCGCGAGGCCCTCGGCGCGCATCGACGCCGCCTGGGCGTCCAGCGTCGCCTGGTCGCGGCCGTTCAGGATCACCTCGGCGCCGGCGCGGGCGAGACCGGCGGACATCGCCGCCCCCAGCCCTCGGGAAGCGCCGGTGACCAGGGCGACGCGCCCGGTCAGGTCGAACATGGCGGCATGATGCGGCGATGACATGGGGCTTTTCCTGTTCCTGGGCGGTTCCCAGGGCCGGGAGGCTAGCAAGCGATGCTTGCGCCGCCAGCCCCTTATGATTAACTGGCGGTAATGAAATAACGATCAGGGAGGCATCCATGCCGGGACGTCGTTCGCTTCTTGCCATGGCCGGAGGCGCGCTGGCGCTGCCAGCGGTCGCGCGGGCGCAGGGGAGTTGGCCGGACCGGCCGGTGCGGATCATCGTGCCCTTCCCGCCGGGCCAGTCGACCGACATCGTCGCGCGGCTGGTGGCGGACAGCCTGTCGGCCCGCTGGCCGCAGCGCGTGGTCGTGGAAAATCGCGGCGGCGGTGCCGGCGTACCCGCGATGGAAGCCGCGGCACGCTCGCCGGCCGACGGCACCACGCTCGTCGCCGGCTCGATCGGGCCGATGGCGGTGAACGCGGCCGTCATGGCCCGCCTGCCCTACGACCCGGAACGCGACTTCGCGCCGATCACCAACCTGACGATGGTGCCGCTCTGCATCGTCGCGCACCCTTCCTTTCCGGCCAGCGATCCGGCGGGCTTCCTGGCGGCCGCGCGGGCGGCGGCGCAGCCGCTGGATGTCGCGACGGCCGGCCCGGCGAGCGGCGCGCATATGGCGGCGGAATTGCTGGCCCATCGGCTCGGCGTCCGGCTGAACATGGTGCACTACCGGGGCAGCGGGCCGGCGGTCACGGATCTGGTCGCGGGCAATGTGCGCCTCATGACGGACAGCCTGGCCTCCGCACTACCGCATGTGCGCGCCGGGCGGCTGAAGCTGATCGGCGTCAGCACGGCGCGCCGCGTGTCCTGGGCGCCCGATGTGCCGACCTTCGCCGAAACAGTGGCGCCGGGGCATGAGGCGGTGGGATGGAACGGGCTCGCCGCGCCAGCGGGTACGCCGGCCGAGATCATCCGCCGCATCAACGCGGACGTCACCGCGGCCCTTCGCGACCCCGAACTGGTGCGCCGGATCGAGGAAGCGGGGATGCTCGCCGATCCGCAGACGCCGGAGCAGTTCGGCGCCTTCCTGCGGGCGGAAATCGCCCGCTGGCGCGAGGTGGCGCGGATTGCCCGGGTTACGCTGGAGGGCTGAGAACCCAGCCCCTTCCCCGCCTTCGCCGTCACCGAACGGCCCCGGCGGGGACGGGGCCCTGTCCTCAGATCGGCCTCAGATCAGGCAGAGGGCCCGAAGCTCGGCGCGTAAGGCCGGCGGCAGCTTCTCGAGCCCGGTGGCCTGCACGGCGCCCTTGGCCAGGTCGGGCGGCGCGGCGGCAGGGTCGAGGTAGCGCCAGCCCTGGAAGGGCTTCTGGGGGCGCAGCTCGACCGGGATCAGCTCGGGGTCCAGCACCAGGGCGCAGCACGCGCTGCCGTCGTCCCACTGCTCCTCCCGCACATCCAGCAGGCGCTGGCGCACGCGCACGAAGCCGCCGATCACCCAGTAGATCGAGCCGCCATCCAGCAATTCGGGCACGCGCTTCGGCATCATGCGGGTCTGGTGGCGCAGCGGCGGGTCGAGCCGGCGGCGGCTGGCCTGCCAGGCGGCCAGATCCGCGACCTCCTTCACCCCGACGGAGAGCTTGATCATGTGAAGCATGCGCCGGGCCATGTGGCACGGGGCCGAGTCCCCACAAGCCCCCATCGCTTGCCCCTCGCGCGGCGCTGCGTTAGCTGGGGATCGGGTTTACGTCCGAAGGGAGAAGAACAATGCGTCGTCGCGTCATCCTGGCCGGAGCCGGCCTGGCCGCCCCGGTCCTGTTCGGGCTGCGGCCCGCAGCGGCGCAGCCGCGCAACGCGTCCTGGCCGCGGTCGCTGACCATGGGCACGGCCGCGCCGGGCGGGACCTATGCGCTCTATGGGCCGGCCTGGGGCCAGCTGGCGCAGGAAGCGACGGGGGTGAACATCTCCTACCGCACCACCCAGGGCCCGAACCAGAACATCGTCCTGGTCCAGCGCCGCGAGGTCGAGATGGGCATGGTGACGATGGGCGTCGCGCTGCAGGCCTGGAACGGCCAGGGCGACTGGACCCAGGGCAACCGCTTCCGTGACATCCGCGCGATGTTCCCGATGTACGACACGCCGTTCCACGGGATCGCGCTGAAGTCCTCCGGCATCACCAATCATGCGCAGCTGGCTGGCAAGAATGTCGGCATCGGGCCGCGCGGCGGCACGCCGGGCACCTACTACCCGCTGATGCTGAACCACCTGGGCTATCGCCCCGCCGCGCTCCGCTTCGGCTCGGCGTCCGACATGGCGGGCCAGCTGCAGGACCGCTTGCTGGATGCCTTCGTCTTCGCCTCCGGCGTGCCGGTGCCGGCCTTCGCGGAGATCGAGGTGCAGGCCGATGTGAACTATCTCGACTTCACGGCGGACGAGATCCAGAAGCTGACGCAGCAATTCCCGGAACTCGCGGCCGGCACGCTGCCGATGGGCACCTACCGCAAGCAGGAACGGCCGCTGAACATCGTCGGGATGTACAACTTCGCCATCGTCCACCGCAGCATGCCCGAGGACCTGGTCTATGAGATGACCAAGTCGGTGCTCGGCCAGAATGCCCGCCTGCGCCAGGCGATCGCCGCGGCGTCGGAGACGCTGGCCGAGAACTGGACGAAGAACAGCTTCCTGCCCTTCCACCCCGGCGCGGCGCGCTACCTGCGCGAAGTGGGGCAGCGGGTGCCGGACAACCTGATCGAGCGGTGATACCGGGCGGCCGAAGGTTTCACCTTCGGCCCCTCAGGCGCCGGCGGCCCTTCGGGCCTTGGCTCGCCGCATAAGCGGCGGGCCGCCTTCGCGGCCTCGGCCTGCTTCGCAGGCCGCAGGTCATTCCTCCAGCCGTTGGGTGTCAGGCAGTCTTCGGACGGGGCGGCGCGCACCGCCCCATTCACCCCGCGTCAAGACGCGGTGGGGCATGGTCCGCCGGACTTCTTCATCCGACGGAATGCTTCATGCGCTTCGTTCTCGACCTGTCCGTTGGCCGCAAGCTGGCCGCCACCGCCACGCTGTCGGTGCTGATGCTGGCCACCATGGTGCTGCTGGTGCGCGAACAGGGCGCGGCGGTGGTCGCGGCGCAATACACGAAGGCCCGCACAGACGCCGCCTTGACGCGGATCGAGCAGGGCGCCGATGCGCTGCGCGAGGTGCCGGTGCTGGAACGCGACCTGCTCCTGACTCAGGACGCCGCCGGCCAGGCCCCCGCCCGCGCGCGGCTGCGAACGCGGATCGAGGAAGGGATGTCAGGCCTCGCAGCCGGCATCGAGGCGCATGGCCATCCGGCGATGCGCGCACAACTGCCCGCCCTGCGGGCCGCGACGGAGGCCTATAGCGCGGCGCTGGCCGATCTGGGGACCGAGCGCGCCCGGCTGATCGAGCTGCGCGACACGAAGCTGTTCAGCCAGAGCGTCGATTATGATTCGATCTTCGAATCGGTCAGCGGCGCGCTTGTCTTCGACCTCAGCGGCGCGGCGGAGGAGGATGCGCGGCAGCGGCTGATGACGGTCCATGCCGCGGTCGGCGACCTCCGGCTCGGCGTGCAGCGGTTGCTGGCCACCGGCGAGGAAACGCAGATCCGCCGCATCCGGCGCGGCATCGCCCAGACCCGCGTCCACGGCCGCAGCCTGGCCGGGATCGACGCGCCGCCCCAGCTGCAGGCGAATCTCGGCCGCCTCGTCGCGAGCGCCACGGGGCTGGCCCAGGCCGCCGAGGAGGTGCTCGTGGCCGGCGAGGTCGTGGCGCGGTTGCGGCAGGACCGGCTGGAGCCGACGCGCAGGGCGCTGCATGAAGAACTCGGCCGGCTGGGCGATATATCGCACGCCGTCTCCGCCGAACGGCGCGACATGCTGCTGGCCACCGCGTACCGGGTGCGGGAGATCACGCTCTGGACCGGCATCGCCATCGCGCTGGTGGTGGTGCTGTCGGGCCTGGCGATGGCCCGCACGATCGGCGCGCCGCTGCGCCGCCTGGCCGGCGCCGTCAACGGCATCGCGGCGGGGGATGCGAACGGCACCGTTCCCGATCTCGGCCGCCGTGACGAGATCGGGACCATCGCCGAGGCGCTCGAGGCGCTGCGCGGCACGGTGGGGCGCGCATTCGCGCAAGGGCAGATGCTGGAACAGCTGCCCACCGCGGTGATGAACGCCGACCCCCGCGACGGCTTCCGGATCACCTATATGAACGCCGAAACGCTCCGGCTACTGGACCGCATCAAGGCCCATCTGCCCATGCCGCCCGCCCAGCTGATGGGCCAAAGCATCGACGTGTTCCATGCCGCGCCGGAGCACCAGACCCGCATCCTCTCCGACCCGTCGCGACTGCCGCACACCGCGCGGATCAAGTTGGGCGGCGAGGTGCTGGAACTGACGATTTCGACCATCCGCGACGCGAGCGGGGGCTATACCGGCGCGATGCTGGTCTGGCAGATCGCCACCGAGAAGGTGCGCCTGGCCGATACCTTCGAACGCGAAGTGGGCGCGGTGGTGGAAGCGGTGGCAAGCTCGGCCGAGCGGCTGCAGGCTTCGGCGCGGGACCTGTCGGGCGCGGCCGCGACATCCGGTGAGGAAGCGGCGGCGGTGGCCGAGGCCGGCGAGCGGGCGACGGCGGATGTGCAATCCGTCGCCGCGGCGGCCGAGGAAATGGCGGCCAGCGTCAACGAGATCTCACGCCGCGTGAGCGAGGCGGCGGAGGTGGCGAGCCTCGCGGTTGCGGAAGCGCGGCAGACGGATGCGACGGTGCAGGGCCTGTCGGACGCCGCCGCGCGCATCGGCGACGTGGTGCGGTTGATCGGCGACATCGCCGGCCAGACCAACCTGCTCGCGCTCAATGCGACGATCGAGGCGGCGCGCGCGGGCGTGGCGGGCAAGGGCTTCGCGGTGGTGGCGTCCGAGGTGAAGTCGCTCGCCGGCCAGACGGCGAAGGCGACGGAGGAGATCGCCCGCCAGATCGCGGAGATGCAGGCCGCGACATCGCAGGCGGTCACCGCGATCCGCGGCATCGGCTCGACGGTGGAGCGGACCAGCGAGATCGCGACCACCATCGCGGCGGCGGTGGAGGAACAGGGATCCGCGACGCGGGAGATCGCGCGGAGCGCCGCGCAGGTGGCGGAAGCGACGAGCACGGTCGCCAGCCGCATCCAGGGCGTGCGCGGCGCGGCGCAGGCGACCGGGGCTTCGGCCAGCGGCATGCGCGACGACAGCGGCGCGCTGGCCGCCCAGGCCGCGGCGCTGCGCGAGAAATCAGGCGGCTTCCTGCGGGCGGTGCGCGCGATGTAGCGCCCCCCGGCCGGGGCGGGGTGACGAAAAGGACAGGGCGCCGAAGGCCGCCCGGTTGCCCTGCGGCCCCGCCGCGCCTAACTGCCGGGTCGAGCGAAGGATCGGGCAGGGCGATGGGTTTGAAGGTTGCGGTGGTGGGCGCCACCAGCCAGGTCGGGCGCGAGATCCTGAAGACGATGGCGGAACGGGACTTCCCGGCCGCCGAGGTCACAGCCCTCGCCGCCGGTCGCGGCAGCGGGCAGGAAGTCTCCTATGGCGAGGACCGGGTGCTGCGCGTGCGCGGCACCGAAGGCTTCGACTTCGCCGACACCGACCTGGTCTTCATGGCCGCAGGCGAAGCCGCCAGCGCCGCCGAAGTGCCGCGCATCGCCGCCACGGGCGCGATGGTGATCGACCTCTCGGGCCGCTTCCGCATGGAGCCCGACGTGCCCCTGGTGGTGCCGGAGGTGAACGCGGCGACGCTGAAGCGCGCGGCGAAGCGGCGCATCATTGCCTGCCCCGGCAGCGTTTCCATCGCCGTCGCCATGGCGCTGAAGCCGCTGCACGCGCTCGGCAAGGCGCGGCGCGCCGTGGTCACCGGCCTGCACGCCGTCTCCGGCGCGGGGAAGGAAGCCATGGACGAACTCTGGAGCCAGACCCGCGGCGTCTATGTGAACGAGACGCCGCCGCCCGAGCAGTTCTCGAAGCAGATCGCCTTCAACCTGATCCCCCAGGTGGGCGACATCGCGGAGGACGGCATCAGCCGCGAGGAATCGGGCATCGCCGGGGAGTTGCGGAAGCTGATCGACCCCGATCTCGCGGCGGTGGCCAGTTGCCTGCGCGTGCCGGTCTTCATCGGCGACAGCGCGACGGTGGTGGTGGAGTTCGAACGCCCGATCAAGGAACGCGACGCCTGGGCCGCGCTGCGCGCCATGCCGGGCATGACGGTGCTCGATCACCGGGAGGAGGCTGGCTATGTCACACCGGCCGAGGTGGGCGGGGAGGATACGGTCTATGTCGGCCGCCTGCGCCGCGATCCCAGCGTCCCGAACGGGCTGGCCTTCTGGTGCACCACCGACACGCTGCGGAAGGGCGCCGCGCTGAACGCCGTGCAGGTGGCAGAGGAATTGGTGCGGCAGAAGCTGCTGAATTAGTACTCCCCACAAAATCGCTTCGCGGTTTTGCGGGGACCCCGGCCTTGGTGCTGCTTCTACACGGCTGCGCTGCGTTGCCGCGGCAAAGCCGCGGCGCCGCCCGTAGCTTGATGCCGGTTTGGTAAGGCGCCCTGGGGAGCGGTACGCAACAGCGCGTCGCGGGGGCCGGGTCAGGCTTTCCGGCGCGCCGCCCTTTCCTTCTTCGCGCTGGCGGTTCCCGCGGGCGGCGGGGGTGGCCGGGTGCGGCCGGTGGCGCTGCGCCGCGCCTCGCCCAGCGCGATGGCGACCGCCTGCTTCACCGCCTGTTCCTTCGTCGGCGGATGGCTGCTGCCGATGCTGCCATCGCGTTCCCAGTCATGGACCAATTCGCGGATATTCGCCGAGACGGTCTGCTTCGAGCCGCCTTTTCGCAACCGTGCGGGCATGCGCGCCTCCTTCGCCCTGCCGCCTAACGCGGCAAGGCGAGGTCGGTTCACGGGGCGTCGAGGGCGTGAGCCTTCAGATGCGCCAGCTCCACGACGGACAGCGCCGCGATGTGGGTCGCTTCCAGCAGCACGGGCGGCGCGAAGCCGGCGCGGCGCGCTTCTTCCCACCGCGCGGCGCAGAGGCACCAGCGGTCGCCGGGCTGGAGGCCCGCGAAGCCGTATTCGGGCCTGGGCGTGGACAGGTCGTTGCCGCGACGCTGCGAGAAGGCGAGGAATTCGGCGGTGACCTGCGCGCAGACCACATGCAGCCCATGGTCATGCGGCCCGGTGTTGCAGCAGCCATCGCGGAAGAAGCCGGTCAGCGGCGCGACGGAACAGGGCAGCAGCGCGCCCCCCAGCACGTTGCGCGCGGGTGGCGGCCCTTCTTCCCGCCGGCGGCGGAATGCGGTGTCGTCGAGCGGCATGGTGGCAACCCCAGGATGAAAACAGGCGCGCCCCGTAGGTGGGAGCGCGCCTGCCCTGGTCCAGTCGTGGTCAGGCCGCCGCGCGGATTGCGGCCTGCTTCACGTCGTCGCCGACCGCGCCGGCGAAGGTCTCGAAGTTCTTCTCGAACAGGGAGACCAGATGCTTCGCCTGGCGGTCATAGGCGTCCTTGTCCGCCCAGGTCTCGCGCGGGTTCAGCACGCTGTCGGGGATGCCCGGCACGGCCTTCGGCATCATCAGGCCAAAGAACGGGTCGCGCACGAATTCGACCTTCGCCAGCGAACCATCCAGCGCGGCGCGCAGCAGCGCGCGGGTGTGCTGGATGCTCATCCGCTTGCCGGTGCCGTACGCGCCGCCGGTCCAGCCGGTATTCACCAGCCACACCTGCGCGCCGTCCTTGGCGATGCGTTCCGCCAGCATGCGGCCATAGACTTCCGGATGGCGCGGCAGGAAGGGCGCGCCGAAGCAGGTGCTGAAGGTCGCCTGCGGTTCCTTGCCCAGCCCCTTCTCGGTCCCCGCCACGCGCGCGGTGTAGCCCGACAGGAAGTGGTACATCGCCTGCGCCGGCGTCAGCTTCGCGATCGGCGGCAGCACGCCGAAGGCATCCGCCGTCAGCATCACCACGGTCTTCGGCTTGGCCGCACGGCCGTCGCCGACCGTGTTCGGGATGAACTCGATCGGGTAGCAGGACCGGGTGTTCTCGGTCAGGCGGTTGTCGTCGAGGTCGAGATGGCCGTGGTCATCGCCGATCACATTCTCCAGCACCGCGCCGAAGCGGTGCGACGCGTCCCAGATCTGCGGCTCGGCGTCCTTGGACAGCTTGATGACCTTGGCGTAGCAGCCGCCTTCGAAGTTGAAGACGCCGGTCTCGCTCCAGCCATGCTCGTCATCGCCGACCAGCGCGCGTTCGGGGTCGCTGCTCAGTGTGGTCTTGCCGGTGCCGGACAGGCCGAAGAACAGCGCGGTGTCGCCGGCCTTGCCGACATTGGCGCTGCAATGCATGGGCAGCACGCCGCGATCCGGCAGGATCCAGTTCATCACGGTGAAGATCGACTTCTTGATCTCACCCGCATAGCTGGTGCCCGCGATGCAGATGGTGCGGCTCGCGAAGGACAGCGCGATGCAGGTGGAGGTGCGGCAGCCATCCTCGGCCGGGTTCGCCTCATATTCCGGGGCGTGCAGGATGACGTAGTCCGGCTGGAAGGACGCCAGATCCTCCTGCGCCGGGCGGATGAACATGTTGCGCGCGAACAGGGCGTGCCAGGCATTGGTCGTCACCAGCCGCACGCGGATGCGGTGCGCGGGATCGGCGCCGGCATAGAGATCCTGCGTGAACAGCTCTGTCCGCTGGCCGAGCCAGGCGCGGACCTTGGCCGAGAAGCCCGCGAATTTGGCGGGCGGCATGGGCTGGTTGATCTTGCCCCACCAGATCGCGTCATGCACCTCGGGGTCGTCGACGACGAACTTGTCCTGGACGGAGCGGCCGGTGTGCTGGCCGGTCACCGCCATGAAGGCGCCATCCGCAGACAGCCGCCCCTCGCCCCGGCGCAGCGCATGGGCGTAGAGCCCCGCCGCCGTCAGATTCGCGTGGATGGTGGCCGAGGTGGCCACGCCGGTGCCGGTCAGCGCGGGTACAGGGGACGTCATCAACTTCCTCCACTCGGCGGCGCCGTGGCCCCTGCCCCCGAAATCGGGTGCCGGGATGGCCGTGGTGCCGCGCGGTCGCACCCTTCCCGGGTGAGCGCGGCAGAATTACGGCGGCTAAGTGGAGGGGCGCAATGCGAACCGGTCGGTTACTTGGCTGACAAGCGCTTGTCGCGCGCCGCCCGCCCCTCCCGCGCCGCGCGGATCAGGGCGGCGCGGACCGAATCGGCCTCCGCGACCGGGGCCGGCCAATGGTGGCGCAACACGGCCTCGCCCAAGGCCAGATCGCAACCATCGGTGTCCACCGCGGCCAGGGTCCAAGCCCCCGGCGGAGCGCCGTGCAGCCCCTCCGCGATGGCGGCGACGGCATCGGCGTGGTCGTCATTCACATGGGCGATGATCTCAGCCTCGGCCCCGGCGATGGCGGCGGTGGCGG
>JBIIRI010000243.1:0-3731 GCA_044341625.1 Roseomonas sp.
CCGTGTGGCTCTGTCCGGCCTGAATCTGCTGCTCGTAAGCCGCCATCCACTCCTCGCCTTCGAAGCGCTGACGCCAAGCGAGGATCGGATGAGCGGCCTTGCCTTTGACTTCGAAGCCCAGCGCCCGCCCGACATCCTGGTCGAGGCGAGGGGAGGGCGTTCGGTCCTCCACCCACTCACGGAGCACTCCTGCAAAGCCATCCAGATAGGCCAAGACCCAGTCGGGCAGGGCTGGCTCGAAGGGCTGTCCGACCCGACGGCAAAGGCGCCAGGCAGCCCAGACGGCGACCGGATTTCCTGTCGATCGGTATTCGGACTCGAGGTCGGCGAGCAGCTTCCTTCGCGTGGCCATTGCCCTTTGTTCGCGTGCTCGCTCCTCCCGGCCGAGCAGGTCCTGCAATGCCTCTTCGGGATCGAACTTCCCTGACGCCATCGTCCCAGGTCCCTGTTCCTGCCAAAAAATTTCCCTGCTCCAGAGGCAGGGAAATAGGACCGGAAACTTAGATCAATCAGCCGCCTAAAGGCCCAACCTATACCTGGCGCGGGCCAGCATAGAGGCGCATTCCCTGTAAAGTCCCGCCACAGCAGGGAAACAGAGACCAGTTCGGTCCAGACTGCGGCCGCAACCACCCCTTCTGCCGTTTGCGCCGAGTGGCGGCATTCCGCCGGCCCCGCGCCAAAAGACCCGCAGCATGCTGGGTTTTGCGGCCGCTCAATCTGCTGGCCCGTTCCCGAGACGCCGCATGGAGCCGCCGAGGCGCCCGTTTGGGCGCCGCGTCCCATCGGCGCGGATAAATGCGCCGATCACGATCTCGCAGGCTGACGAGCAGGGCCTCCACAGCGCAAACGCCCCGCGATGCCGCGCCGTGGTGCTGCGGGATCAGCCCGGGGTTGCGCCGGGCATCACGGCGCCGGTTTCCGCCAGGCGCGTCCCGAGCAGCCGGGAGAGTTCCTCCGGCACCGGCTCCGCCAGCGCGGCGCCGTAGAGCCGGCCGAGCTCGCGGCGCAGCCATGCCTCGAAGGCGACCTCCCCCCGTCCCGAACCGAGAGACGGGCCCGACACGGATCGCGGCATCGCCCACCGAGGCGAAATGGCTGCGGGCCTGAATTGAGCGCTCATGCCCGCAGCAGCGCCCGGATAGGCAAGCGGTTCCGCAAGTCGCAGTCGCAGCGCCGCTTTCGCCGGTCCCGTGGCAACCCTGCCGCAGGGATCGCGCCGCGCGCATCCGCCTGCGCGCCTGTCGCCCGGGGCGCGGGGTCGATATTGCGCGGCGCGAGGCGGCCAAGCAGATTGCCCCGCCGGTCAAGGCGCCCGTGGGCGATCGATCGGCGATCAGGGTTTCGCGGAGTGGGACTGTATGGCGCCGGCGCCGGTTGACGAGCTTCTGCGCGACGGTGCGGCGCGCCATGCGCGCGGCGATCTGGATGGCGCCGCGCGGCTCTATCGCAAGGTGCTGGCGCAACGACCCGGTGAGGCGAATGCGCTCAACCTGCTCTCCGTCATCGCGCGCCAGCGCGGCGACCTGCCGCGTGCGCTGGACTTGTCGCGCCAGGCGGTTGTCGCGCGGCCGGATAGCCCGGTCTTCCTCGCCAATCACGGCGCCGCTCTGGCCGAGGCGGGCAGGCTGGCGGAGGCGGTGCGCGCGCTGGCCGCCGCGCTGTCGCGGCGGCCGGATGATGTCACCACGCTCCGCAACCTCGGCCAGGCCCTGACCGCGCTCGGCGATCCGGCCGGCGCGGTCGCCCCGCTGCGCCGCGCCGTGGCACTCGCCCCCGCCGCGCCCGACGCCTGGCTGGCGCTGGCCCATGCGCTGCGAGAGGCAGGCGCGGATGGCGCCGCGGACGCCGCGCGGCGCGCGATCGCCATCGCCGATGTCCCCGCGCCGCTGGCCGAGCAGGCGCGCTTCCTGCTCGCGGCCCTGGGCGAGGAGACCGCGCCCGACCGCGCGCCGGCGGCCTATGTGAAGGAGCTGTTCGACATCTACGCGCCGCGCTTCGATGACGACCTGCAAGGCCGTCTCGGCTACCGCACGCCCGCGCTTGTGGCGGCGCTGCTGGAAGCGGCCGGCGTCGTGCCGGATGGCGCGCGCCGGGTGCTCGACCTCGGCTGCGGCACCGGCCTGTCGGGGCTGGCGCTGAAGCCCTTCGCGAAGCGCATGACCGGGCTCGACCTCGCGCCCCGCATGCTGGCGGAAGCGGCGAAGCGCGGCATCTACGATACGCTGGAGGAAGCCGATCTGCTGGCCTGGCTGCCGCGCCAGGCGGGACGGTTCGATCTGGTGGCGGCGGCGGATGTGCTGAATTACCTGGGCGATCTCGGCCCCGCGCTGCGCGGCATCGCGGGCGCGCTGGCGCCGGGCGGCATCGCGGCCTTCAGCATCGAGGCTGAGCAGGGCGCGCCCTTCGCGCTCGGCCCCGGCCTGCGCTACCGGCACGACCCCGCGCATGTCGCCGCCTTGGCCGAGACCGCCGGCCTCGTCCCGCTCGCGCGGGAGGAGACGGTGCTGCGTGAGGAAAAGGGCGCGCCCGTGCCCGGCGTGCTCTTCGCGCTGCGGCGGGCCGCCGCCCTGCCGTGACGCGTTCGAACAGCTAGCCTGCCAGCGACTGCGCCACGGCGGCGACATCGCTCGCCGCCGCGCTGGCCGGGTGACGCGTGAGCAGCGGGACCTGCGCGCGGATCGCATCCGGCACTTTCGGGTCGTGCCGCACGATGCCGGCCGAGACCAGCCCGCGATCCAGGAACCGGCGCATCGCCGCCTCCAGCGTCGCATGCACGCGCTGGCCGGCCGCAGCGCCGGACGCCATGTTGACCACCAGCCGCGGCGCCCGCCCCGGCGCGTCGCGCGACAACAGCTTCAGGACGGCATAGGCATCCGTCAGGCTCGTCGGTTCTTCCGTCGCCAGCACCAGCGGCAGGTCGGCGGCGGCGAGAAGCCTTCGCTGCGCCACCCCGACGCCAGCGCCGAGATCCACCACCACATCCTCGAAGGTCGCGGCCAGCCGGCGCGGCAGCGCAAGCGTGGCGTCCAGCCCCCCGCCTTCCAGCGCGGCCATCTTGTCGGAGCCCGATCGCCCCGCCAGCAGCGCGAAGCCCGCCGGATGCAGGATCAGCGCCTCTTCCGCCTCCACGCGCCCCGCCAGCACCGCGCCAAGGTCGATTGTGGGCGCGAGGCCGAGTTGCACATCCGCATTGGCCAGGCCGAGATCGGCATCGATCAGCGCCACGCGCCGCCCGCGCCGCGCCAGCGCATGCGCCAGCGTGATCGCGAACCATGTCTTGCCCACGCCGCCCTTGCCCGACGCCACGGCGATCACCCGACCCGTCACGTGCCGACGCCTTCCATCATTCGTTCCGCCAGCCATTCCGCGTCGAGCCGCGCGAGCCCCGCCGCCACGTCCTGCCCCGTGCCGGCTTCTGTCAGCGCAAGATCCGCCGCCGCGGCGGCGGCCAGCACGCCGCCCAGCCGCCGCGCCGCATCCAGCCGTGTCGGCAGCAGGTGGCGGCAGCCCAGCAGGTGGAAGGCGCGCGCGGTCTCGGCCGCTTCTTCCGCGTCGAGTCCCGCCGGCAGCACCAGCACGGGCGTGCCGCGCGCGGCCTCCGCCAGCGCGGCAAGGCGGCGGGCGCCGGCATCGTCGAAGGGATCGCAGCCCGGCATATCCACCAGCACGGGCTGCCCCGGCGCGCCCCGCGCCAGCGCCTTGGCCAGCGAGCCCGACGTGCCGGCGATGGA
>JBIIRI010000097.1:0-13551 GCA_044341625.1 Roseomonas sp.
CGAGCGGATATGCACTGGCGCACCACGCGTGATGAACAGGTCTGCCAGGGTGTCGATGACATCCGCCGAAGTCAGTTTCCGCGCCACACGGATTGCCAGCGCCTCACGCGTGAACTCATCCACCACGCACAGCATCCGGAACTTCCGACCCTCCCGCGTCCGATCCTCGACAAAGTCGTAGGCCCAGACATGGTTGGCCCGCTCCGGCCGCAGCCGTACGCAGGAGCCGTCCGCTAGCCATAGGGTCAGGAGTTGGCACAATCTGTCCCAGGCGTCCGCAGCGCCGCCGCCAGCAGCGCCCGCGTGTAAGCATGGCGCGGCGCGTCCAGCACCGCGTCGCGCGGGCCCTCCTCCACGATGCGCCCGTGCTGCATCACCACGATGCGGTCCGCGACTTCCTCCACTACGCCAAGGTCGTGGGTCACGAAAAGGCAGGCAAAGCCGCGCCGCCTTTGCTGCTCGCGCAGCAGCCCCAGCACCTGTTTGCGGACCGTGGCGTCCAGCGCGCTGACCGCCTCATCCGCCACCACGAAGGCCGGGTCGCGCACCAGGGCGCGGGCGATGGCCACGCGCTGCCGCTGCCCGCCCGAAAGAGCATGCGGGAAGCGGGTGCCGAGGCCGCCCAGCCCAACCTCCTCCAGCAGGGCCTCGGCGCGGCGGTGGCGTTTCTCCATCGGCATGCCGCCCGGCAGGCGCAGCGGCTCGGCCACGATGTCGCGCACGCGCATGCGCGGGTCGAGCGAGGAGTAGGGATCCTGAAAGACAATCTGGCACGCCAGGCGGAAGTCGAGCAGGTCCGCGCCGGTGCCGGCGGTCACGTCGGCGCCGCGGAACAGCAACTGCCCGCCGCTGCTGGGCACGAGGCGCAGCATGGCCCGCCCCAGCGTTGTCTTGCCCGAGCCCGAGCCGCCCACCAGCGCCACCACCTCGCCCGGATGGATGGCGAGCGAGACCTCGTCCACCGCCTGGAACATCTCCGTTCGCCGGAACAGTGCGACGCGCTTGGGGTAGGTGACGGAGAGGCTGCGCGCCTCGATCAGCGGCGGCGCGGGCGGCACGGCGCGGACCGGACCGCGGCGGGGCAGGGCGTCCACCAGGGCGCGGGTATAGGCCTCGCGCGGGGCGCCGAGCAGGGGCGCGGCCGGCCCTTCCTCCACCGCGCGGCCGTACTGCATCACCAGCGCGCGGTCGGCGTAGCGGGCGACGAGCCCTAGGTCGTGGGTGATGAGCAGCAGCGCCGTGCCCTGCTCCCGCGCCAAGGCCGACATGAGGTCCATCACCTCGGCCTGGGTCAGGCTGTCGAGCGCCGTGGTGGGCTCGTCCGCGATCAGCAGGCGCGGCTTCAGCAGCATGACCGAGGCCAGCATGATCCGCTGCCGCATCCCGCCAGAAAACTCATGCGGATAGGCATTCAGGCGCGTGGCCGCGTTCCGGATGCCCACGCGCTCCAGCATGGCGATGCTGGTGTCGCGCCGCTGCGCCCGTTTCAGGCGCGTGTGCAACGCGAGCCCTTCCTCCATCTGCGCGCCGATGCGGTGGGCGGGGTTGAGCGAGGTCATCGGCTCCTGGAACACCATGCCGATGCCCGGGCCGCGCAGGCGGCGTAGCGCGGCGGACCCGGCCTCCAGCGGCGCCCCCTCGAAGCGGATCACGCCGCCATCGGGGGCGAGGCCCGGTGGCAGCAGGCCGATGACGGCGCGTGCGGTCGCACTCTTGCCCGAACCGCTTTCGCCCACCAGCGCCAATGCCTCGCCGGGCGCGATGCGGAAGGAGAGGTCCTGCACCACGCGACGGGTGCCGGCGGCGATGGAGAGGCGGTCCACCTCCAGCACGGGCGTCATGTCCTATCCCTCGGGTCGAGCAGGTCGCGCAGCGCGTCGCCCAGCAGGTTCACGCCCAGCAGGCAGGTCGCGATCATCACGCCGGGGGCGATGGAGAGGAGGGGCGCGTCCTGCATGAAGGGGCGCGCGGAGGCCAGCATGTTGCCCCAGGTGGCGGCCGGCGGCGGCACGCCGAGACCGAGGAAAGAGAGTGCGCTCTCTGACAGGATCACCCAGCCGAAGAGCGAGGTGGCCAGCACCGTCACCGGCGCGGCGGTGTGCGGCAGCACGTGGCGCAGCAGGGTGTAGCCCTCGGAATTGCCCAGCGCGCGCGAGGCCTCGACGAATTCCCGCTCGCGGATCGACAGCACGGCGCCGCGCACCACGCGGGCCACCGAGGGCGCATAGGCCAGCCCCAGCGCCAGCACGATGCCCCAGCGCGAGGGGCCGAGCACCGCGAGCAAACCCAGCGCGAGCAGGATGCCCGGGAAGGCCAGCAGCGTGTCGTTGACCGTGCCAAGGATGCGGTCGGTCCAGCCGCGCAGGAACCCGCCCGCCAGCCCGATGGCCATGCCCAGCGCCAGCGCCACGAGGACGGTGGAGGCGGCGACGGTGAGGCTGGTCACCGCGCCCTCCATCAGCCGCGAGGTGACGTCGCGGCCAAATTCGTCGGTGCCCAGCCAGTAGGTCTCGGAAGGCGGCGCCAGGCGCCGGCGCAGATTGGTCCGCACCGGGTCATAGGGCGTCCAGACCAGGGCAGTGGCCGCCACCGCGAAGACGAAGCCCAGGAGCGTGCCGCCGATGAGGAGGTTGGGGCGCAGCCGCATCTCAGCCCGCCGTCACGCGCGGGTCGAAGACCGGATAGAGCAGGTCCACCACCAGGTTCACCGCCACATAGATCACCGCGATGAACAGCATCACGCCCTGCACCACCGGATAGTCGCGCGCGAAGATGGCCTCGACCAGCAGCCGGCCAAGGCCGGGCAGAGTGAACACTGTCTCGATGACGGCGATGCCGCCCAGCAGGCTGCCCATGATGAGGCCGATCAGCGTCAGCGTCGGCGCGAAGGCATTGGGGAAAGCGTGGCGCGCCAGCACCCGCCATTCGGGCACGCCCTTGGCGCGGGCATGGGCGATGTAGTCCAGCCGCAGCACCTCGACCGTGGAGGCCCGCGCCATGCGGATCAGCACACCGGTCTCGATCAGCGCCAGCGTCACCACCGGCAGGGCGATGTAGTGCAGCGCGCCCCAGACATCCTCGGCGAAGGTGACGTAGCCCACGACGGGCACCCAGCCGAGCCACAGCCCGAAGACCAGCAGGAAGATCAGCCCCAGCCAGAAGGAGGGGATGGAGAGCAGGAAGGTCGCCGCCGCCACCGCCGCCACATCGCCCCAGGAATTCTGCTTCCAGGCTGCGAGCATGCCGAGCGGCACGGCCAGCAGCACCGCGATCCCCACCGAGGCGAAGACGATGGCGGCCGTCACCTGGAAGCGGTCGAGGATGAGGGCCGCCACCGACTCGCCACTGGTGATGGACCGGCCGAGGTCGCCGCCGAGCGCCCGCTGCACCCAGAGCCCGAACTGCACGGCCACAGGCCGGTCCAGCCCATAGGCAGTGCGCAGATCGGCCACCGATTCCGCCGTCGCCGCATCGCCCAGGATCACCGTCGCCGGGTCTCCGGGGATGAGGCGCATCAGGAAGAAGACGCTCGCCGCCACCAGCACCAGGGTGGGCAGCGCGACGAGCATGGCAGTAGACCCCGCGGGCTTGGACGCGATCGTGATGTTGGGCACGGGCATGCCGACACTTGCGCCAATCCTGCGCACACCATTCCGCGGCGGCCTGCCAGTGCTTTCCTGCATGCTCGCACTGGCCTGGCGGAGTGTCTGCGCTATGGACGGCGTCGCCCCCGGCCGCGAGAATTTGCTGGCCTGGGTGCGTGGCGAGGGTTGGGGCGAACGACTTCAGCGACGGATTGCGACCGTTGAGCGGGGTGGAGGGCCGACGTGACCACCACCCTCAATCCACTTACCGGTGCCGAGTTCGTCGTGCCCGCGCTGGCCAACCCGCGCTTTGCGGCCTTCACGCTCCCGGCGCTGTCGCGTGCTGAGGTCGCGGACGCTCACCGCGGCCTCGTCAGGCGGCTCGGTGCTGCGCGCGACGCGCACTGGATCCCGGAGACCGGCGATACCCAGGCGGAGACGAACCGCCGCGCCATCTGGGGCGCGGTGAACCAGCCCGGCGAGGAGGCCGCCGCGGCGCGCAGCAGCTTCCCGCTGCTGAACCGCGCTTTCCGGATCGTCGAGCGGCTGTAGGGGGACAGAAACGGGCAGATCGAGCTCGAGGCTCTGCGGCCCTATGGCCTGCGACGCGGCTGTGATCGTTACCCGCTAGCTGAGCTTTCCCTCAAGCCCCTGCTGCTGGTCAACCTTGACGCCTACGCCGGCGCGGCCTTGGTGTCTGTTGTTTGCTCCAACTCGTTGCATCAGTCGCGCCACCAGACCCTTCGCGCCGCAAGACCAGCGCTACACGTCGACTGACAACTTCGGTGCCGTCTGCGCGCACGAGTGCACGGGCCCGCCATGATCCTGCCGTTGTGCAAAACCGCGGCGATGAACGTGCCCTGGCCGAAATCAGCATCATGGTCAGCCCCGACAAGCAGGCGGTACTACTGCTCGATCAGGCCGGATAGCCGCTCTCCGGCGACATCGTGGTACCGGACAACATCACCCTCCTGCCGCCTCCACCGAAATGCCCGGAGGTCAACGTGATGGAGAACGCCTGGCAGTTCATGCGCGACAACTGGCTTTTGAACCGGCTTTTCCGTGAACAAGTCGACATCGTCGCGCAATGCTGCCACCAATGGAACCGCCTGATCGATCAGCCCTGGCGCATCATGTCCATCAGACTGCGCGATTGGGCCCTTGGATTCTGATTAATGGGAATCGGTATTATACCGCGCTGGCGCGCGCGCATGAGGATGTCGTTTGCTGCATGCCCTTCTGACCGGCCGGCCCATCCAGGCCACGGGAAGGGGCGCCTCCGGGCGCCCTTTGGTCGCGCCTTGCCCTCACCACGGGGCTATGGAACTCTTTCTTCGCTGCCCGGAAGAGGTGGCAAGGAGGAATGCCCCGATGCTTCGTCGCACGACCCTTGCAGCGCTTGCCGTGACACTTGCAGCCCCAGGCCTCGCCCGCGCCCAATCCTGGACGCCGAGCCGGCCCATGCGCCTCATCATTCCTTATCCGCCAGGCGGCGGTACAGACACACTGGCGCGCCCCTGGGCCGAGCGGATGCGCGGAAAGCTGGGCCAGCCCCTGGTGATCGAGAACCGCGGCGGGGCAGCGACGAATATCGGCATGGAGACCGCGGCCCGCAGCGCGCCGGACGGGCACACGCTGGTCATCAACGCAGACAACATTTCGTACTTTCCGATGCTGTACCGGAACATGCCCTACGACCTGTTCCGAGACTTCACGCCGATCGGCTACATGGCCGAGACGCCGCTGGTGGTCGCGGTGAACCCTGCCGTGCCGGCGCGAACGCTGCGGGACTTCGTGGCGCTCGCCCGCGCCAACCCGGACCGCTTCTCCTTCGCCAACCCCTCCATCGGCTCACCGCACCATCTGGGCTTCGAACTGCTGGCACGCGAAGCGGGTATCCGCATGGTCCAGGCCGAATACCGTGGCGGCGGACCGGCGATGAACGACGTGCTGGCGGGGCATGTTCACATGGGCGTGTTCAGCCTGGGCTCCGTCACCCAGCACTTCGCGGCTGGCACGCTGCGGCCCTATGCGGTGCTGTCGTCGCGCCGCTCTGCCGCCGCGCCCGATGTTCCGACCACGGCCGAGGAAGGGCTGCCGCGCGTGGTCAACGCGCTGCGCTTCCTGGTGCTCGCCCCGGCCGCGACACCGCGCGAGGCGATACAGGCCCTGCACGCCGCGACGGTGGAGACGCTGAACGAGCCGGCGCTACGCGATCAGCTGACCCGAGTTGGATTCGAGATCATTCCCTCCTCGCCGGACGAAGCGGCAGCGATGCTGCGCGCGGAGCGCGACCGCTGGGCGCCGATCCTGCCCGGCCTGAACCTGAACCTGGGATGAGCCGATGAGCAGGCTGGAAATCGCGGGCGATGCACGCCGCGTGGTTCGGGCGGTGCAGGGGGGCGGCGTCGCGATCATCCCGATGGATGTCGGCTATGCCGGCATCGGCGGGTGCCAGGATGCGTTGATGCGGCTGTTCCGCGCCAAGGGCCGCGGCGCCCACAAGCGGAACGCCATGCTCGGCAACCTGGCACTGCATGACGAGCTACACCTGCTGGATGGGCGCGGGCGCGACATGGTGCGCTGCCTGGTAGAGGATCACGACCTGCCGGTTGCCGTCGTCGCCGGCTTCCGTCAGGACCACCCGCTGCTCCGCGCCCTGGGCGAGGAAGCGCTGGCCGCCAGCACCGATGGCGGGACGCTGGCGATGCTGCTCAACGCCGGCAACTTCCTGCGCGCGGTGACAGAGGAAGCCACGGCGGCAGGCCAGCCGCTATTCGGCTCCTCGGCAAATCTCACCGGCACCGGCACCCGCTTCCGGGCCGAGGACGTCCAGCCGGAGATCCGTGCCGTCGCCGACGTGGTCGTGGATTATGGACTGCAGAAGTTCCACCGCTATCGTCGCTCCTCCACCATGATCGACTTCCGGACAATGGAGGTAGTGCGGATCGGGTCCTGCTATGAGGTCATCGCCGAGACACTGCAGCGGCATTTCGGCGTGGAGCTGCCGCCCGACCCTGGGCTGGAGGCGCTGCCCTCGGGACATCTGCGGGAGGCACAGCGGCGCTACGCTTGACCGGGCGATCCAGAACACAGTGGGAATATGGCGGGGCCTCTCGGGGCCCTGCCTTGCCGATATCGCAGCGTGCCATTCGCCAACGTGGTTTCAGTTTTCGTGGCGATATCTTGATGCATTGGCTGCGGATCTGGATGCGCGCATGGATGGCTTCGTCAGCATCTCTGACGCCGGGCTCCGCTGTAACTTCGTTGGCGGAGACGCGAGCCTGTCCGTCTTCAATAGCGCTGCGGCAGATGGGGATCTAGGGATTGTGGGCAACGCGCAGCCCTGTCCATCAAGCCAACAGTCTACCGAAGCCGTTGAAACGATCTCTACGAACCCCACACGTATTCCCACTGGCGGGCGTGATCGCGGCGCCCGCCCCTGGCAGCGCGGCGACAGTTCGAATCCGGGCGCACTTCCTCCGCCAGCTTCGCTCCGGTTCGCACCGCTACGCTACTTTTCGCTATGGATCGCACAGTCTCTCGGGACGCCATCGAAGCCGCGCGAAAACCTGCGAGGGACCGCGTGTAACTGGTCGCACCGCCTCCGCCATAAAGCGCACTCGATGCTTTGATGTGCTTGGCGTTTTATCACACGACTGCCGATAGTCCCCACATCGGCCACAACCTTGCAGGTCGCGCCACCCTGCGCGCCGCGAGGTTTGGCCTTTTTCTGTATTTGCGATGATGCTGGGCGTGGGGCGCGATCATGGCTCGGGGCGCGCAAGAGCATCGAAGCCCCCCTATCTCCGGGACGCGCGCGTGTTTTCGGCAGGCGTGTCCCTCTCAGCCCCGGACTCTACGGGCTGCGATGGTGCGGCAGGATGCCAACTCTCTCACTCCAGACGGATCCCAGGCATGCAGGAAGGTCAAAGTCGTACTCCACCAGGGGAAATGAGGCGCGAGGGGCGCTTGCCCAGGTCAGTTGTCTCCCATCATTCTGGCCTCTGCAGCGGACGCCGTCGCACTGGCGCCTCGAAGAGCACGAGAGCCGCGACGACCACGCCGACGCCGGCCCACTGGGCAGGGCTGAACCGTTCACCGAGGACGGCCACGGCGACAAGGATGCCGAGCAGTGGCTCAACGTTGCTGATCATCGTCGCGCGGACCGGGCCGATGATGCGGAACGCGGCGAAGAAGGCGAGGAGGCCGACCGTCACGCCAACGCCCGCTACGGCCACACCGAGCCAGCCGAGCATGCTGGTGGGGAATGACCAGGCGCCGGCTGTCGTGGTGACAGCAACGAAGACGATGACCGTCACCGCCGTCATGTGGAGGTTCACCTGCGTGCTTGTCGCGTGGCGCTGGGCGCGGGCGCTGAACAGGATCATCGCGCAGACCGCGACGGAAGCGACGGCGGCGAGCCCTACCCCGATCGCGTCCAGCCCGCCAAGGGCGGGGCCGAGCGCGAGCGCCAGTCCAGTCAGCACCGCAACCCCCAGCCCCAGTTTCCGGCTGGTGAGGGGCTCGATTCCGCGGCGATGGGCGAGGACGGCGAGCAACAGCGGGTGGGTGAAGTAGACGAGCACGGCGAGGCTGACCGGAATGTAGGCGACCGAGCCGACGAAGCCGTAGGACATGAGCGCGTAGGCAAGCCCGGCTGCGATACAGGGCAGCAGCGCCGCCCGTGGAACGCTGAAGGACTGGCGAGAGATGACGGTCACCGCCGCCATGAGTGCAACGCCAATCACGCCTCGCAGCGTCGCCACGGTCAGCGTGTTGCTCCCCGCCTCAAAGGCGAGCCGGGCCGCGGTTGGTACGACGGCGATTGAGGCGGCCGACAGCAGTACGAGGTGCGCGCCGTACAACTGGTGCGACGAGGCGTTCGCGTTCGGTGGTAAGGGCACAAGGGCCGTCATAGCGCGCTTCGCAGATCGTCGCTCGGCGTTGCGTTTTGCATCCCGCGGGCGCTGGCTGTCGCCATCGCGTCGCGCCTGTAGCGGCCAGCCCAGCCGCCGGGGTGATGGGTGACTTCAGTCGCGACGTTATGGATGCTCAGGTCGCCGCCCAAATGCATCGTGAGCGGGACGCAGCCGAGCCTGTCATCATTCATCGCGCTCTGCTCCGTCTTTTTCCACCACCTTCCTGCGCGGAAGATCTTCCTGCCGCATCGCGCGGCCAAGCGGGCTGTCGCGCCATGCCGTGATATCGCCCTGCCGCACGCGGTCGCGTCCGTAAACCAGCCAGACCACGTCGACCTCGCCGATGCGCCGCTCGAGCCGGAAGCGCCCAGGATGCGCGTCCATCAAGTCTAGCGTAGTGAAGCCGGAATCGTAGCGTCCTTCCAGCAGGCCGCGCGCGACCTCGGCGTTCGAGATCTCCTCAACCCTCACCTCCCAGCGGGAAACGTCGAAATACCCCTTCGTCGCCACCATCAACCCGACCGAGCGCGGCTCGGCGACCTCAGAGCGGGACAGCACGCCCATCGGCTTGGTCGGCGCGATGAAGCTGTCCACCAGGAACACCTCGGCATGGTGCCGCTCGATCGTCTCGGCGACGTCGGGATGCGCGCAGACCTGCACGATGTGGTCGATCTCGCCCGCGCGCAGCGCCTTCAGCGCGTCGAGGTAGCTGCGCACCAGAACCACCTCCGCCACGATGCCATGAAAGTCGAGGTAGCGACGCGTCGCGTGGTCAGAATTGGTGCCGGCAGGCCCCAAGGTGGCGAAGCGCAGCGGCCGCATGGAAGCCTATTCCGCCCGGGCACCAGCGGTGCGCACGAACTCTCCCCAGCGTAAGATCTCACCAGGGAGGGTCGCGCGCAGCTCCTCCGGGGACCGGCGCCAGAGCACGAAGCCGGCGGCATGCAGCCGCTCGACCATGGCCGGTTGGTCGAGAGTGGCGGCGGCGATCCGTGCCAGGGTGCCGACCACCTCCGCAGGCAGCCCGGCCGGGCCGAACAGCGCGTACCAAGCATCCAGCTCCACACCGCGCACGCCCTGCTCGGCCAGCGTCGGGACATCTGGTAGTTGCGCGAGCCGGTTCGGGGAGGCGGCGCCGAGCGGCCGCAGCGCCCCCGAGCGAATATGCGGCATCACGCTGGCCAGCGTGGCGATGGCGTAGTCCACCCGGCCGGCTAGCAGCTCGGTGACCATCGGCGCGGCGCCGCGGAAGGGGACATGGGTTGAGGATACGCCGGCCACCCGCATCAGCATCGCGCCGCCGAGGTGCCCGCCCGTGCCATTGCCGGTGGAGCCGTGGTTGTAGCGGTCGGGCGCGGCGCGCAACATGGCCAGCAGCCCCGCGAGATCGCGCGCCGACGAGCCGGCGGGCACCACCAGCACATGCGGCAAGGCGACCAGGCCGGCGATCGGCGTGAAGTCCTCGATCGGGCGGTAGGGCACGCTGTCCATGACGCTGAGGTTGATCGCATGCGTCTGGCTGGTGGCGAGCAGCACCATGCCGCCATCGGCGGGCGCTTGCGCGACCGCGGTGGTGCCGATGGTCGCGTTGCCGCCGCCGCGGTTGTCCGATACCAGCGGCTGGCCAGTCTGCGCCTGGAACACTTCGGCAATTAGGCGAGCGATGAAGTCGCTGGGACCGCCCGGGGGATAGGGGATGACGATGCGCACCGGCCGCGTCGGCCAGCTTTGCGCCTGCGCGGGGCGGATGAGCGCGGCGGCAGCGAGCAGCGCCGCGGCGATACGGCGCGGCAATGCGGGGCTTGTCATGCGGACCTCCCTCCGGGGATGCGGTGGAGCCTGCTTGCCACGCTCTGTCGAGCGATGCTGTATCGCGCGATACCAAGAACACGGAGATTGGGGGGAGATGGCCGAGAAGTGCAGTCAGGCCGCGCGGGCCACCTGGAAGATGCCCGCGCCGCTGCTGCGCGAATGGACAGCTGTGACCGCTAACCTGGGCGCGGCGCGCCGGCTGCCGGGCGGCGAGGTGGTGTTTCGCCGCGACGAGCCGAGTGAGAGCTTCTTCCTGATCGAAGAGGGCCTGGCGAAGGCATCAGCGGTCGCGTCGTCAGGTGCCGAGCGCTTGGTCGAGATAATGGGGCCGGGGAGCCTGTTCGGCGAGGGCACGGCTTTGGAGGGCAGCCCCCGGCTGGTGACGGTGGAGGCGCTTTCGCCGCTGCGGCTGCGCGAATACCGAGCAAGAGCATTGACGGCCGCGATGGCCACGGATGCGCGGATCGGCCTCTGCCTCATCCGCATCCTTGCCGCCAAGCAGCGTTCGCTGGCGTACCGGCTGATTGAGGTGTCGGCGCTGCCGGCGCGTGAGCGCCTGCTGGACCTACTCGGGCGGCTGCAGCGCGAACCGGGCGGCCCGCGCGGGCGGCTGCCACTCACGCATGAGGAGATCGCGAACTACCTGGGCCTGTCACGTATCACCGTAACGCGCACCCTAACGGCATTGCGCAACGTTGCGGTGGTTGCGCCATCGATTTCCAGTCGCGCAAGCGTGCCGCCCAGCTCTGGCAGTGCATCCGAAAGAGCGTAGTGAGCAACCGCACGTACCAAGACCTTCGTTCCCCGGTTCTCACTGCTCCGCCAGGTGCCACGACCAATCCCGTGAGAGGCGCGGGTTGCCCCGTCCTCCCACCGATAGATCCAATCTTGCACCGCTTAAGCACTCGGCTCCCATTTCATCTGAGTGACAGCGCGTGCTCCTGCGTGAGCCGTTTCGCCTCGTCAGCTGTCTAGGGTGATACCAAGCTCGCGGATCAGGGGCCCCCAGACCGCCGTCTCGCTTGCGATCAGGTCGCGCATCTGCTCGCTGGACCCTGGGAAGGGCTCGAGGCTGACCGACCGGAGGCGCTGTGCGATCTCCGGGTTGCGCAGTGCGCGCTCGAGCTCGGCCTGCAGCCGCGCGACGACCGCATCCGGCGTGCCGGCCGGCACCGCCACGCCCTGCCAGGAATAGACGTCCGCGCCGTTGATGCCCTGCTCGGCGAGCGTCGGCACGTCAGGCAGCAGATCGAGGCGCTGCGGCGCCGGAATGCCCACCGCGCGCACGCGGCCGCCCTGGATCGCCGGCGCGGCGGAGGCGTAGTCGCTGACGCTGGCCTGCACCACGCCGGCGACGAGATCAGTCACCGCCGGCGCGCCGCCACGGTAGGAAACCTGGGTGACCTGAATGCCGGTGGCACGGATCAGCCGCTCCGTGCCGAGGTGGTTCGGGGTGCCGGTGCCAGCATGCGCGAAGTTCAGCGTGTTCGGCCGGGCCCGCGCAAGCGCGATGAGTTCTGCCGCGCTACGCGCGGGCACATCGGGATGCACGAGGATCACATAGGGAAAGCGCGCGATGGGCGCGACAGGGCGGAAATCGCGGATCGGGTCGTAGGGCAGCCGCCGCGCCATTGCCGGCGTGATGACGAGCGCGGTTAGGTCAGCCGACAGCAGCGTGTAGCCGTCCGGCGCGGACTGCGCGGCCATCTGGGTGGCCGGGATCGTCGCGCCGCCGCCGCGGTTCTCGACCGCGATGGGCTGACCGATCGCATTGCCCACGGCGGCGGCCAGCGTGCGGGCCAGGAAGTCCGACCCGCCACCGGCGGCATACGGCACAATCCAGCGCAACGGTCGCTGAGGCCACGGAGCCTGCGCCGATGCCACGGTGGGCAACAGGGCGCCAGCGGCCAGACCGCCGAGCATACGACGGGTAAATGCGGTCATGTTATCCTCCCTCGGTGAGATATCGCCGCGTGGTCATCACGCGGCGCTGCGTGGCAGAGTGGTCCGGACAGGCGAAGGTGGATCCGGTGCGGCGATTTGACGGGCACGTGGTGTTGGTGACAGGCGCGGCCGGCGCGATCGGCGGCGCCATCCGCAACCGGCTCGCCGCCGAGGGCGCGACCATCGTGGGCTGCGACCGCGCGATGCGTGATGACAGGGTGGATGCGCTGCTCGACGTCACGCAGGACGCGTCCTGGGCGGCGCTCGCGATGCGCGTCGAGGCCGCGCATGGCCGCCTCGACGCGCTGGTCAACTGCGCGGGCGTGCTGGCCATGGGCGATGTCGAGCACACAGCGGTCGCAGACTGGCAGCACCTTCTGGCTGTCAACCTGACCGGCGCCTTCCTCGGCTGCCGGGCGATGCTGCCGCTGCTTCGGCGGGGCGCCGGGCGCAGCGTTGTCAACATCGCCTCCGTCGTCGGGCTGCGCGGCAACCAGGGGATGGCGGCCTACGCCGCAACCAAGGGGGGCGTGGTGGCGCTGACCTATGCGATGGCGCTCGACCACGCCGCCGAGAGCATCCGCGTCAACGCCGTCTGTCCCGGCACGATCGAGGGGCCGATGGCCGATGGCTTCCTCGCCGGAAGCCCGGACGGGGCACGCCTGCGCGCCGCCTCCGTCGCGCGCCACCCGATGGGCCGCTACGGCCGGCCGGAGGAAGTCGCCGCCGCGGTTGCCTTCCTGGCCAGCGAAGACGCGTCCTTCGTCACCGGCGTTGCCTTGCCAGTGGATGGCGGGCGCAGCACGCGCTAGGCCGGTGCGCATCAGCCCTTCCGCAGCACGCGCAACAGGCGACGCTCGACATCGTCCATGTGGCGCACGACCAACCTCTCCGCCGCCACTGCCTCGCCGGCGCGATATGCGGCGAGGATCCCGGCGTGCTCGCCGCTGCGGACGTAGGGTGTCTCCTTCACGGCCAGCATCGCGCAATAGCGGATCACGTTCGCCCAGAGCGACTGGATGAAGTCCAGCAGCCGAGGCTGTTCAGCAGCCTCGTAGAGCGCGGCATGGAAGGCCCAGTTCAGGCGCATCCAGGCCAGGTGGTTATCCGTGCGCGCCAGGTCGCGCAACAGCGCCTCGGCCCGCGCGAAATGTGCGCCGCCCGCACGCGGGACGGACACCGCGATCGCCATCGGTTCCAGAGTGCGGCGCAGGTGCCAGATCTCCCGCGCATCCTCGACCGAGACAGGCGCGACGAAGTAGCCGCGCCGTGCAGCCAGCACCACGAAG
>JBIIRI010000098.1:0-13541 GCA_044341625.1 Roseomonas sp.
GGGGAAAGGCTCCGCTCACCTTGGGCGGAAACGCGCGAGGGCGGCGCGGTCAGGCTCCACGCCAAGGCCCGGCGCATCCGGCACGGGGATGCGCCCCTGCACGGGGCGCAGCGGCGCCAGCAGGATCTCATCGCGCAGCGGGTTGTCCGCGACATCGTACTCGACCCAGGGCGGATCCGCCTCGTTGGTGGTGGCGGGATAGGCGGGATGCGCGGCGACCAGATGCACCGCCGCCGCGAGGCCCAGGCCGCTGCCCCAGACATGCGGCGAAAGGCGCGCATGCCGCAGGGTGCAGAGCTGGGAAATAAGCCGCCCCTGGCTCAGCCCGCCCACCAGCGCGAGATCGGGCTGGGCTACGTCCATCGCGCGCGGTGCCAGCAGGCGGTCGAAGGCGAAGGCGGTGTAGAGCGCTTCGCCGGTCGCAACAGGGATGGTCGCGCGGGCATGCAGCAGGCGGTAGCCTTCCTCCTCGGCCGGCGCGAGCGGTTCCTCGAACCAGCCGATGTCGAGCCCCTCCAGCGCACGCATGGAGGCGAGGACCTGGTCGAGCGTGTAGTTGCCATTCGCGTCCACGAAGATGCGCATCGCCGGGCCATGCGCGTCGCGAACCAGCCTGACGCGGGACGCGTCGTCCGCAGCACCACGACCGATCTTAATCTTGCAGGCCGGGAAGCCGGTGAAGCGGCCAAGCTGGGTTTCGAGCGCGCGCGCCGGGTCGGCGGTGAAGTAGCCACCCGAGGCGTAGCACAGCACCTCCTCGCGCGCGCGGCCGCCGATCAGCGCGTGGACGGGCAGGCCCAGTTCCTTGCCGAGCGCGTCGTGGATGGCGATGTCGAGGCCGGAGAGCAGCGCCATCAGGCCGTTCTGCACGCCGAAATGGTAGTTCTGGGCGATCAGCGTGTGGAACAGCGCCGCATGGTCGGTCAGCCGCGCGCCAAGCCAGCGCGCTTCCACCATGCCCAGATAGGCGGCGGGAAAGTCCGGCGGGCCCCAGGCCTCGCCCCAGCCGGTGACACCGGTGTTGGTCTCGATCTCGACCAGGGTGGCGCCGCGCGCGGCGGTCAGGCCACGGGCCATGCCGTAGGCGTGGCTGTCGGGCATCCTGTACAGCAAAGGATGCAGGCGGATGCGTGCGATGCGCGCCGCCGTATCGGCGGGCGGGGCCGAAGCCGATTGGGTCATGGGACGAGGCGCTCCCGGGAACCTTCGAGATGGGCAGTCATCGCCGCCTCGGCGGCCGCGGGGTCGCGGGCCTCCAGGGCAGCAAGCAGGCGCTGGTGCTCCGCCGCCGTCTTCTCCGCACCGGTCTGAACGGCAAGGTAGAGTCGCGAGACATGGATCTGCGCGTTCAACGCCGCGAGCGCCTGGCGCGCGGGTGCGTTTCCGGACGCCTGCGCGATCATGTCGTGGAAGCTTTCATCGGCGGCGGCATGGGCATTGTGCCGCTGCCAGGGGCCTTGGCGCGCCTCTGGCGCCATGCGGGCAAGCGCGCCGCGCAACTCCACGAGCTGCGCCTGGGTGATGTGCCGCGCCGCGCATGCCGCCAGCCAGGGTTCCAGGCGCAGGCGGGTATCGAACATGGCGTGCAGGAACTCGGCATCCGGCATCGGCGCGACGGAGAAGCCGAGGAAGGCCTCGTTGCGAACCAGGCCGCGCGCCGCCAAGGCCGCGAGGGCTTCGCGAAGGGGTGAGGAGCTGACGCCCATGTCCCGCGCCAGCGCGTCGATGTTCAGCCGGGCGCCGGGCGGCAGGTCGCGATCCATGATGCGTTCGAGCAGGCGTGCGCGGACCTGCTGCGCCAATCCGACCCGGGTCAGTGTTCGTGCATCCTGCATCGTGCATGATCTTGGCGCCCAGCCGAGCCGGGCGCAAGCGGCCCCATCCCCTCGATACGTCATGTCATGTCGGATGGGGCGCGGCGCCACCGGCACCGCGCCGCGCATGATTCTGCCGATCTTGCCGGCGCAACCCCACAGATGGGAACTCGGTGCGCCGGCCATGTATCGCGTCCGAGATCGGCTCCACCCACGGGAGCGTCCCCGGCAGCGTCATGCCGTGCGGAGCCGGGTCAGTCCGGGCGGATGTTGGCGCGCTGGATCACCGGGCCGTAGCGGCGCCGCTCCGTCTCCACGAAGGCGGCGAAGGTGTCGGGCTCCATCGGGGCGGGCACCATCACCTGTGCGCGCATCCGCTGTTCCGTCGCCGGGTCGCGCAGCACGGCCTGGATCTCGCGCGACAGGCGCTCCACCACCGCACGCGGCGTGCCGGCGGGGGCGGCGAAGCCGTGCCAGGGATCGACGATCGCATCTGGCCAGGTCTCGGCCAGCGTCGGCAGGTCGGGCGCGAAGAAGGCACGCCGCGCGCCCGTCGTGGCCAGCGCGCGGACCGACCCCGCCTGCACATGCGGCCAGGCGACGGCCGCGCCATCCACCGCCATGTCGATCTGCCCGCCGATCAGGTCTGTCATCATCGGGCCGGAGCCACGATAGGGCACATGCGTCGCGGTCAGCCCCGCGGCGGCCAGGAAGACCTCCATCGCCACATGGATCGCCGAGCCCGCGCCAGAGGAGCCGAAATTGGCGCGGCCGGGATTGGCGCGCAGCCAGGCGACGAGTTCCGGCAGCGTCGCGGCGGGGATCTTGCGCGGGTTCACCACCAGCACGTTCGGCGTGATCGCGCCGTTGGAGATGAAGGCGAAGTCGCGCGCCGGGTCGAAAGGCAGCCGGTCGGCGTAGAGCCAGGGATTCATGCCCATCGTCGTCAGGCTGACGATGCCGATCGTGTGCCCATCGGGCGCCGAGCGGGCGAGTGCGCCGACGCCGATATTGGCCGCACCACCGGGCCGGTTCTCCACCACCACCGCGCGGCCAATGCGCGGGGCCAGCGCTTCGGCCACCAGCCGCGCGATCATGTCGCTCGCCCCGCCCGGCGCGAAGGGCACGATCAGCGTGATGTTGCGCTCAGGCCAGGCGGCCTGCGCGCGGGCGGGCAGCGGCAGCAGCGCCGCGGCCGTGAGGCCGAGCAGCCCGCGACGGTCGGGGCGAAGCAGGTTGGTCATGCGGTGTCTCCCTTCAGCGTGCCGCGCGCGATGGCGCCGATGGCGTCGAGCTTGGCGTCGGACAGGTAGCCGTAGCGATTGACGAAGACGCTTCCGCCCGAAGCGCGCCAGGCGATGTCGAAGCGTGCCGCGACGTCCTCCACGGGGCCGTAGCTGTGCGCAAAGGCGAAGACCGGCGTCGCGCCCGCCGCCGCGCGCGCCGCGGCGATCTTGCGCGCCTGCGCGGCCGCACCGACCGGGTGTGCGCGGTCGGGCTCGGGGTAGCGCAGCAGTTCCGCATCCATCTCGCCATCAACCAGGTCGAGCACCTCCGCCAACGCCAGCAGCAGCGCCGGGTCATCGGGGCGGCCCAGCGCTTCGGCCCAGAAGCGCAGGATCATCGGCCAGTGCATGGTGTAGAGCTTCACGCCCATGCCCGGCACCAGCGGCGCCAACGCCGCCGGGTCGAAGCCGCTCAGGACATTGAAGGGGGCCGGAAAGCCTTGCGGGATGAGGGCGATGCGCCCGCCGCTCGCCTCTCGTAGCGCGGCCGCCGCCTCGCCCACGAAGCGGGTGACGAGGGCGGCCTTGAACCGGGCGAGTTCCAACAGGCCGGGCCGCGCGCGCAACAGCCGCAGGATGCCATCCGCCGCACCGCCGCCGCGTGCCGCTAGCACCGCCCGCGCCGCGCTGCCGTCCCGGATCGCGCCGAGCACCGCCAGCGCATCGCGCCGCATCGTCGCGACATCGAAGCCGAGTTGCACGGCCAGCGCCTCGGCCTGCGCCGAGAAGTCGAACAACGCGGCGCCAAGCGCGTAGGGCGGGTATTCCGGCCAGTCGAGGCGGATCGCATCCACCTCCGGATAGGCGCGCGCGAGGTCGCGCAGCAGCGCGCAGAGATAGTCGCGCACCGCCGGGGCGGCGAGCGAGGCATTGGCATCCACCCGGCCCGGCAATTCGGATCCGTCCGGCAGCAAGGGCCGGTCCTCTGGCGCGGCGCCGCCGAATTGCACGCGATAGCCGGGCGGAATCGCCGCCTGGACCTGCAGATGCACCTGAAGCCCGCGCCGCTTCGCCTCTGCAATCGCTGCGGCAATGCGCGGCCCCTGCTCCGCCGTCAGCGCATCCGGCGGTGCGGGGCGGTAGCGCAGCCCGGCATAGAGCGACAGGTCGGGCACGAAGGCCGGCGCGGTCCGCACCCAAAGCTCCCGCCGTCCCCAGAGCGGCCGGTCCAGCAGCCTGACGCCGCCCGCGCCCGCATCGATCGGCGGCTCCCGCCCGCCCTGCCCATCCGGCGCCGGGGCCAGCACATAGGGCGAGGTGGCAATCGCCGTCGCGCCGGCGCGGCGCTGCAGGTTGTCGAGCACCGCCTCCGCGCCCTCGGTCTGCAGGAATTCCGGCATCACGGTGATGCCGAGCATGCGGGGCGGGTTGGTCATGGGCTCAGCCAATCGGGATGCAGCCGCGCGAGGTCGGCCAGGTCGGTTGCGTTCGCGGCGATGTGGGCGGTCATGGCCGCCCGCGCGCCCGGCGCGTCGCCGGCCTCGATCCGCGCGAGGATGGCGGCGTGGGCAGCGACGGCGGCGGCCACGCGGTCGGGCGCGCTCGCCGCGGCGTGGTGCAGGCGCTCCATATGCGCGCGCGCGCCGCGGCAGGCGGCCCACATCAGCGGCAGGCCGGCGGCCTCGAACAATGCGGCGTGGAAGGCCTCATCCAGCGCATAGACGGCATCGCGCCCATATTCGGCCAGCGCGTCGCGCTGCGCCGCCACCAGGCGGCCAAGTGCAGGGCGCGGCCCGGGCCCCAAGGCGGCGAGCCGGCCGGCGGCCTCCGCTTCCAGCAGCAGCCGCAACGTCACCGCCTCCTCCTGCCGCGCGCGGGAGATGCGGGCGACGAAGCTGCCGAGGTTCGGCAGCACATCCACCAGCCCTTCCTCGCGCAGGCGGCGCAACGCCTCGCGCACCGGCGTGCGGCTGACGCCCATGCGGGCGGCGATGAAGGGCTCCGGCACGGGGGCGCCGGGCGGCAGGTCGAGCCGAAGGATGGCCCGACGCAGCGCGCCATAGAGTTGCTCCGGCGCCGGCCGGCTGCGATCCGGGGGCGGCAGGCAAAGGTCGGGCGTCGGGGCGGCCGCGAGCCGCGGGCGAGGCATGAGGGGAGCGTGGCCCAGGCCGCGACACACCGCAATACCGGTGCACCGGTTTTTGCGACCTCATGCGCCGCAGGTCCTCACGCGTCGTAGGCGATGCGGAAGCCCGTATGGCCGGCGGAGGTATCGGGGCTGCGCCCGGCGCGCGCGGCGATGCGGTAGCGGTAGCAGTAGCTGCGATGACAGAGGTAGGAACCGCCCTTCATCACGCGCTCCCGTTCGGCCATCGCCGCCGCGTTCCGCTGCTTCGCCGCGCCGGTGAGGGAGCGCACACGGAACGCGTCGGCGCACCATTCCCAGACATTGCCGCAGGCGTTGAACAGGCCGTAGCCATTGGGCGCATAGGCATCGACAGGGGCCGTGCCGACCCAGCCATCCGCCTGGGTGTTCCGACGCGGGAACTCGCCCTGCCAGATGTTGCACAGCGCATTCGCGTCGTCGGGCTCGGCCGCGCCCCAGGGAAAGCGCGCGGCATCATCGCCGCCCTTCGCGGCATGCTCCCATTCGGCTTCGCTGGGCAGGCGGCCGCTCGCCCAGGCCGCGAAAGCCGCGGCGTCGGTCCAGGCGACGTGGACGGCAGGATGGTCGAGGCGCTCGGCGATGGAAGACGCCGGCCCCTCCGGCGCGGCCCAACAGGCCCCCTGCACCTGCCCCCACCACGGCGTGCCTTCCGGCGCGGGCGCCGCGATGCCGGCGGGGATGAAGGGGCGGAAGACATAGGACCAGCCGAAGCGCTCGGCTTCCGTCACATGGCCCGTCGCGGCGACGAAGGCGGCGAAGCGGCGGTTCGTCACCGCATGGGCATCCATGCGGAAGGACCTGATCGTCACCCGCCGCGCCGGCCCTTCCCCATCGGCCCGGAAGACAGGCGCGTCAGTGCCGAGCGTCGCGGTGCCGCCCGGGATCGGCACGATGAGCGCCATATCTCGCGCCGGGCCGGTCGCGCGCGGCACGTCGGCAGGCGCCGGGTCCTGTGGCTCGCGCGCGCCATGCGGCACGCAGCAGGGCGGGCTCATCCGGCTTCCAGCGCTGCGAGCCGCGCGCGGCGCACGGCGACGAGGTGGCGCCGCATGGCCGCCCGCGCGGCGGTGGGGTCGCCGGCCGCAATGGCCTCCGCGATCGCGGCGTGCTCGGCCAGATTGTCGCGCCGCCGCGCTGGCGAGACAGCGAGATCGGTCAACCGACTGGCCAGCGGCGCGCCCTGGTCGCGCCACAGCACCGCGACGAGGCGCGCCAAGGCCGCGTTGCCCGACGCCTCCGCGATCGCAAGGTGGAAGGCGCGATCCGTCTCATCATCGGAAAGCCCGGCGGCACGGGACGCGGCGAGCCGCGCAAAGGCCTCGGCGACGGCGGAACGGGCGACGGCATCGCGGCGCGCGGCCAGCGCCGCGCATTCAGGCTCCACCACCGCGCGCGCCTCCAGCACGTCAAAGGGGCCGGGCGCATCGGCCGCGGCACCGGGCGGGGCGGGCGCAGGTGCGCGTACATAGACGCCGGAACCGCCGCGCACCTCGACCAACCCTTCGAGCTCGAGCGCGATCAGCGCCTCCCGCAGGGAGGGCCGGCTGACATTCAGCCGCGTCGCGAGGTCGCGTTCACCGGGCAGGCGACTGCCGGGCGGCAGGTCGCCGCGTGCGATCATCGCCGCAAGCTGCTCGGCGATGCGACGGAACAGGCGGCGTGGCTCGATAGGCTCGAAGGGCATTCCGGTTGGCGACCTCGTTGACAAAGGTTTCGCATCCTGGCCAGCATGGATCAACTGGTCAGGCCACCTTGCCAAATAAGGGGGCAGAGAAAGACCACAGGAGGAAGCGATGCCCGACGCGATGCGCCCCCATCGCCGCGCGATGCTGCGCGGCCTGCTTGCCGCCGCCCCGGCGCTCGCGCTGCCGGTTGCCGCTCGGGCGCAGGGCGAATGGCCCAACCGATCCCTTCGCATCGTCGTCCCCTTCGCGCCCGGCGGGTCTTCCGACGTCTCGGCGCGGCTGGTCGCCAACCATCTCTCCGCCAGGCTGGGCCGGCCGGTGGTGGTGGAGAACCGCGCCGGCGCCGCGACGGTGATCGGCACGCAGGAGGTCGCGCGGAGCGCGGCGGATGGCTACACGCTGCTGCTGACCCCGCCGCCTTTCGTCATCACGCAATTCGCCTATCCGAACCTGCCCTACGACCCGGTGCGCGACTTCCGCCCGGTCGCGCTGCTGGTGCTGGCGCCGAACGCGCTGGTGGTGCGCGCCGACTTGCCGGCACGCAACCTCGCGGAATTCGTGGCACTCGCGAAGGCGCGGCCCGGCGCGCTCAACTACGCCTCGCCCGGCAACGGATCCCTGCCGCATGTGGCCTTCGAACTGCTGAAGCTGCGCGCCGGCATCGATGTGACGCACGTCCCCTATCGCGGCGGCGGGCCGGCCGTGGCGGATTTGGCCGCGGGGCGCGTTGACGCGATGATCGCAAGCCCGCTCGAAGCCGCGGGCCAGGTGCAGGGTGGCCGCGTGCGGCCGCTGATGGTCGCCGGCAGCCCGCGCATCGCCACCTGGCCGGACGTGCCGACCGCCGACGAGGCCGGCCTTCCGGGCTTCGCCGCGCCAGGCTGGTTCGGCATCTCCGCCCCCTCCGGCGTGCCGGATGCGATCGTCACGCGGCTGAACGCCGAAATCCGCGCCGTGCTCGCGCTGGAGGAGGTGCAGGCGCGGCTGCGCGACTTCGGCGCGGCGGCCGCCCCCGGCAGCCCGGATGACTTCGCCCGGCTTCTCGACGCGCAGCGGGCCCAATGGGCGGATGCCGTGCGCGTCGCGCAGGTGCGGGTCGAATGATGCCCCGCACCACACCCGGCGGCCGCCCCAACATCCTCTGGATCTGCACCGACCAGCAGCGCTGGGACACCATCGGCGCGCTCGGCAACCCGCATATCCGCACGCCCGCGGTGGATTCGCTCTGCGATGGCGGGACAGCGTTCCGGCGTGCCTACACCCAGTCGCCGATCTGCACGCCCTCGCGCGCTTCCATGCTGACGGGGCGCTACCCGGCAAGCCACCATGTCTACCGCAACGGCAACGCCCACTTCCCGCCCGGCGAGGTGCTGGTGACGAAGCTGCTGGCCGATGCGGGGTATGATTGCGGCCTGATCGGCAAGCTGCACCTCTCGGCCGCCAAGTACCATGAGAAGCGCACCGACGACGGCTACCGCGTCTTCCACTGGAACCACCACCCAACGCCGGACGCCGCGCGCGGCGATGCCTATGAACACTGGCTCCGGCACGAGAAGCGCGTGGACCCGCAGGCGCTGTACCGCGACAAGGGCGCCTTCTGCGGCCCCGGCGTGCCGGCGGAGTTCCACCAATCCACCTGGTGCGGCGAGATGGCGGTGCGCTTCGTCACCGACCGGCGCGACGGGCCGTGGTGCCTTTCGCTCAATTTCTTCGACCCCCACGCCCCCTTCGACGCGCCGCCCGAGGCGCTGGCGCGGATGGACGCATCGAAGCTGCCGCTGCCGCTGTGGCGGGCTTCGGATGCCGAGCGCTGGCGTGACTTCGAGCGCATCGACCAGCAGCAGAAGAAACCGGTGGACCCCACCATCCGCCGCACCGCAGCCCCTGCCCCGCCGCCCGCGGTGCGCGACCATGATAAGGTCGCGTCCCATGTGCCCGACGACTACGACGCGCTCCAGGTCAAGGCGAACTACTACGCGATGATCGAGCATATCGACGCGCAGGTCGCGCGCATCTTGGATGCGCTGCGCGCGACAGGGCAGCTCGAGAACACCATCATCCTCTACCATTCCGACCATGGCGAGATGCTCGGCGACCACGGCCTCGTGCTGAAGGGCTGCCGCTTCTTCGACGGGCTGGTGCGGGTCCCGATGATCTGGTCCTGTCCGGGACGCTTCCGCCAGGATCTCGCGAGCGACGCGCTGGTGGAGCTGGTGGATATCGCCCCCACCCTTCTCGATGCCGCCGGGCTCGACGTGCCGTGGTTCATGCAGGGCCGCTCGCTGCTGCCGATCCTGGAAGGCCGCGCCGATCCGAACGCGCACAAGACGCATGTGGTCAGCGAGTTCAAGGACAGTATCGGCGGACACCCGGACCACAGCCACGGCTCGATGGTCTTCGACGGGCGCTTCAAGTCGGTCGTCTATCACGGCCACGCGGTCGGCGAGATCTTCGACCACGCGAGCGACCCCGGCGAGTTCGACAACCTCTGGCATGATGCGCCGCTGCGCGCCGACCGGCTGAAGGCGCATCTCGACGCGCTGGCCGCGACGATCAGCGCCGGCCCGCCGCGCAGCGCGCTCTACTGACAATGACAGGAAGGAACCGGATGATGCGACGCCGCAGCCTCGGACTGCTCGCCGCCACCACGCTCACCGCGCCCTTCGCGGCGCGTGCGGCCTGGCCGGAGCGCCCCGTCACCGTCGTCGTCCCCTACCCACCCGGCGGGAACAACGACATCCTCGCCCGGCTTCTCGCCCCCGTCGTGGAACGCGAGATCGGTCAGCCGCTGGTGATCGACAACCGTGGGGGCGGCGGCGGCACGATCGGGGCGGGCCAGGCCGCGCGCGCAACGCCAGACGGCCACACCGTCCTTTTTGCGGATATCGGCATCCTCGCCATCGCGCCGCACCTCTTCGCCTCGCTGCCCTTCGGTCCGGACAGCTTCGCCCCGGTGATCCGCCTGACGGAGGTCTCCCTGCTGCTGGGCGTGCCGCGCGAAAGCCCGTATCGGAGCGTCGCCGACCTGATTGCCGCGGCCCGCGCGCGGCCGGAGGCGCTGAATTTCGGGACGCCCGGCCCGGGCACCGCCGGGCATCTCGCCGCGCAGATGCTGCTGAGCCTGACCGGCACGCGCATGACGCATGTGCCGTTCCGTGGCAGTGCGCCGGCGGCGCAGGAACTCGTGGCGGGCCGCATCGACCTGCTGATCGACGGCACGCTGCTGCCGGCGGTGCAGCAGGGCAGCATCCGCGCGCTGGCGGTGACGGGCGGAACGCGAAGCCCCTTCACGCCGGACCTGCCGACGGTTGGGGAGGCAGGTGTGCCCGGCTATGCCTTCGCCTCCTGGCACGGCGTCGTGGCGCCGCGCGGCACGCCAGCGGAGGCGATTGCGCGGCTCAACGCCGCCCTCAACGCTGCGCTGCGGGATGCCACCGTGCAGGCCCGCGCGCGCCAACTCGGCCTGCCGCTGACCGGCGGCACGGCTGCCGATTTCGCCACCTGGATCGTGGCGGAGCGGGCGAAGTTCGGGCCACTGGTGCAGGCCTCTGGCGCGCGCGTCGAATGAGCGTGCGCCCCAATATCCTGTTCGTCACGGTGGATCAGTGGCCGGCCTCGATGACCGGCTACGAAGGCCATCCAGCGGTGCTGACGCCGACCCTCGACCAGTTGGCGCGCAACGGCGTGCGCTATTCCCGCACCTACACGGAATGCCCGATCTGCATCCCGGCCCGGCGGACCATGATGACGGGCACCACGGCACGCCGGCACGGCGACCGCAGCTTCGACCCGGCGCTCCGCATGCCCGATTTGCCGACGCTGCCCGGCCTGCTGCGCGAGGCCGGCTACCAGACCGTCGCGGTTGGCAAGCTGCACGTCTACCCGCCACGCGACCGCATCGGCTTCGAGGATGTGCATTTGGCCGAGGAGGGACGGCCGCATCTCGCGGGTCCCGACGACCATGACATCTACATCGCCGACCAGGGCTTCCCGGGCCGCGGCTTCGACCACGGCATGAACAACAACGACTATCTCTGGCGCCCCTGGCACCTGCCGGAGCATTGCCACGTCACGAACTGGACGACCTGGCGGATGTGCCGCGAGATCAAGCGGCGCGACCCCACCCGCCCAGGTTTCTGGCACCTGTCCTACACCGCGCCGCACCCGCCGCTGATTCCGCTGCAGGGCTATCTGGACATCTATCGCGACGCCGAGCTCGTGCCGCCGCCGATGGGCGACTGGGCGCGCGATCAGGCCGCGCAGCCCTATGCGCTGCGCGCCGTGCGCGATTACTGGGCGCATGTGAAGCCGCAGCACCTGCTGGGCATCCAGCGCGCCTTCATGGCGCTGTGCACGCATATCGACCATCAGCTGCGCCTCGTCATCGGCACGCTGCGCGAGGAAGGGCTGCTGGACGACGCGGTGATCCTGTTCACCGCCGACCACGGCGACATGCTGGGCGGGCACGACCTCTGGGCCAAGCGGCTCTACTACGAGGACAGCGCGCGGATCCCGACCATCCTGATCGGGCCGAAGGGCGATCAGCGCACGAAGCCCGGCAGCGTGGACACAAGGCTGGTGGGCCTGGCGGATGTGATGCCGACGCTGCTCGATTTCGCGGGAGTGGAGGTTCCAGACCACGTCGAGGGTCTTTCCATGGTCGGCGCGCGACAGCGCGATGTGCTGCTCGGCGCCTGCCGCGAGGATTCGAACGCGACGCGCATGGCGACCGAGGGCCGCTACAAGCTGCTCTGGTATCCCTGCGGGAACGTCATCCAGATCTTCGATCTGGAGGAGGACCCGCAGGAGCAGCACGACCGCGCGGCCGATCCCGCGCTCGCCTCAGTGCGGGCCCGGCTCGAGGCGGCGCTGATCGAGGGTGCCTGGGGCGCTGATCTCGACTGGATCCGCGATGGAAGGCTGGTCGGCATGCCGGCGCGCGACTTCATCGGCCAAGCCAACCGGGGTCTTTCCGGTCAGCGCGGCCACCACTACCCGCCGCCGCCAATCGTCGGCGCCGACGTCGTGGTGGGCACGCCCGGCTAGGCGAGGACCTCAAACAACCCACTAGGGTGATTGGCTCTCCGCGTCTTGAATAGGTGCGGCCTATTGGGAGGGGAAGCGATGGCAGCGGCTGTTCTGCCTGTCTAACGAGGCAGGGGCGGTGGTCGAGCGGCACTTGCCGCCGGGGAAGACTGGTCGTCCGCGATGGGCTGACCGGGACATGATCAGCGGCATCATGCATGTGCTGAAGACAGGTTGCCTGCTAGAGCGATGTGTCGCCTGAGCACGGGCCGCCGACCACCATCTCCAACCGCGACAACAGATGGTCGCAGCGCGGGCCGTGGGCGCGCCGGCCACTACGGCATCAGCCGCATGCCGGTGCGAGAGGCACTGCGACAACTCGAGCGGAGCGCGAGCTCAAGAGCCAGTCGCATCTTGGCGCCCAAGTCCGCAGCTTGGACGCGAAGTTGCCGGCGCCATGTCCGATCTGCGCGGCGCGCTGGAGGTACTGGGTAGCGTCCGCGGAGGTGTTGTCGGCGCCGGGCAACAAAAAAGCCGCTCTGCATGTGCAGAACGGCTGTTCATGGAAAATATTGGGAACGTTGGGATGCGGGGACGCGCAACCGACGATGCCAATACATCACGGTGGCAATCTAAGGACTGTGGACGAAACCCGCTTTGGTACGTTGACGGGCGATGGCGTCGTGGCGTCCCGCGCCGAGGTCGCCCCCGCCCTGCTCGAGGTGGCACGGGAGGAGGAGGAGAAGGAGGCCGCGATCCTCCGCTGCATTGCGGTAGGGGACTATGCCGGCATCTGCGATGCTGAACATGACCCCTGCGTCGGCTTCGCTACTTCGTCCTCGTGACCGACCTCAACGGCGCCCGCCATCGACCGCTCCAACAGCGCCCTTAAGGAGGAACTTACCGCCGCGCTATTCGGGTACAATGGGCGGGCCTTACGCCTGTCGGAGGCGATGCCGCTGGTCCGCAACGGTAGCCTCAAGGCGCTCGCCAGCATCTCTCCGACCCGCTCGGCCCGCTATCCTGAATGGCCGCCGGTCCTTAATGTGCCCGGGATATAAGGCTGCGAGATGTAGCGCTGCCATGGCCCAGTGGTCCGCGCCGGAACGCCCGCACCCATCGCGGCAAGGCTCAACGAGGCGGTCAACGCGGGTCTGAAGCCGCTCAGGATCTGCAGGGACCCGACACCCCGCCCCGGCTTCCATCACGCACCGGCGAGGTTATGGGGCGACGAAGCCGGCGCCCCTGAATGGCGCCCCCCTCATGTCATCAAAAATTCACCCGAACAAGATTGTGGCATTCATGAAACTGGAGACCCTGCTCTGACACGTCGGAGAAAGCTTATCTCGCTATGCCCAAGGCCACAAAACGCACAAAGACAGCGCCTTCCGCCGCGCCCCGGCCCAGCGCGGAGCTCCCTGCTGCCACCGATCCTGGCAAGACCTCGGCGGGCAAGCCGACCGAAAAGCGAGCGTCGAAGCCGACCGAGAAAGCCGAGGAACTCCGCTTCAAGGTCACACCGACCTTCAAGCAGAACTTCAAGCAGACCGCCAAGGAACTGGGCCTCAAGAAAGGCGCACTTCTCGAGAAGCTCCTGGCCCACTGGCATTCAAGGCCTCCGGCT
>JBIIRI010000237.1:0-3953 GCA_044341625.1 Roseomonas sp.
TTCGGCGAAAGCCGCCCCCTGGTCCCGACCGGCGACGGCGTCCGCGAGCCACAGAACCGCCGCGTCGAGATCGTCCTGCGCTGAAGCGCGATCCACGAAAGTGGATCACGCTTCAGCCTGCGTTTGAGCGACTGATTCACCGCTACGGCGAGCCCGCCTTCGCGGATCAGGCGCTAACCCCGCAGGGCATCCCGCCCGACCCACGGAAGGGGGCGCCGCAAGGCGCCCCCTTTTGCGTTGCGGTCCTATCCCCGTCCTCAGCGCTTCAGGGTGGGCGCCGGCTGGCCGTCCAGCACCACATTCACCACCGCCGGCCGGCCGGACGCGAAGGCGCGCGCCAGGGAAGGCGCCAGATCCGCCGCGCGCTCCACCATCTCGCCATGGCCGCCGAGGCCCGCCGCCACCAGGTCGTAGCGCGTGCCCGGCGCCAACTCGCAGCCATGCGCGCGGTTGGCGCCGTAATCCCGGATCTGGATCTGGTGCTCGGCGTTCCAGCGGCTGTCATTGCCGATGACGCAGACGAAGGGCAGGCCATGCCGCGCGGCGGTATCGAGTTCCGCCATGTGGAAGCCGAAGGACCCGTCGCCCATCAGCGCCAGCGTCGGCCGCGCCACCGCCGCGCGCGCGCCAATGGCGAAGGGCAGCCCGACGCCGATGGCACCTGCCACGCCATTGGTGATGCGCCGCGGCGCCCGGATGATGGAGGCGCCCCACTGCCCCACCTCCCCGCCATCGCAGACGAAGGTGGCATCCCCGATGGCGCCCAGCGCGTCGTTGATGGCGTGGCAGAGCGTGGCGGGATGGATCGGCCCGTCCGGCGCGCCAGCCAGCGCGGCCCAGGCTGGCGGGCGCCAGGCCAGCGTCTCCGCCACCCTTGCCGCCCAGGCCCCCTGCGCCGCCACGCGCCGCACCGCGCCGGCCAGCGCGGTGACGGAGGCCATCGCATCCGCCACCGCGCCGAACAGCAGCCTCTCTCCCAGCAGGCGTTGGGCGCGACCGATCAGCGCGCCATCCGGCTCCAGCGCGATGAAGCGGGCGCCGGGCGCGGTGCGGCCGAAGCGGGTGGTGAAGTCCAGCGGCTTGCCCAGCAGCACGACCAGATCCGCCTCCGGCAGCAATTCCGTGAAGGCGCCGAGCGAGGGGTCCGCCAGGCCGCGGGGCGAGTTCATCGCCATCGCCGGCAGGCCGCAGGTAGCCTCCAGCGCCGCCAGCGCGGCCATGCCGGCGGGCGTGCAGAGCGCGGGCGGGGCGAGCAGCAGCGGCCGCGCGGCGCCGGCGATGGCCTCCGCCACCAGCCGCGCCGTCGTGGCGGGCAAGGGCATGGCGGCCGGCGCGAAGGCGGCGGCAGGGGGCGGCGGCGGCGCCTCCAGCTTCGCTTCCAACACATCGGTCGGCAGGCTGAGATGCACCGGCCCCGGCCGGCCCGACAGCGCGACGGAGATCGCCCGCGCCACATCCCCGCCGAGCCCCGCCGCGCTCTGCGCCGTCCAGGCCGCCTTGGCGACGGGTGTGGCCAGAGCGGCCTGCGGCAATTCCTGGAAGGCGCCGTTGCCGAGCTCGGCCAGCGGCGCATGGCCCGACAGCAACAGCACCGGCACCTCGCCCGCCAGGGCCGTGGGCAGGGCGGCCACGGCATTCGCATGCCCCTGCCCGCCGGTGACCATCGCGACACCGACCTTGCCCGTCAGCCGTGCATAGGCGTCCGCCATGTGCACCGCCGCCGCCTCGTGCCGCGTATGGACCAGCGAGATGGAGGAGCCGCACAGCGCGTCGAACACCTCCATGATGTGGTTGCCGGACAGGGTGAAGATCCGCTCCACCCCCGCCGCTTCCAGCGCGCGCACCAGCGCATCCGCGCCGCGAGCCTGTCCTGTCATCCTGCCTGGGTCTCCTCCGTCTCGCGCCGAGCCTGCCCCACGCAGCGCCGCGCCGGAAGCCGCCCTTGCCTGCCGCGCCCAAGCGGCTAGCCTGCCGGGCGGGGAAACAAGGAACGCGACGCCAGATGGCCGGGATGCTGACGGTGAAGGTCTGGCGCGGGGCCGAGGACGGGGCGCTGCAGGCGTTCCAGGTGCCCGCCCACCCCAACCAGACCGTGCTCGACGTCGTCACCCATATCCAGCGCGAGATCGAGCCGGGCCTTGCCTATCGCTTCGCCTGCCGCGTCGGCATGTGCGGGTCCTGCGCGATGACCGTGAATGGCCGCGCGCGCTGGACCTGCCGGACCCATGTCAGCCGCGTGGCGCAGGACGGCACGCTGGAATTGCGCCCGCTGGCCAACCTGCCGGTGATCCGCGACCTGGCCACGGACATGACCCCCTTCTTCGACAAATGGGCCCGCGCGCGCGGCAGCTTCGAGCCGCGCGAGGCCGCCGATGGCGCGGTCCCGGCCGAATTCGAGACCGTCGCGCCATCCAGCCCGAAGCGGCAGGCGGCGGATGCCGGCATCGAATGCATCGGCTGCGGCGTGTGCCACGCCAGTTGCGACATCGTGGCCTGGAACCCCGACTATCTCGGCCCCGCCGCGCTCAACCGCGCCTGGACGCTGGTGAACGACGTGCGCGACGGCGCGCGGGGCGAGCGGCTGGCGGCGGTCGCGGGCGATGCGGGCTGCCATGCCTGCCATTCCACCCAATCCTGCACCGAGCGCTGCCCGAAGGGCCTCGATCCATCGGGCGCGGTGGCGGGGCTGAAGCGCACGCTGTTCTGGAACGTCTTCGGGATCGACCGATGACGGGTGGGGTTCATCTCTGGGTGGCGCAGCGCGCGACGGCGATGATCCTCGCCGTCGCGGTGGTGGTGCATCTGGCGACCATCATCCTCGCGGTGCGCGGCGGGCTGACGGCGACCGAGATCATCGGGCGGCTGCAGGGCAACCTGGCGTGGATGTGCTTCTATGCGGTCTTCGCGCTGGCGGCGGGGCTGCATGGCGCGATCGGGCTGCGCGGCATCGCGGCGGAATGGCTCGGCTGGCGCGGGCGCGGCTTCGATCTGGCCTGGGTCGCGATCGGGTTGCTGACCGCGGCCTTCGGCATCCGCGCGGCCTTCGGGCTTTATGCGGCATGAGGCTCGACCCGCGCCCGCGCAGCCACGCGACCTACCTGGCCTTCCTGGTCCATCGCATATCGGGACTGCTGCTCGCGCTGTTCCTGCCGCTGCATTTCTGGGCGCTGTCGCGCGCCATCGAAGGGGAAGCGGCGCTGGAGGGCTTCCTGCGCTGGGCCGACAACCCCGTGCTGAAGGCGGCGGAGACGGTGCTGGTCGTGCTGCTCGCCGCGCATCTGGCGGGCGGGTTGCGCGTGCTGGCGCTGGAATTCCTCGGCTTGCGCAGCGGCCAGAAGACGATGGCCGCCGCATCGGCCGGCATCGCGCTCGGGGCCGGGCTGCTCTTTCTGCTGAATGCCGGCTGAATGGGTTTCGAGGTCCTGATCCTGTCGGCCGGCTGCTTCCTCGCGGCCTTCTGCGCCGGGATGGCGGGCTTCGCCTTCGTGCTGGTGGCCGCCGGGATCCTGCTGCATGTCTTCCCGCCCACCACCTTGGCGCCGGTGCTGGTGCTGGGCAGCCTGTTCGTGCAGTCGCTCGCCTTGCCCGCGGTCTGGCCAGAGATCGACTGGCGGCGGATGCGGCTATTCGTGGCCGCCGCGACGCTCGGCATCGTGCCGGGGCTGCTGATCCTGGCGCATGGACCGGCGCGCGGGATCGTGGCGGGGGTCGGCGTGCTACTGATCGTCTATGCGGGCTACATGCTGGCGCGCTTCGCGCTGCGCGCCGCGCCGCCGCGCATCGCGGGCGGGACGCGCGCCGATCTCGCGGTGGGCTTCGCCAGCGGCATCCTGGGCGGCATCGGCGGCTATGTGGGCGCGCTGCCGGCGATGTGGGCCGATATCCAGGGCATGGACAAGCGCGCCGCGCGCGCGCTGATGCAGCCCTTCATCGTCTTCATGCAGGCCATCGCA
>JBIIRI010000011.1:0-36741 GCA_044341625.1 Roseomonas sp.
CAGGAAATCCGCCACGCGACGGCGGAGGAACGCCCGCGCGCCCGTGACCACCACCGCCCCGCCTTCGAGGAACGGGCCGCCGCGCCGATGCGGCTCATGCCGGATCACATGCGGCACGCCGCCCAGCGGCAATGCGGCGCCGGGCGCGAAATCCAGCGGCGGCGACAGGCATGAGAGCTTCTCGACCACCCAATCCTCATGCTCGCGGATCAGGGCGATGCCGGCGCGACGGCCGCTGAGATGCGGCAGGGTGACCACCACCTCCGCCTCTCGCGGGCAGATGCGGAGCGAGACGCGCGTGGCCCGCGCGGAAGCGCGCCAGCGCACCGGGATCGCGCTGGGCGGCGCCAGCGCGCCGCGCGGCGCGCGCAGCTTCAGGATCTCGGTTCCGGCCCGCTTCATCGTGCCCAATCTGCGCGGAGCAGGGCTGCGCGGCAACAGCTTGACACCAAGCGGGGCATCGCGGCCTCTGCGTGCATGCCCCCAATGCTGAGCAAACTCGCCGCGCTGCTCGGCGCCGGAGCGATCTGGGCGCTCACGCCCTCCATGGCGAAGCTGGCGCTGGAACAGGGGATGCGCCCGCTCGGCATCACGGCCCTGGCGGCGGTCGCGGCGGCGGCGACGCTCTATGCCATCGCGCTGGCGAAGCGAGAGGCTCCGCCCTGGGACCGCGCGCATCTGCTGCAATACGCGACGGGGGGCATCGTGGGGCTGTCGCTGGCGCAGTTCTTCGCCTTCACCGGCCTGCAGCGCGCGCCGGCCGGGCTGTTCGCGCTGGTGGTGCCGCTTTCGGCCTTGTTCACCGTCATCTTCTTCGCCCTGGCGCGGATCGAGCGCGCGACGCTGCGCAGCCTGGGCGGCGCGGCGGTGGGGATGCTCGGCGTCGGACTTGCGATGGCGCCGGGTGCCGCGCTGCCCGATCCCGCGCTGCTGCCCTGGGCGGCGATCATGCTGCTGTCGCCGGTCTGCTACGCGGCGTCCAATTTGTTCTCGGTGAAATTCGCGGTGCGCGGCACGTCGCCGCTGGCGCAGGCGGCGGGGACGCTGGTTCTGGCGGCCGCCGGCGCGGCGCTGGTGGCCTGGCCGCTCGGCCATCTGAGCCTACCAAGCGCCGGCTGGATCTGGGCCTTGCTGATGGCCCAGGGCGTGCTGACCGCGCTGGCCTATCTGCTCTATTTCCGCCTGCTGGTCCGCGCGGGCGGCGTGTTTACCAGCCAAATCTCCTACGTCGTCACGCTGACAGGCTTGCTCTGGGGCTTCCTGCTGTTCGCAGAGGTGCCGGGATGGCTGACCATCCCGGCGGCGGCGCTGATCTTCACGGGCGTCGCGCTGGTGACGCTAGAGAAGCGCACGAAGGGTTAGCCAGGCAGGTGCTTCAGCTCGACCTCGACGAAGGCGAGCGGCGCGGTGCCGCCATTGACCACATTGTGCTCCACCCCCGCCGCGCGGGCATAGCTGACGCCGGCCTTGAGCTCGGCGGTCAGCGTCTGGCCGTCGGGCAGTTCGACCAGCAGCGTGCCGTCATTCACCGGCACGACGACATAGGCCATACCGTGCCGGTGCCAGCCGGTTTCCGCGCCAGGATCGAAATCCCAGCGCGTGACCCGGACATGGGCGTCGTCCAGCTGCAGCGTCGCAACCGCAGGCGCCCGGCAGCGGAGCGGCCCGTTCACTCGGCCGCGGCCTTCAGCCCGAGACCCGGCAGCGGCAGGGCGCCGGCGGCCTGCATCGCGTCCCACGCCTTCTGGCCCTGATCGGCCGCCAGCGGCAGGTGCGGCGGGCGGATGACGCGCCAGCCATCATGCCCCGTGCTGCGCGCAATGATCTCGCGCAGGCCCGGGATCAGCGGCACGGCAGTCGCCGCCTTGCGGGTCGCGTTCAGCACCGCCTGCGCGGCATCGGCCTCGGCGCCTGTACGGTGGCGATAGACGATCTGGCCGAAACGCGCATTCACGTTGGACGCGGCCGTGATGCAGCCCGCGCCGCCATCGGCCAGGATGCGCTGCACGAATTCGTCGGAGCCCGAATAGACCTCGAACCCATCCTTCGCGAAATGGTCGATCATCGCCTTCATATTGGCGTAGTCGCCGGAGCTGTCCTTCACGCCCTTGATCACGCCGGGGAAGGCCTTCAGCAGCCGCCCGATCAGGTCCAGGCTGAAGGGCACCGCCGATTGCTGCGGGAAGTGATACAGATAGATCGCGATCCCGCCGCCGACGCGGTTCACCACTTCGGAGAACCAGGCGAACAGCCCGTCATCGGACGGGTTCTTGTAGTAGAAGGGCGGCAGCACCAGCACGCCGCGGCAGCCTTGCGCCTTCGCATGCTTCGTCAGCTCCACCGTATCGGTCAGGCTGGCGCAGCCGGTGCCCGGCATCAGCGCCGTGGCGGCCACGCCGCGCGCCAGGATGCCTTCCAGGATCTGCTTGCGTTCGTCGAAGCCGAAGCTGTTCGCCTCCCCCGTCGTGCCGAGGATGCCGAGGCCGTTGCAGCCATTCGCCAGCAGCCACTTGCAATGGCCCGCAAAGCGGTCGAGGTCCGGCGCGAAATCCGGCGTCATCGCGGTCAGGGCGGCAGCATTGATGCCGCCGAACAGCGCGTTCTTCATCGGGGGGTGGTCCTTTCTTCAGAGTCGTCGGGCTTCGCGCCCGGCCGCGCGGCGCGCGGGATGCGCCCTGGCCAGGGCACGACATGATCTTCCAGCGCGCCGGCATCGCGTTCCCGGATCGCCTTGCCGCGCACCGAGATGCCCGCCTTCACCACTGTCGCGGGATCGCCCGAGACCAGCGGGTGCCACCAGGGCAGGTCCTGGCCTTCAGCGAGCAGGCGATAGGCGCAGCTCGGCGGCAGCCAATCGATCCCGGCCACGCGCTTCGGCGTCAGCTTCACGCAATCGGGCACGCGCGCCTTGCGGTTGGCATAGTCGCCGCAGCGGCAGGTTTCGAGGTCAAGCAGCCGGCAGGCCACATTGGTCCAGGCCAGTTCGTTGGTATCCTCGTCGCGCAGCTTGTGCAGGCAGCAGCGGCCGCAACCGTCGCACAGCGATTCCCATTCGGCGCGCGTCATCTCGCCGAGGGTCTTGGTGCGCCAGAAGGGTTCGGTCGCCTGCATCGCCCGTTCTGTAGAACCGCCGCGCGGCGCTGTCACGCAAGCCGCCGCAGCGCATCGAGAAAGCGCTGCGCCGCCACCTCCGGCGCCCAGGGCTCCCAGGGCGTGCCGCCGAACTCCGTCGCCAGCGGATCGGCCGCCATCACGGCGGCGCGGATGCCGAGCGTGGCGCGCACCTCCGCCCGCGACCAGCCAGCCACATGCACGGCCTCGGCGGCCGCCATGGCGATGTCGAGCTTCTTGTGCAGCCGCCTCTCCTCCTCCTCCCAGGCCGGAAGGGCGTAGCGGGTCGCGACCGCGGCCGAGAGGCGCTGCTGCAAGGCGAGGAACCCCGCACCGAGGAAGGGCTTGAGCGGGGAGATGCAGTCGAAATTCGTCAGCCCTTCCTCCGCATCATGCAGCAATTCGCGCCGCAGCCCGATCCGTGTGGCGGCGGGCCGCGCGGCGCGGCGCAGCGCCAGCACGGCCAGCGAATGCTGCGCGACCGAAAGGGGCGCTGGCCACACCGAATGCCCGCCCCAGCGGAAGGTCCGCGAGAGGCCGATGGCCAGATCCTCATCCGTCCAGTCGAAGGGCGTCGGCGCCAACAGGTCCAGCCGCCTTCCCGAAGGCAGCCTCACCCAGGCCCTTGCATCCGTCCCGTCCATCCGCGCTCCTTATCTGGGAGCGTGAACCTAGGCCCTTTGGCGCAGAGGAAAACCCCGGCCCAGTCTGGCGCATGGGGGCCCGCTTGGTTCACGACCGCCCATCCGCCCGCGCCGCAAGAGCCGCCCGCAGCAGGATGTAGTGCGGCAGCATCGGCGCCTTGAAGGTGTAGAGATCGGGGTCGGCCGGGCCGCAGGGCCGCAGCGCGCCCGCCTCCACCATCCGCCGCCACAGCGCCGCGTGCCGCGCCTTGGCGGGATCGCGCCCGGCCGGGCCGCCGATGTGATGCGCAGCGGAAATGCGGCCGAGGTGGTCGAGCGGACCGCTGGCGACCGCGCGCAGCAGCGCCTCCATCCCCTGGTCGCGACCGTTGCGCGTCAGCGCCTCATACTCGCCGCCCAGATGCGGCTCCATCTCCGCCAGCACCGCCGGGATGGCGGCTTCGAGATCGGCTTCGCTCACCTCCCCCGCGCCGCGCCGCATCGCGGCTTGCGTGGTCCGGAGCGCGAGAAGCTGCGCGACATAGGGCACGCCGCGGGCCAGCGCGACGATCCAGCCGCGCGCGACCATGCCGAAGGGCAGCCCCGTCTCCCGGGCGCCGAGGTCGAGGATGCCGAGGATCTCCTCATCCCCCATGAGCGGCAGCGGAACGCCCACCACATTGCGCTGGATCGAGGGGTGCCGGCCCAGAAGCTGTTCGAGATTCTCGGATACCCCGACGATGAGAAAGGACAGCGGCGCGGCCCGGTCGGAGACCTGCTTGATCGTGTCCGCCAGCCGCGTGCGCGTGGCTTCATCCACCACCCGGTCGAATTCATCGACCAGCAAGATCAGATGCGGCGCGTTCAGGCGGCGCGGCAGCAGCGCGATGTCCCGCGGCTCCAGCCGCCCGGGCGGTAGCGCGGCCTCGCAGCCCTCCGTCTCGCCCTGCGCTGCGACCGGCATGGCCAGCAGCGCGTGCGGCAGGTCGCGCGCCAGGCCGCGCATGATCGCGTCGAAATCGCTTTCGGCCGAACAGCTGTAGCGGGCGAAGATGTAGCCGTCGCTCCGCCCGGCCTCCGCGACGAGGTTGACGAGGGATGTCTTGCCCCGCCCGCGTTCCCCATACAGCACGACATGCACCCTCTCATCGCCGATGGCGCGCAGAATACGGGCGAGCTCCACCTGGCGGCCGACGAAATGCCGGGCACCGCGCTGCGGCCGGCTGGGGGCGAAGGCGCGGCGCAGGGCCTGGCTGCGCGCTTCCTCATCCGACGGCGCCTGCGGCGCCGTGGCCTGCGGGTCGGCAGTGGCGCGCGGCGGCGCGAAGCGCGGCGCCCTGCGCGGCCAAAGAAGCGCGAATAGGCGCTCGATCACGCCGCCGCGCGCCCGGCCGGGGTCCACGGAACCGGCATCATCGGCCATGCGCCCCACCTTCGTCAGCCCGCCCTGTTCAGCACCGCCGCGAGCTGCGCCGTGGTGGCAAGGCGGAGCCGATCGACGGCATCGCGCACCGCCGCTTCCCCCGCGCCGCCCGCCGCAACGACCAGGCAGACCGCATCGGCGTGCCGCGCCAGCAGCAGCGCGTCGGGGGCGGCGGAGACGGCCGGCGCATCCAGCACGATCAGCTTGTACTCCTCCGCCGCGTCGCGCAGCAGGTTCTGCAACTGGTACCGATCGAGCAGCCGGTAGGAGGCCTCCTGCGGCTGATCGGCCAGCAGGACATGCAGCGAAGACGCCGGGTCCTTCCCCACCGCATCACGCCAGCCGCTGCGGCCTTCAAGGATGGGAACAAGGGTCCGCCCCCCGCTGGCGCCGAGCAGCGCCGCGAGCGACGGCTGGCGCAGGTCGCCTTCCAGCAGCAGCGTCTCGATGCCGTCGAGCGCCGCCAGCCGCGCATAGGCCGCCGCCATGCCGGATGCGCCCTCGCCCTTCGTCGCGGCGACGAACAGCACCACCCGCGTCCCGCCCCGCCCGGCGAAGCGAAGCCCGCTCCGCAGCAGGCGCAGCGCCTCGGCCTCCGGCCCGTTGCGACGCTGGGCGACGGCTTCGGCCAGGCCGCCCGTGGCCGCGCGCGGCACGGCGGCCAAGGCGGGGATCCCGATCCGCTCCTGCAGGTCCTCGGTGCGCGCGAAGCTGCGCCGGCCGCCCGCCAGCGCCAGCAGCCCGCCGATGGCAAGCCCGCCGGCGAAGCCCACCGCGCCGGTCAGCACCGGGCGCGGGCTGCTCGGCACGCCGGGCGCGACGGCGGCACTGACGATCCGCGCGCCGGGATGCAGCTGGTGCAGAGGCCCCGGTTCGACGGCGGTGCGCTCCGCGCGCTCCAGCAGGCTGTTGTAGAGCAGCCGCCGCGCATCCGCTTCCTTCTGCAACTCCTCCAGCTCCGCCCGCCGGCTACCGGATTCCGTCGCGACCTCCCGCGCTTCCCCAAGCCGGCGGAGCAGCTCCGCCTCGTGCCGCCGCACCGCTTCCGCCTGCGTGCCGAGGGAGGCGACGACCCGGCGCGCTTCCAGCATGATCTCGGCGCGGATGGCGGCCAGTTCCAACTCGACGCGGCGGAAATCGGGATGGCCACGGCCGAAGCGGCTGCCCATTTCGGCCGCGTTGCGCGCGGCCTCCACTTCCCGCGCGCGAAGCGCGGAGATCGTCTGGGCGCCGACCACGCTGGCGAGTTCGGTGACGCGCCCAGCCGCGGCGAGGGAGGAGGCGCGCTCATAATCGGTCTCGACCTGCGCCCGGTTCGCCTGGACGCGGGCCAGCGCGATGGCGAGTTCCTCGACCTGCTGCTGCCCGACGCTGCCGGCGCGCAGCTCGATCAGGCTCTCGCGCACCCGCGTCTCCCGCACCCGGCGTTCCAGGTCATCGACATCGGCGCGGACCTCAGCCGCGCGGCGGGTCAGCGCGGCATGGGCTTCCCGGTTCGTGCGCGCGCGTTCGTTCAGCTTGTCGTCCAGGTAGTGCCGGACCACGTCGTTGGCGACCTGCGCCGCCAGTTCCGCATCGCGCGCGGTGAAGTTCACGACGATGGCGAGGCTGCGATTGTCATGCGTGATGGCAAGCGCATCGAGCGCGCGGGCCAGCACGCGCTGATCCCGCTCGCGCTCCGTGACCGGCTTGCCGAGGCCGAGCGCGGTGGCCAAGGGCTGCGCGAAGGCCAGCAGCCGGTCCGCCACGCCCGGCGGCCGCAGCGCGGGGTTGAATTCCGGCAACTGGTCCAGCCCGCGTTCGCGGATGATGGTCTGCATCAGCGCCGGCGATCGCAGCACCTGCACTTCCGTCCGCACGCGCGGCAGCGGGTCCTGCGCGCTGTCCTTGCTGACCGCGCCCTGCAATTCCGGCATCAGCCGGTCCATCTCCACCACCAGGATGGCTTCCGCCGTGTAGCGCGCGGGAAGCTGGCGCGCGCCGAGGAAGGCGGCGGCGGCACAGGCGATGCCGCAGGCCAGGAGGAGCCATCGCCCGCGCCACAAGGTCGAGAGCAGCTTCACGGGGTCGAGCAAGGCGCGCCGCTGCGGATCCGCGCCGTCGGCATGCGGCGCGCTGGCCGGGAGGGGATGTGAAGCCGCCAGATTCTGCAAACCGAACTCCAGCGCCCAGGGTTGCGCGCGGCACCGCAACGCCGCTCGCGGGAAGAAGGGCGTGAACGCCACCCGGAGCCGCTGGGATCCAGCGCCGCCTTGCCCCTAGGATGTGGCCCAGGCGATGGCCCGCTGGCCATAGCTCATCCCCGCGAGGCGGGGCTTTCCTCGTGAATGTGACCGCGCCCCGTGCCACCGCCGATGGAGGCTGGGCTTTCAAGCCGGGCTTCGATCCCGATCCCTGACGATCGACACGCGGCGATGCAGCGGCGTGAACCCGGAGCAGGAGATGCACCGCCGGTGAATTCACGTCGTACGCTGCAGGCCGGGCTCTGGGTGGCCTTCTACCATGGCGGCCAGGCGCTGGTCGCGATCGGCGTGCTGATCGCGCTGGCGCGCATCCTCGACCCGCATGATTTTGCCGTCGCGGCCGTGGCGTTCAGCGTGGTGTCGCTGTTCACGCCGATCGCGGAAGGCTTTTTCAACGATGTGATCCTGCAACGCCGAGGGCTTGGCGCGGGGGACCTGTCCTCGGCCTGGCTGGGCTCCATCGCGCTCGGCGCCATGCTTTGGCTGGCGCTATGGGCGCTCGCGCATCCCATCGCTGTGCTGGTCGGGCTGCCGGAGGTCGCCGATCTGCTGCCCTGGATGGCGATCACGCTGCTGATCGGCGGTTGCATGGGCGTCCCCGCCGCCTTCGCGCGCCGGCGCGGGCGCTACAAGGCGCTGGCCGCCTTCGTGGTACCGGGGCGGCTGCTGGGCGCGGCGGTCGGGATCGGGGCGGCGCTGCTCGGCTTCGGCGCGTGGTCGGTCATGGCGCAGCATCTAACCTCCACCGCCTGCTACACCGTGCTGGTGCTCGCCGGCGCCGGAATCCGCCTGCGGCCTAGGCTGTTCACCGCCGGGAGGCTGCGGGAGCTGACGCGTTTCTCGCTCGCTTCGCTCACCGACATCCTGATCCTGCCGGCCTATTCGCGCCTGGCGACGCCGCTGGTCAGCGCGCTGCTCGGCCCGGCGGCGACGGCGTATTGGAACATCGCGCTGCGGATCGTGGAGATGCTCTACGGCATGGTCTATTCGGCCGCGGCGCATCTGACGCTGCCGATGCTGGCGCGGCAGCAGCACGACAAGGCCGCGATACGCAGCGGCTTCATGGCCTGCACGGGGGTTGCCAGCCTGATGGTGCTGCCGGTCTTCGCCGGCATGGCGGTGACGGCGCCGGAGCTGGTGCTGGTGCTGCTGGGGCCATCCTGGCTGCCGGCGGCGCCGCTGGTGACGATCTTCTCCCTGACCGCCATCCTGCTGTTCATTCGGCAATTCGTGATCGTCGCGATCACGGCGCTCGGCCGGCCCGGCCATTCGACCCGGATTTCCGCGCAAGGGCTGGGGCTGGGGCTGGCTGGGCTGGCGGCCGGGGCGTCGTTCGGGCTGCCGGTGGCGGCGGCGGCTTCGGCCTTGCGCGCCTTGCCACTCTACGTGCCAGGCGCCGCGCTGATGCGGCGGACGAGCGGGATGGGCGCGCTGGACCAGCTGCGCCCCGTGGCCCGGCCGCTGCTGGCGACGGCGCTGATGGCACTGCTGGTCCTGGCCCTGCGCCATGGGCTGGTCGCGGCGGGGCTGTCGCCGCCCATCGTGCTGGCGGGATGCGTCGCGGCGGGCGCCATCGCCTACGCGCTGGCCGTGGCGGCACTGGCGCGCGCGCCGCTCGCGCTGCTGCTGGGCAGCGCGGGCTTCGGCCGGCGCCGCATCGCCCCCGCGACCGCCGAAGGCGCCAGCCTTCGATGAGCCCTCCGCAAGGCCGCCCCTATTCCCGCAGCCCGGCCCGCAGCGCCGCCGCCGCCAGGGGCCGGCGGCCATCGGTCACCTGCGCGTCGTATTCGGGGGAGGGGTGATCCCAATAGCCATGATAGGCGACCGGCGGTCCTTCCCGCATCCAGGCCAGCATGTTGCGGATGAACAGGGGATCATCCCCGCCGCCATGCCCATCGGCGCGCGTGCCGGTGCCCCATTCGGGGAAGGAGCGCGGCTTGCCCCGCGCGGCCGCGAAATCCCGGTGCCAGCGGAGTCCATTGCGATGGTCCAGCAGGTGCCGCCAACGGCGTTCGGGATCGCGGTGGAACGGCCAGCTCTGGTTGTAGGCGTCGAGGCCGATGACATCCACGACATCGTCGCCCGGATAGGCTTCCTCCACCGGCCCGTCGCCGAGATTGGGGTTCCAGTCGAAGACAAAGCGCGCCCCCGGCGCGGCCGCGCGCATCGCCAGCGCCGTGCGGCGCCAGAAGGCGGCGAAGGCGCGCGGTTCGCGCAGCGCCGACCAGGCATAGTCCGCGACATTGAACTCCCACCCCGGCCGCAGGATCGCATCCCCCAGCCCGCCATCCGCCAGGTTGCGCGCGACCGCTTGGAAATACCTGTCGAAGGCGCCGTCCGCGCCGCGCCGCAGCGCGGCAGGGCTGGAGGCCGAGGCGACCACCAGCGGCAGGCCAAGCACGACGCGGCGGCCTGTGGGACGCCAGCAACGCGCCAGCCATTCGGACTGCCGCACCATCTCATCCCAATCGTGGCGGTATTCCCCGAAGTCGAGCACGAGATCGACCGGCCTGCCGAGCCAGCCCTCGAAGCGCGCGATGCCGGGCATCGCATCGCAGCCCGAGCCGCCGAAGGTCGCGAGTTTCGGCAGCGCGCGCGGTCCGCGCGCCTGCGCCTGCGTGGAGGCGAGGGCGACAGAGAAGGCACAGCGCAGCACGCCCCGTCGATCCGCCACGCCGCGCGTCCCGCCAGGTGATGCCGCCATGCGAATGAGCCCTTCCCTGCCCCAGCCCGTCCTCCATGCCGGGGCGGCGCCACGCGGCGCCATGCAAGACCGCGTGTCGCCGGAAGGCTTCGTGACGCTGACGCTGTTCACCTGCCTGGTGCTGCAGCGCTTCGCGATCCCGGTCGGGGATCTCGCCATCTCGGTCGCGACGCCGATCTTGCTCGGCGCGGCGGCCTGGGGGCTCGGCGCGGGATGGCTGGTGATCGACCGGCGGCGGATGGCGCTGTTCCTCGGGCTGATCGCGGTTGCGGCGCTGTCCACCATCCTGCGACTGGCGGTACCGGTGGGCATCGCGCCGCGGACCAGCCTGTCATCCCTGTTGCATTGGCTGGTGCTGACCAGCTTCGCGGTGCTCGCCTTCCGCGAGACCATGCCGGAACGGCGCTTCTTCGGCATGGTGAACAGCTGGCTGGCCTTGATCGCCATCGCCGGAATCGCGCAATTCGCGCTGCAATTCGCCGGCATCTCCATCTTCGGCTTCACGGGGCTGCTGCCGGATCGGCTGCTGCTCGAGCATCTCTATGTCACGGACCAGGTGCTGGCCTGGGGCGCGAGCCTGAAGCGCGCCAACGGCTTCTTTCTGCTGGAGCCGTCGATCTTCGCGCAATTCATGGCGGTGGCGCTGATGATCGAGGCGCTGTGCTTCCGGCGTGCGCTGTGGTTCGGGCTGTTCACGGCTGGCATGCTGGTCTCGGTCTCGGGCACCGGCTTCCTGGTGCTGGCGGGGTTCGGCGTGGCGCTGGCCATCGGCGCGGGGCTGCGCGGCGTGGCGATGGTGGTACTGATGGCGATGGGCGCCGCGCTCGCGCTCGGGCTGACGTCCCTCGCCCTGCCCGATGTGGCGGAGACACTGCTGCTGCGAAGCGGGGAATTTTCTCAGCCCGGCACCAGCGGGCATGAGCGTTTCGTGACGCCCTTCATGATGATGCGCGACGTCTTCCACGCGGCGCCCTGGGCGGCCTTCGCGGGGATCGGGCCGGGGACGTCGGAATTCCTCGAGCTGCCCTACAGATACTGGGTCAACACGCCGGCCAAGCTGGTCACGGAATACGGGCTGGTCGGCTTCGGCCTGTATCTGGCACTGATCGTCTCCGCGCAGCGAAGCGCGGTGCAACGCATCCTTGTCCTGCCGGTGCTGGTGCTGCTGCTGCTCACCGGCGGCTATCACCAGGCGGCGCCGCTGCTGTTCCCGATGCTGCTGCTGATCACCGTGGCGCGGCTGGATGAGGCGCGGCCGGAGAGGCGCGCATGAGATCCGCGCCGCAACGCCCCGCGCGCGGCCTCGACCAACCCAACCAACCCGTCCACGGCCAGGAAGACGACGGATGCAGACCCGCGCATTGGACCAGCTGCTGCAACAGGCACGCGACCGCTTCGGGCTGGTGGAGGATTACGAGGTCAATCAACTGTCGCAGCTGGCCGAGATCCTTCAGGGAGCCAAGCGCTTCGTCGATGTCGGCGCGAATCGCGGCATCTACGCCTATGTCGCCAATGCCCTGATGCGGAATGGCCGCATCGTCCTGATCGAGGCCGACCCGAGGCTGGCAGAGCAGCTCGGCGCCGCCGTGCCGGATTGGATGCGAGAGACGGAGAACGGGAACGAGATCACGGTCCTGGCCACAGCGGCAGGCGACCGGGACTGCGTCATGCCCTTCCAGGTGGGGCCGGAGGAAACGCTCGGCTCCCTGACGGGCAGCGATTTTCTCACCGGCGGGACGGAACAGTTGGGGGTCAGCGTGAAACCGCTCGACGCACTTCTGCCGCCAGGTCCGGCGACGGTCTTCAAGATCGACGTCGAAGGCTTCGAATACAGGGTGCTCGGCGGGGCGAGGCAGCATCTTGCCCAGCCGGATGCGAAGCTGCTGGTGGAGCTGCATGGCTGGGGCGACAGCAGCATCGGACGGTATCCCCACCACGTCTTCAGCCTGATGCGGCGGGCGGGATACAAGGCCAGGACAACGAGCGGGCGGGAATACATTTTCCTGTTCGGCCGAAGCGATGGATGGGGCGCCTGGGCGTCCTTCCTCCGCTTCGCGCCGCTGGCCTGGCTGAAATCCGTGGCGCGCCGCGCCGGGCTGCGGCCGATCTATCACGGGATCCGCGCGCGGATCGGGCTGGGATATCCGCGCGACCGGTCTGGCCTCGCGTCGTGACCCGCGCGGGGCGGCCGCTTCCTGCTGGCGTTCAGGGCGGCGGCGGGGCTGCGGCGCCGCCCGCGGGCGGCACCGCCCCGAAGGGCAGGATGTCGAGCCCGGCCTCACGCGCAAGGCGGATCGCGCTGTCCAGCTCGCCGGGCGTGCAGCCATGCGCCGAAGGCTGGTCCCGCACATCATGCGTGAACAGGACCAGCCAGGCACGCCGGGCCGCTGCCTCGGCCACATAGGCCCCGATATCATCGTGCTTCAGCCCATCCCGCGTGAGCCCGACGGCGGGCAGCAGCGAGGCATCGATCACCGGCCCGTTCAGCTTCCGCCCGCTTCGCGTCGCGACCCCACGGCAGGCGGCAAAACGGCGCGCGAGGCGCCAGCGATGCCGCAGCGGCGCATGGCCATAGGGATAGGCCAAACTCCGCAGCCGCAGCCCCGGAATGCGTTCTTCCAGGAAGCGCCGGTTGCGGTCGCAGGACGCCTCGTAATCAGCGGGCGAGGAACGATGGGCGCTCAGATGCTCATGGGTATGGCAGCCGATTTCATGGCCGGCCGCGTGCACCGCCTCCAGCTCCGGCACGTCGCAGATCAGCTGGCCGTCGAAGCTGCGGCCGCACAGCCCGCCGCAGACGAAATAGGTCGCCTGTACGCCATGGGCCGCCAGCACGGCGCCGCCCTCTGTCCAGGCGGTCTTCGGGACATCGTCGAAGGTGATGCTCAGCACGCCGCGCGGCAATTCGAGGGAACGGCGCGCGAGCGGGATGCGGAGCGAGACCTGGCGCGCCAGCCGCTCGGTGAAGGACAGCTTCATGACGCCCTCTCCCGCATCGTGGCGCGCTCCTCCTCCGGCAGGGTCAGGGATGGCGGCAGTGACGCGCCGCCATCATGCAGGGCCGCGATCAGGGCCGCGCTGTCTTGCGCGTCATGGACGAAATCCGACAGCGGCCGCACCGCCACCGCCGCCCGCGCCGCCAGGTAGGATGCGGCATCGAGCCGTGCCAGCGCCGCATCCAGCGCCGCCTCGATCGGCTGCCCCGCCTCCAGCAGCAGGCCCATACCGCGCCGCCGCAGCCAGCGCCCCGTCGCGACCGAGGCCAGCGCGATCGGCACCACGCCATGCAGCCCGCCCTCATACAGGCGGTTCATCAGCAGCCAATCGGAATTGCCGCCGGCATCGTAGTAGTCGATGGCCCAGACCAGATGCACATCGCCATAGATCGCCGCCAGATCGGCCGGGCGGTCATAAGCGCCGTGGAAGGTCATGCCCGGCGTCGCCGCCACCACCGCGTCGAAATCCGGCATCGCCCCAAGCTGCGGCCGGCCACGCAGCACCACCTGCACCGCCCCGCCGCTGCGCGCCGCGAGACCCGCCAGCAGATGCAGGCTCAGCCTGCAATGCAGATTGCCGAACCAGCCGATCCGCCAGGGCGGGCCGGGCGGTGGCCCGGCGGGCGGCGCGGGGCGTCCCTCCGCCGGCAGGTCCGGCAGTTCCGCCGAAAGCACCTTGTTCTCCAACAGGCAGATCGGCGGCGTGCGGTCGCCATGTACCGGGCGGAAATAGCGCCAGACGAAATCCGGCGCACTGACCACCAGCAGGTCGCATTCCGCCAATAGCGCGCGTTCCAGCCGGCGCAACGCCGCGCCAGCCGGGCCGCGCGCCAGCATCAGGCGGTGGATGTCCAGGCATTCATAGACAAGCCGCGCACGGGGCGCGAAGCGACGCCGCGCGACGGCGGCGATCAGCAGCATTTCGAGGTTGCGGGCCAGAACGACCTCCGCCCCCTCCAGCTGCGCGCGCCAGCGCCCGCCGCCGACCAACGCGCCCGCCGTGGCCAGCGCCCGGTGCAGCAGGCGCCGGTCATGCGTCTGCGCGAGTTCCACCGGCGTGAGCCCCGCCACATCCGACACCGCGCGGTCCCCGCGCCGGAACCCCAGCACGGCGATCTCCGTGGCGCCGCCCATTTGCAGGAAGCGGACGCGCCGATGCACCGCCGGATCGGCCAGGTCATGCGCGAAATAGGCGATCCCCGTCATCGCGCGCCGCCCTCATGCCGCATCGGAGATGTGCCGCAGCCAGGCGACGCTCATCGCCAGGCCCGTCGCGATATCGACCCGCGGCGGGAAGCCGAAGACCCGCTCCGCCTTCGTCGTCGGATAGACGGCATCCAGCCCGAACAGCCGCAGCTCGTCTTCATTCGGCGTGCAGCGCAGTGTCAGCTCCGTCTCCTTCAGCAGATGCTTGGCGCGGTCGCTTTTCTGGGAGAGCCAGACGAGCTGAGGTTGGAAGCGCTTCAGCGCGATCTTGCCCGCCACGCGCACCGGCTGCGTCAGTCGCGCCATGAGCTGCGCGTTGCCAGGCGGCCGGGGTTCGAGCGGCGGCAGGCCGAGCGCGCCGTTGAAGCGCCGGAAGTATTCGTTCCAGCTCACGACCTCCGGCCCGTTGATGTTGAAGGCCTCGCCGTCCGCGCCCTTGGCGTGCAGCGCGGCGATGGCGTAACGCGCGACGTCGTGCACATGGACGAGGTTGCACATCCCCTCCCCCGCCGGCCCGAGCTCGCCCCAGCGGCGCGCCTGAAGCCGCATGGCGTAGAGCACCGTCCAGCGTTCCGAGAAGGGGCCGTAGACGATGGTGGGCCGCAGCATCACAACCGCCTGGCCCTGGCTCGCTGCCTCCCGGCAGGTCGCCTCCGCCTGCCGCTTCGCCTCGCCATAGGGAGAAAGCGTGCCGGCGGGGGCGGGCGTGTCTTCCTCCACCACGCCGGTCGCGCCGCCATAGACGGCGATGGAGCTGAGATGCACCACGCGCCCCACGCCCGCCGCGCGCGCGGCCGCCAGCACATTGGCGGTGCCTTCCGTGATGACGCGCAGATCATCGCTGGTCGCGCAATGGATGACATGATCCACGCCCCGCATTGCGGCGGATAGCTGATCGGGGCGCATGATGTCGCATTGGACCATCGGCACGGCCAGCCGCGCGATGCGCGGCGCGCTGGTCCATCGCCCGATGCCGGCGCGCAGCGCGAAGCTTGGGGAGGCGTGCAGCGCCTCCACGATCGTGCCGCCGACGAAGCCGCCGGCGCCGGTGATCAGCACCGTCTCCCGCTGCGTCTTCATGCGCGGGCCTCGCACAGCATGTCGCCCGGCAGCCACGGCGCGTCGAAGGGTTCCGCGATGCGATAGCCCTGCGCGATCGCGCGGATGGAGGGGACGACATCGCGGCCGGTGACGAGCGGCTGCCCCTGCCCCCGCGTTGCCGCGACGAAGCGCGCGAGGATGCGCGCGGCCAGCTCCACCGTGCCGATCCGGCCATCGGGGAATTGCGCGGTGACCGGCGCCGCGCCGTCGCGCGCGATCCGGAAGCGATAGCCCTCATTCGCGACGCCGGAGATCGCGCCGCGTTCGAAGTCCAGCCGATAGCTGTTGCTCATGCGCTGGTAGTAGCTGAGGTCGATCCGCGCTTCCGTGCCGCCGCAATCGAGCACGATCCGCGCCCGCGCCTCCGGCCCACCGAAGGAATCGGTGCGGCATTCGACGACGCGAGGCGCCCCGCCGCACCACCAGCAGACCAGGTCCACGACATGCGATCCGATGTCGAGCAGGACGCCGGGCGGCGGCAGCCCGCCCTGTCCTGTCTGGGTGAAGTAGAAGCCCGATTTGGTGGGCCAGTTGAACTTCACGCCCTCGGCCCAGGCGATGCTCCGCAGGCGGCCGAGCTCGCCGGCATGGGCGATCTCCGCGACCCGTTCGAAGGTCGCCAGCCCGCGGCGGAAATTGTTGGTCGCGAGGACAAGGCCCGCGGCGTCCGCCTGCGCGACCAGGGCCTCGGCATCCTCCGGCAGCACGGTGAAGGGCTTCTCGCACAGCACATGGCGCCCGGCGGCGAGCAGGCGGGCGGCAAGGGGGAAATGCGTGTCGGGCGGGGTGGCGATGATGGCGGCGTCGATGCGATCCAGCACAGGATCGAACGAGGCGCCGGCCGAGGTCACGCGAAAGCGCCGCCCCAGATCCTCCAGCCGGTCGGGGTTGGGGTCCACCAGGTGCAATTCGGAGCAGATCGAGTGATCGCGCGATAGAACGGGAATATAGAAATATTCAGCAATAGCGCCGCACCCAATCAGCGCGAATTTTATTCCCGCCATGCTCGAATATCTCCGATGAATTCTATTTCGCTATGCTCCAATCCCTAAATCGGCAGGATTTCTCGGTCCAAACAAAGGTCTGGCAGGCGCACTCAACTGGCTGTGACCCGGATGCGCGATGCGGGGTGGGGCGAGGCGTTCAGGTGGATGGCCGCGCCAGACGGGGTTGCAGCCCCCTGCCGGAGGGGCTAGGAGGACCGCCGCTTCGGCGACGGTGCGCTGCTGTAGCTCAGTGGTAGAGCACTCCCTTGGTAAGGGAGAGGTCGAGAGTTCAATCCTCTCCAGCAGCACCAGTCCCCGCCAGACGCATTCTCAAATCGTCACGCCCTCCCCGCCACCGCCCCAACGGATGGTTGACCGCGGCTTGCGCTGCGCACAGATCGAAGGGACGTACCGGGCAGGAACGGATCGCGGTCGAGGCCCAAGCGCCGGGCGCGCCGCCTTGCGGCTGCCACGATCATGCGCCAGCCCTGCCGCAAGCCCGAGGCAACAAGGCCGTTATGACCCTGCCCACCCCCCTGCCCCATCGCAGCCACGCTCCGCGCCACGCCAGCGAAAGCCCGGCGATCTCCGTCGTCGTGCCCGCCTACAACGAGCAGGAAGTGCTGGCGGAATTCCACGCCCGCACCGTCCCCGTGCTGGAAGCCATCGGCCTGCCCTTCGAGGTCGTCTACGTCAATGACGGATCCCGCGACCGTACGCTCGAGGTCATGCTGGGCTTGCAGGCCGCCGACAGCCGCGTCGCCGTGGTCAACCTCTCGCGCAATTTCGGCAAGGAGATCGCGCTGACCGCCGGCCTCGACCACGCCGCCGCGACAGAGGCCGTGGTGGTGATCGATGCCGACCTGCAGGACCCGCCGGAGGTCATCCCCGACCTCGTCGCCGCCTGGCGGAGCGGCTTCGACATCGCCTATGCCCAGCGCCGCGTGAGGGAAGGCGAGACCTGGCTGAAGAAGGCGACCGCCGCCGGCTTCTACCGCGTGATGCAGCGCCTGGGCGGGCGCGTGCAGCTGCCCGCGAATACCGGCGATTTCCGGCTGATGAGCCGCCGCGCGCTGGATGCGCTGCTGACGCTGCGCGAACAGCACCGCTTCATGAAGGGGCTGTTTGCCTGGGTGGGCTTCCCCGCTGTGCCCGTGCTGTATGACCGCGCGCCGCGCGCGGCGGGGACCACCAAGTGGAACTACTGGAAGCTGTGGAACTTCAGCCTGGAGGGCATCACCTCCTTCACCGTCGGGCCGCTGAAGATCGCGACCTATCTGGGCCTCGTCACCGCTGTCTTCGCCGCGGCCTTCGGCGCGCAGATCATCGCGAAGACGCTGATCTGGGGGAACCCGGTCGCGGGCTATCCCAGCCTGATGGCGGTGGTGCTGTTCCTCGGCGGCGTGCAGCTGATGACGCTCGGCATCATCGGCGAATATCTCGGCCGGGTGTTCAACGAGACCAAGGGAAGGCCGCTCTATTTCATCGAGCGGCACATCCCCTCGGGCGAGGCCTATCGGCAGGCCAGCAGCGTGCCGACCGGCGCGCAGCGCGCGGCGGCGTCGGGCACCAGCGGCGCCAGCGCGGCCTGAGCTGCGGGCAGTATCAGCCGCAACTCGCCCGGCGCCAGCGGCGCGGCCGCCAGCGCGGCGTCGCGGCAAGCGGGCGGGCGGGTGTGGCGCGCGACATACATCGTGCTGGCCGGCACCGCGCGTTCCGAGGCCAGCGCCAGGGCTTCGAGCAGCAGCCCATAGCTCTCCCCCCCGCCGCCCTGCTGGTCGAGGCAGGGCCAGGACGGCAGCAGGGTGAGCGTTTCCGCCCGCGCCAGTTCCGCGCGCAGCGCCGTGGCCTCCACCGACCAGGGGCGTCGTTCGCCCGCCCAGGCCCCGATCGCGGCGCGCAGCGGCGCGGCATCGGCGAACTGGAGCAGCCCGGCCAGCAGGCATAGCACTGGCGCGCGCCGCGCCAGCAGCAGCATGGAAGCGACCAGCAGCGCATAGGCGACCGGCCAGAAGAAGCGGCCCGAGGCGCGGAACTGCTCGAGCACCGCCGGCGCCTCCCCGAGGTCGAGCACGATCCGCGTGCCGAAGCCGACCTCATGCGTGACCGCAAGCGCGGTCAGCGCCAGCAGCACCAGGACGAGCCCCGCATGCCGCCGCAGCAGGCGTGCCGCCGCCGCCGGCCGCAGCGCGATCCCGAGGACGAGCCCGAACAGCAACCCGGCGCCGAGCCAATTATAGCCCTCCCACCCGCCATGGCCGGTGGCATCCAGCTGCGGGGACCAGGGGATCCCGAGTAGCCCCGACCCCGCCGGCCAGACCGGGGAGAGCAGGTTCATGGCGAACATGCCGTAGCCACGCCCGCCGCCTGCGCCGAGATAGCCGAAGCCGGCCATCACCAGCAGCACCGCCCCCGCCGCCGCACCCACCGCGAGCCCCGTGCCGAGGAAGCGCTCGCCCCGCAGCAGAAGCGCGGCGGGCACGGCGCCGAGCAGCGCCAACGTCATCACCGCGAGGTAGGGATGCACCAGCAGCGCCAGCACCTGCAGCCCCCCCGCCGCCAGCCACAGCCCGGGCGTGGGCGCGCGCAGCAGGCGCAGATAGAAGCCAATGCCCGCCAGCAGCAGGAAATGCCCGCACAGCGCCGCATGGCCGAAGCGCCCGATCCAGGCCGGCATGGACAGGGCCGCGAGCGCGATGCCGATCGCCGGCAGCAGCCGCCTCTCGCCAGCCCCGCGCAGCGCCCAGACCGCCGCCACGGGCTGCAGCACCCAGGCTAGGCCATAGAATAGCCCGACGCCGTGGAACCCCTCCGGCAGCAGCCCGCGCATCGCCTTCAGCACCAGGACAAGCGCCGGGATGGAATCGGCGAAAGCCGTGTTGATCCCGCCTTCCTGGGTGTCGAGATTCGCCGCGAAGGTCGGCGGCCAGCGCCAGGCATCGGCGATCAGGTAGCGCTGCGCGATCATGTGCTGCGCCGCATCGCCCAGCGGCCGCCAGGACGCGCCCGGGCCGGGAAACAGGATATCGGCCGGAAAAACCCACCACGCCATCGCCACGCCCAGCGCCAGGGCTATGGCATAGGCAATGCGGGCGGAGCCGATCGGGTGGTGGTTGGGCAGGCGAGGCTCTCCGGCGCGGGCCGCGCCGGTCTACCGGCCCGGCCCGGCCCGCGTCCAGCGCCCCGCCGGGGCTACCAGAATCGCGGCACGAGCAGCGCGAGCCCGATCCAGGCGAGCGCGGAGAGCGCGAGCGCCAGCAGGATGCCCTGCGCCGCCGCGCCGGGTCGCCGCACGGAATCGGACGGCTCCGTCGCGTCGGCCCGCAGCTGGATGGATCGCCGGGGAAGCGTCAGCATCTGGCCCATGGGTAAATCATGGCAGGACTGGGGCAGAAGCGCCCGTGAATTCGGCGGGAGGCCCCGAAATTCCTGAAATGCCCCCCGGGTGGGCCGCCGCCACAATCCCGCCGCAACCCCGTCGCAAACCCGCCGGGGCGGCACGGTAATCCTTCCACTCATCAGGGGTGCTCCCGAGGATTGAACCGGGTCGGCGCGGGTGCCAGATGGCGCCGCGGCGGATACCGGGCAGGCTCGGAGGCTGCCCAACCCGAGTAAAGACGCGGGCCACCCCCGCTCACGAGGACCTCCATGCCTGGCCTGGAAGCCTTCCAGACGCTCGCCCGCGAGCCCGAGACGAAGCGCTCCGCCCTGGCGCAGCCGGGGCTGGTCGCGGGGGCGGAGCTGTCCGTGCCGCCCGCGCAGGGCCTGGCCGCCGCGCTCCGCCCGGCCGCGAAGCGCGCGATGGATATCCTCGGCGCCGGCGCGCTGCTGCTGCTGGCGCTGCCCGCCTTCCTGGTGATCGCCGCGCTGGTGAAGCTCGATGGCGGCAAGGTGTTCTACGCGCATCAGCGGGTCGGCCGCGGCGGGCGGCTGTTCGGCTGCCTCAAGTTCCGCTCGATGGTCGTCGATTCGGACCAGCGCCTGGCCGCGCTGCTGGCCCGCGACCCGGCCGCGCGCGCGGAATGGGAGGCGACGCGGAAGCTGAAGAACGACCCGCGCGTGACGGCGGTGGGCCGCTTCCTCCGCGCCTCCTCCCTCGATGAGCTGCCGCAGATCTTCAATGTGCTGCGCGGGGAGATGAGCCTGGTCGGCCCGCGCCCGGTGCAGGCCAGCGAGCTCGCGGCCTTCTATGGCGCCGCCGCCCAGCACTACATGATGGTGCGCCCCGGCATCACCGGCCCCTGGCAGGTCAGCGGCCGCAGCGACACCTCCTACGCCCAGCGCGTGGCGCTCGACGTGGCCTATGCGACCCACCCCTCGCTGCGGACGGACCTGAAGATCCTGTTCCGCACGCCGGTCGCGGTGCTGGCGCGGCGCGGCGCCTACTGACGGCGCCACGCGGCCGCGGATTGCCGCGGAAGGCCGGACGGGGCAGATGTCTGCCGGGCGCCAGGACGGCGTCTTGTCCTCAGACCCACAGGGATTGGCGCAGGCCATGGCCGACGAGGCCGAACAACGCGCCTCCGCCGGGCGGCTTCTCTCCGGCACGCTCTGGAACGCCGCCGGGCGCGGGCTTCCCTTGCTGCTCGCGCTCGCCCTCACGCCTGTGCTGGTGCAGCAGATGGGGATCGAGCGCTGGGGGCTGTTCACCCTGGCGCTGGCCCTGGTCGGCGTCTTCGGCGTCTTCGACCTTGGCATCGGCGCCGCGCTGACCCGCGCGCTGTCGGCGCGCATCGGCGCCGGGCAGCGGGATGGCGCGGCCGAATTGGCCGGCGCTGCCATCACCGCGCTCGTGCTGTTCAGCGTCGCGATCGCGGCGATCGGCTTCGCGCTGATGCCGCTCCTGGTGCAGCGCGTGCTGAACACGCCGCCCGAATTGCAGGCCGAGGCCGTGGCGGCCTTCCGACTGCTTTGCGTCGCGGCGCCGCTGGTGGTGATGAACAGCGCGCTGTGGGGGGCGCTTGCGGCCTATCAGCGCTTTCGCGCGGCGAACCTGGTCACCATCCCGGTCTCAACCTTCTACTATCTGGGCCCGGTGCTGGTGCTGCTGGTTTGGCAGAGCCTGGTCGGCGTCATCCTGGTGCTGCTCGCCTGCCGGCTGGCCAACACCCTCGCCTATGGCTGGCTGGCGCGGCGCGACCTGCCGGGGCTCCGCCCGGTGCTGCCGCGTTTGGCGCTGGTGGGGCCGCTGGTGCGGATGGGCGGGTGGATGAGCGCGTCGGGCATCCTGACCCAGGCGCTGCTCTATGCCGACCGCTTCCTGATCGGCGCGCTGCTGACGCTGGCGGCCGTCGCCTTCTATGCCACGCCGCTCGACCTGGTGATGCGGATGTGGATCCTGCCGGTCGCCATCGCGCAGGCGATGATGCCGGCCATGGCCTCCTCCTACCTCTCCCATCCGGCGATTGCGGCGGGGCTGCTCAGGCGCGGCGCGCTGCTGATGATGCTGGGGACGCTGCCCGCCTGCCTGCTGCTGGTGGCCGCAGGGCCCTGGCTGCTGGAATTGTGGCTCGGGGCGGAATTCGCTGCCGGCGGCGGGCGGGTGCTGCAGATCCTCGCGGTCGGGGTGTTCTTCTCCTGCGTCGTCTTCGCGCCTTCGGGGCTGATCGATTCCATCGGCCACCCGAAGGTCAACGCAATCTGGCAACTCGTGCAGATGGCGGTCTTCCTGCCGCTGTCGGCCGTGCTGCTGGTATGGATCGGCATCGAGGGCGCGGCGGCGGCCTGGGCCGCGCGCTGCGCCGTGGATGCGGCGGGGCGGATGGTCCTGGCCGGGCGGCTGTTCCCGCCGGCCGCCGCGGCGGCCCGCGCGCTGGCCTTGCCGCTGGCCGTCGGCGGCGCGGGGCTTGCCGCCATGCTCCCCTTCACCGCGGCGCCGGCGCTCGCGGCCATCGGGCTTCTGACGCTGGTGAGCTTTGCCCTCGCCATCCCTGCCGTGCTGACGCCGAGCGAAAGGCGGAATGCGCGCGGGCTGCTGCGCCGCCCCTGGCGGCTACGCGCCGTGCTGAAGGGGGAGCCGGAATGACGCTTGCGATCAATGCCCGGTTCCTGACTCAGAAGACAACGGGCGTGCAGCGCTTCGCCGCCGAGGTGACACGCGCCCTGGCCGCGCGCGGCACCGCGCTGCGCCTGCTCGCCCCCACCGGCGCGCCGCCGCGCTTCGACGCGCTGCCGGTGGAACAGGTCGGCCGCCGCACCGGCCAGGCCTGGGAACAGATCGACCTGCCGCGCGCGGCGGGCGGCGACCTGCTGCTGAACCTGGGCAACACCGCGTCGCTGCTGCGCGGCGGCAACCAGGCGGTGGTGATCCACGATGCCGGCGTCTTCGACACGCCAGAGAGCTATTCCCTGCCCTTCCGCGCCTGGTATCGCGCGCTGCACCTCGCTTTGCCCCGGCGCGGCGCGCGGATCGTCACCGTCTCCGCCTTCTCGCGCGCCCGGCTGGCGGCGCGGCTGCGGATCGAACCGGCGCGGATCGCGGTGATGCCGGAAGGCGGGGAACATGTGCTGCGCGCCGCCGCCGATCCCGCGATCCTCGCGCGATGCGGGCTGGCACCGCGCGGCTATGCGCTGGCCGTCGGCACGCGGGCCGCGCACAAGAACCTGGGCGCGCTGCGGGATGCGGCGGCGCTGCTCGCCGCGCGCGGCATGGTGCTGGCCGTCGCGGGTGGCGTGGAGGGCGGCGCCTTCAGCGGCGCGACGGACACCACCGGTGGCGGCGTGCGCCTGCTGGGCCGGGTAACGGATGCCGAGCTGCGCGCGCTGTATGAAAACGCGCTCTGCCTCATCTTCCCCTCTCGCTACGAAGGCTTCGGCATCCCGCCGCTGGAAGCGATGTGGTGCGGCTGCCCGGTGCTCGCCGCCCGCGCGGGCGCGGTGCCGGAGGTCTGCGGCGAGGCCGCGCTGTGGTTCGACGCGGAAGGCCCCGCGACGCCCGCCGCCGCGCTGCTGCGCCTGCTGGACGAACACAGCCTTGCCGATGGCCTGCGCGCGGCAGGCCGGGCGCGGGCACAGCTCTATTCCTGGGACGCCGCCGCCGCGCGGCTGCTTGAGATCCTGCGATGAAGATCGCCATCGTCCATGAATGGCTCGACACCTATGCGGGGTCGGAGCGTGTGCTGGAACAGATGCTATCGCTGTTCCCCGATGCGGATTTGTTCGCGACCTGCGACTTCCTGTCCGATGCCGAGCGCGGCTTCCTGGGCGGCAAGCGGCCCGCGACCTCCTTCATCCAGCGCCTGCCGCGCGCGCGAAAATGGTTCCGCTACTATCTCGGCCTGATGCCGCTGGCGGTCGAGCAATTCGACCTGTCGGGCTATGATCTTGTCCTCTCCTCCTCCCACGCCGTGGCGAAGGGGGTGCTGACGGGGCCGGCCACGCTGCATGTCAGCTACGTGCATTCGCCGATGCGCTATGCGTGGGACCTGCAGCACCAGTATCTGCGACAATCCGGGCTCGACCGCGGGCTGAAGGGCGCGGCGACGCGCTGGCTGCTGGGGCGGATGCGGGCCTGGGACCATGCCTCCGCCGCCCGGCCGGATGTGATCCTGGCCAATTCCACCTGGATCGCGGAGCGCATCCGCAAGACCTGGCGGCGGGAGAGCGAGGTGGTGCACCCGCCCGTCGCGCTCGACGCCTTCCCCTATCGGCCAAGCAAGGGCAGCGCCTATGCGATCGCCGCCCGGCTGGTGCCCTACAAGCGCGTCGATCTCGTCGCCGCCGCCTTCCGCGCGATGCCGGAGCGGGAGCTGATCATCCTCGGCGACGGGCCGGAGATGGGGCGTGTGCGCGCGGCGGCAGGCGATGCGCGCAACATCCTCATCCGCGGCCGCGTGCCGCATGCAGAATTGGTCGCAACCCTGCAATCCGCCCGCGCCTTCGTCTATGCGGCGGAAGAGGATTTCGGCATCGGCATGGTCGAGGCCCAGGCCTGCGGCACGCCGCTTCTGTCCTATGCGCGCGGCGGCGCGACCGACATCGTGACGGATGGCGAAACCGGCGTGCTGTTCCCCGAACAAAGCGCGCAATCGATCATCGACGCCGTACAGCGCTTCGAATCTCTCCCCATCGCGCCGGACGCCTGCCGCGCCAATGCGGAGCGTTTCTCGGAACAGGCCTTCCGCGCGAAGCTGCACGACGCCATCGCGCGCGCCGCCGCGGCGCGGGGGATGCAACTGCCGTGACCGCTTTCAGCCTAGTGATGGCGACCCGCGGCCGCACGGCGGAGATCGCGGCGTTCCTCGACAGCGTGCTCGCGCAAGGCATGCCGGATGCGGAGGCGATCATCGTGGACCAGAACGCGGATGCGCGGCTGGATGCGGTGCTCGCGCCCTTTGCCGGCCGTCTGCGGCTGCTGCATCTGCGGTCCGATGTCGCGAATGCGAACCATGCCCGCAACCTCGGCCTCGCGGCGGCGAGTGGCGCGCTGGTGGGCTTCCCGGATGATGACTGCCTCTATCCGCAGGGCGTGCTGGCGCGCGTCGCGGCGGCCTTCGCGGCGGATCCCGCGCTGGCGCTGCTGACAGGCCCTGCCGAAAGCCCGGCCGGCGGCCTCGGCTCCGGCCGCTGGCGCGAGGCGGGGGGCGTGATCGACGCGGCCAATGTCTGGACCAGCGTGATCGAGTTCAACCTCTGGCTTCGCCGGCCCGTGGCGCTAGCCCTTGGCGGCTTCGACGACGCGATGGGGCCCGGCACGCCGCTCGGCTCGGCGGAGGGCAACGACCTCGTGCTGCGCGCGATCGCGGCGGGGCATCAGGCGCGCTACGACCCCGCGCTGCGCGTGATCCACCCCGACAAGCGACTGACGGATGTGGCGACGGCCCGCGCGCGGCTTTACGGGCGCGGGCTCGGCTTCGCGCTGCGCCGCCATGGCGTTCCCGCTGCCACCTGGCTGCCCTTCGCGGTCCGCCCCATCGGCGGCGCGGCGCTGAGCCTGCTGAAGGGGCGCCCGCGCGATGCGGGCTATTACGCCATGACGCTGCTCGGCCGCGCCGAGGGTTTTCTCCGGCGCGACGCGACCGCCGGGCGGGTGCGGCCTGCGATGACGGGTGCCGGGTGATGCGGATCGCGATCGGCATCGCCACCCGTGGCCGCCCGGCGATCCTCGGCGAGGTTCTGGCCGAGGTTGCGCGCCAGACCCGCGCGCCCGACCGCGTCATCATCTGCCATGTGGATGGCAATGACATCGCGGATCTGCCCGCGCGCTTCCCCGATGCCGTGTTCCTGACCGCCCCGGCCGGGCTGCCGCGCCAGCGCAATGCGATCCTGGATGCCGCATCCGATTGCGACGCGGTGCTGTTCCTGGATGATGATTTCCTGCCGCAACCCGATCATCTGGCGGTCACGGAACGCATCCTGCTGGCGCATCCCGATTGCGTCGTGACCACCGGGACGGTTCTGGCAGATGGCGCCAAGGGGCCTGGGATCAGTGTGGGAGACGGGCGCGCGATCCTCGCGGCGGATGCGCCACCGGCGGATGCGCTGGCCGTCACCCCGCATTTCAACGGCTATGGCTGCAACATGGCGCTGCGCCTCGGGCCCATGCGCGCACATGGGCTGCGCTTCGACGAGCAATTGCCTCTCTATGCCTGGTACGAGGATCTGGACCTCACCCGTCGTCTCGGCGCGCATGGCACGATCCTGCGGCTGGCGGGCGCGCGGGGCGTGCATCTCGGCAGCAAGTCCGGGCGCGTGGCGGGCACGCGGCTGGGCTACAGCCAGGTCGCGAATGCGATCTATCTGGCGCGCAAGGGCAGCTATCCGTGGAACCGCGCGCTGCGTTCCGCCGCCCGCAACATGGCGATGAACCTGCTCCGCAGCCTGGCGCCGGAGCCCTGGGTGGACCGGCGCGGGCGGCTGCGCGGCAACCTCATCGCCCTCGCGGACCTGCTGCGCGGGCGAATGCACCCGATGCGCGCGACGGAGCTGTAGCGCGATGGAGACGCTGTTCTTCCTCGCCTCCAAGCTGCTCTGGGCTGTGCTGCGGCCGAACACGCTGGCGCTGCTGCTGGCGGTGGTGGGGCTCGCGCTGGTCTGGCGCGGGCGCCGCTTCGGGCGCTGGCCGCTCGCGCTCGGGCTGGGCTGGTATGCGGCGGTCTTCCTGCTGCCGGTCTCGACCGCGCTGGTGCTGCCGCTGGAATCCCGCTTCGCGCGCCCCGCCGCCCTGCCCGGCCCCGTCACCGGCATCGTCGTGCTGGGTGGCGCGGTGGAACAGCGCCTGACCGCCGCGCATGGCATCCCGGCGCTGAACGGCGCGGCGGAGCGGATGACGCAGGCCGTGGCACTGGCACTGCGCCATCCGGAAGCGCGGCTGGTCTTCACCGGCGGCTCCGCGGCCATCATCCCCGGCGGCCCGACCGAAGCCGACACCGCGCGGCGGCTGTTCGCCGATCTCGGCCTGCCAGAGGCGCGGCTGACCTTCGAGGATGACAGCCGCAACACCTGGGAAAACGCCCTGCTGACCCAACGCCTGGTACAGCCGCGCGCGGGTGAAACCTGGCTGCTGGTGACGTCTGCCAGCCACATGCCGCGCGCGGTCGGCAGCTTCCGCGCCGCGGGCTGGCAGGTGGTGCCCTGGCCGGTGAACCAAACGACCGGCGCGGATCCCGCGCTCTGGTACAACTGGCCCTTCCCCACGCGGCTCAACCAGTCGGAAGGCGCTCTGCGCGAATGGCTCGGGCTGGCGGTCTATCGGCTGACGGGCCGCACGGACGCGTTCTTCCCCGCGCCTTGAGGCGCAGGGTTCAACGCGCGCGCCAGATCTCCACCGGGCCGCGCTGTTCCGCGACGGTGGCAAAGACCTCGTACCCCGCATCGAGCGTCGCCTGCACGCGCGCAGCGGCCTCGGGGCGCATCGTGTGCATCCAGCCGCGATCCACCACGATGGCGCGCGGCCGCGCGGCCAGCACGCGGTCCAGCTCGGCCAGGGTGTTGGTGTCCGACAGATCCTCGAAGACGCCAGTCAGATGCGCGGGGAAGGGAAAGCGCGTGGACAGAAGCGCGCCGGAGATCACATAGACGCTCGGGTGGTAGTTCGCGACGAAGGCGTCGCCCCCCGGCCCGGCCGCCGCCGCGACGGCGGCCGAGACCTCCCGCACCGGGTCGCGATGCGGCCAGCCTGGGCCGTGTTCCACGCGCTGCCGCATCTCGGCCAGCCACGCCTCCGCCGCGATGATCGCGACGAGGCCGGCGAAGATCGCGCGAGTTGCCCCGGGCCGCGCGACCAGCCGCGCCAGGCGCCACGCGCCGATCGCCGCCAGGATCGACAGCGGCGGCAGCCAAAGCAGGAAATAATGGGAGAAGTAGAAGCCCGGCCCCGCGATGGCGGCGGAGACCACCGCCAGCCACAGCGCGGCGAAGGCGGTCAGCAGCGGCACAGGCTGCAGGATCTCGCGCCGCCGCCAGGACAGCAGAGCGACCAGCGCGGCGGCGAAGCCGAAGCCCAGCACCACCACCGCCGCGCCCACGCGCCGCCACGCTTCCGGGCCGGGGATGCGTTCCATCGAATAGCGAAAGGGCGCGAGCAGCGAGCCATCCAGGTAATGCGCCAGCCACCCCTGCCACCAATAGACCGCGCCCATCAGCACGAAGGGCCCGGCGCAGAGCGCGGCATAGACCGCCGCCATCCCCAGCAGCCGCCGCCAGGGCAGCAGGCCGCGCAGCAGCGCCGGCAGCGCCAGCAGTGAGAAAGCGAAGCACCCCTCCGGCACCACCACCTGCTTCACCAGCAGCGCGGGGCCAATCAGCAGGCCCATCGCCACCACCTCGTAGAAGCTGGGCGCCACCGGATCGGGCCCGATCGCGCGGGCCGCCGCGCGCATGCCGATCGCCATGGCCCCCGCGACGAAGGGCGCGATCAGGATCTCGGTATTGGTGCAGAGCCCGCTGAGCAGCACCGATTGCGCGGCGTAGAGAACGCCCGCGCCGATCCCGACCGCGCGTGGCGCACCCACCGCCCGCGCGCCGCAATACAGCGCGACCCCGGTCGCGGCGACGCAGATGGTGCCCAGTAGCCGTGCCGCTTCCACCGACACGCCGAAGACCAGGAAGGCCAGCGCGAACAGCGCCGGCGCGCCGACCGGGTGCATGTCCCACGCCGCGACCAGCGGCCAGCCGCCGGCCAGCCATTCGCGGGCCTGGACCATGTACAGCCCCTCATCCGTATCGACGACGGCGGGGATGAAGGAGGTCAGCCGCAGCAGCACAGCCGCAACCACGACGAGCAGCATCGATGCCGCATCTCGCATCATGGTTGAGGCGCCGCGCGTTGCGGCTGGGGTCAAGGGGGCTTCTGGCATCGCTCCTGGAGCGGGGCCCTTTGCACCCGCCGATCCACCCTGGCCTCAGCCGGGGGCGGGGCGCAACCCCGCCCGCCGGCCGGCCGCGCTGTGACCGCGTCAGTTCTCCGGCGTGAAGCCGCTGTTGCGGACCACCGGGCCCCATTCGTCGCGCTCCTGCCGGATGCGCTGCGCGAAGGCCTGCGGGCTGGCGGAAACCGTGGCCGAGAATTCCAGCCGTTCCAGCGCGGCGATCATCTCCGGCTGGCGCGCCACCTGGCCGATGGCGGCGTGCAGCGCCTGCACGATGGGCGCTGGCGTGCCCGCCGGCAGCAGCGCGCCGAACCACTCATCCTTCGACAGGGTGGGATGGCCGAGTTCGCGGAAGGTCGGCACATCCGGATATTTCGGGTTCCGCGCGTCGGAGGTGACGGCGAGCATCCGCGCCCCGCTGCCATGCTGCGGCGAGATGTCGCCGAGCACGCCGATGAAGCAGGGCAGCCGCCCGCCGATCAGGTCCTGCACCGCCGGCACCGCGCCGCGATAGGGCACATGCGTCATCCGCGCGCCCACCGCATTGGCCAGCATAACGCCGAGGAAATGCGGCGCCGAGCCCGCGGCGGGGGATGCGAAGGGCACCTCGCCCTGCTGCGCCCGCAGCCAGGCCACGAATTGTTCGAAGGTACGGGCCGGATGGCTCGCGGGCACGGCCAGCGCGAAGGGAAAGGTGCAGACGGTGCTGACCGGGATCAGGTCCGTCAGCGCGTCGTAGCGGACCTCACGCGGGAAGACATGCGGCTGCAGGGTCAGCATCGAAGCCGGGGTCTGCAGATAGACGCTGCCATCCTTCTCGGCGTCGCGCACATGTTCCACCGCGATCCGCCCCGCCGCGCCGACGCGGCCATCGACGATCAGGCTGGGCGCGTAGATCCCACGCAGCCGCTCCGCATAGAGCCGCGCGACGATGTCGGAGGACCCGCCGGCAGGAAAGCCGATGACGACGCGCGCGCCGCGATTGACGGTCTGCGCGCGCGCGCCGATGGCCGGCATGGCGAGCAAGCCAGCGCCAAGCCCCAGGGCCGCGCGGCGGCCGATCGATGTGGTCATGGACGTTATCCTCCTGTTCTGCGCGGCGTTCTGGTTGTCCGCGTTTGGGAAACGACTATGCCGGGCCGGACGCCTTATGCGAAGGCGGCCACGACCTCCGGTGGGATCGGGGTGGCGCGGATACGGTTGGGATCGGCCGGGTCGCGCGCGGTCCAAACCCGCGTCTCGAAGCCTTCAACGCCCACGGCTCCATCGGCCTTCAGCAGCCGGTGATGGATGTCGAAGGAGGACCGGCGGAACGCCGTCACCCGGCTTTCGATCGTCACTTCATCCCCATAGGCAGATGGGATGCTGAAGCTGGCCCGCGTATCGACCATGGGGATGCCGAGGATGCCGAAGCGCTTTGTCCAGGCGATCTTCGGCATCTCCAGCGCGACGGCGAACAGTGCGGCGGTGGAGGCATCGAACATCGCGAAATAACGCGGGTAGAAGACGATCCCGGCCGGGTCGCAATCGCCCCATTCGATGGTCAGCGCACGGCGATGGGTCAGGGTTGGCGCGGGCGTCTCAGGCATCCGGATTCTCCAGCAGCAGCGCGATGCCCTGCCCGCCGCCGATGCAGGCGGAGGCGATGCCGTAGCGCAGGCCGCGCCGCCGCATCTCCCGCGCCACCGTCAGCGACAGCCGCGCGCCGGTGGCGGCCAGCGGATGACCGATGGCGATCGCGCCGCCATTCACGTTCAGCCGCGCCTCATCCAGTCCCAATTCGCGCGCACAGGCCATCACCTGCGCGCCGAAGGCCTCATTGATCTCGACCAGGCCGATCGCGTCCAGCGCGAGCCCCGCGCGGTCCAGCAGCGCGCGGATCGCGGGGACCGGGCCGATGCCCATGACCTCCGGCGCGCAACCCACCGCGCAGGACGCAACCAGCCGCGCGAGCCGGCCGCGCCCCTTCGCCTGGGCGCCGGAGGCGAGCACCACCGCCGCCGCGCCATCCACCACGGCGGAGGAATTGCCGCCCGTCTGCACCCCGCCGAAGGCCGGCCGAATCTTCGCCAGCAACTCGACCGGCGAGGGGCGCGGATGCGTATCCGTCGCGACGCTCTCCACCTTGCGCGGCAGGGCGATGCCGCGGTCGTGCAGACCGTCGCGCGCGAAGCGCTCATTCACCACCGGCACCACTTCGCCCTCAAAGAAGCCAGCCGCGCGGGCGGCCAGCGCGCGGTCGAAGCTGCGCGCGGCAAAGGCATCGACCTCCGCGCGGGTGATGCCGTGGCGGCGCGCGAGTTCTTCCGCCGTGCCGCCCATCGACAGGCCGCAGGCGGGGTCGAGCAGCGCTTCCCACAGGAAGTCCTTGAACTCCACCGGCGCACCCAGGCCGAAGCCACCGCGATGCGTGAAGGCCGCGATCGGGTTGCGGCTCATGCTCTCCGCACCCACGGCCAGGGCGAAGCCCGCGCCCTGGCGGTCCACCGCGGTTGCGGCCTGCACGATGGCCTCGATCCCCGTGCCGCAGACGCGCTGCACCAGCAGCGCCGGCACGTCGAGCGGCACCCCGGCATAAAGCCCGATATGGCGCGGCAGCATATAGGCGTCGAAGCTGGCCTGGGCGACGGAGCCAGCGACGACATGGCCGATCTCCGCCCCCGCGACGCCCGCCTTCTCCAGCGCCGCCCGCGCCGCCTTGATGCCGAGATCGATGGGCGAGACGAGGGACAGCGGCCCGCCGAGATCAGCGAAGGGCGTGCGCGCGCCGGCCAGCAGCCAGGCGTCGTCCCAGCGCGTGTGCAGCGCGGTCATGCGTGATCCTCGATGGTGATGACATGGGCGGGCGGCGGGTCGGCGAACAGCGCCTCCACCAGCGCCGCGCGCCGCGCCAGCACGGCGCGCTGGTTGATCGAGCCCTTGTCGGTGATCTCGCCCGCGTCGAGCGAGAGCGGTTCCGTCAGCAGCGCCGCGCGCGGCACGCGCTGGCTGGATGCCGTGGCGGCGGCGGCGAGTGCGGCGAGCTTGCCGGCCAGCGCCGCGCGCAGCGCGGGATGGGTCGCCGCATCCTCGCCCGGCGGCACCAGCCGCGCCACCGCCTCCGGCTCCGGGATCAGGATGGCGGCAAGGCCGTCGCGGTCCGGCGCCGCCAGCACGACATCCTTCACATAGGGCGCGAGCCCCGCGATCAGCTTCGCGCGCAGCGGCCCGACGCTGACCCAGGTGCCGGTCGAAAGCTTGAAATCCTCGGTGATCCGACCGTCGAAGCGGTAGCCCTTATGCGGATCGGCGGGATCGAACGGCACCAGCGCATCGCCGAAACAGTACCACCCTTCCACGTCGAAGGCCTTGGCCGTGGCATCTGGGTTCCGCCAATAGCCCGGCGTGATGGACGGGCCGCGCACGCGCGCTTCCATCTTGTCGCCGACGGGCACGAGCTTCAGCTCCACCCCCGGCACCGGGAGCCCGACGACGCCAGACGCCGAGACATCCTCCCGCACGCAGATGGCGAAGGGCGCGGTCTCGGTCGCGCCGAGGCCGGTGATCATCGGGATGCGTTCCCCGCGCTCGGCCAGCGCCATGCGGTCCAGCTCGTCCCACACATGCTGCGGCAGGCCGGCGGCGGAATAGAACATCATCCGCACGCGAGAGAAGAAGACGCGGCGCAGCGCCGCATCGTCGCGCAGATGGTGCACCACCTCCTCGAACCCGCGGGGGACGTTGAAGTAGATGGAGGTCGCGATCTCCCGCAGGTTCCTGAGCGATTCCTCGAAGCCGCCGGGCACCGGCCGGCCGTCATCCATGTACAGCGTGCCGCCATTGTACAGCACGATGCCGGTGTTGTGGTTGCCGCCGAAGGTGTGGTGCCAGGGCAGCCAGTCGAGCAGCACCGGCGGATCCTCCGCCATGAAGGGGAAGGCCTCCAGCAGCATCTGCTGGTTGGAACAGATCATGCGCTGCGTGTTCACCACGCCCTTCGGCAGGCCGGTGGAGCCGGAGGTGAACAGGATCTTGGCCGGCGCAACCGGATCGATCGCCGCCGCCGCGCGATCCACGGCCTCCGTCGGCGCGGTCGCCAGCAGATCGGCGAAGCGGGTCGCGGGGCGGCCGGGATCGCCGGCTGCGACCACCACCTCCGTCTCCGCCGGCAGCGTCGCGGCGATGGCCTTGGCGAATTTCGCGCCGTCCTGGGCGAAGACCAGCCCCGGCGTCAGCAGCCCGAGGCAATGGCGCAGCTTGCCGTAATCCGTCGCCAGCAGCGAATAGGACGGCGAGACCGGCGCCACTGGCACGCCGACATGCAGCGCCGCCAGCGTCAGCACGAACTGGTCGAGGCAATTGCCCGAAAGGATCGCCACCGGCCGGTCCGCCGACAGCCCGCGATCCAGCAGCGCCTGCCCCACCGCGTGCACCCGGCCCAGCATGTCGCCATAGGTGATGCGCTGCCACGCGCGCCCCTGGGCGCCGCCCCGCAGCCGGTCGCGCTTGGCGATCAGCGTGCGGTCCGGCGCGACGGCGGCCCAATGCTCCAGCCTTTCGGTGATGCGCCGCGGATAGGCGCCGAGCCTGCCCTGCGGCGTCACCAGCACGCAGCCATCCTCGCGCCGCGCGATGGTCACCGGCCCGGGCCCGAGAGGCCGGCGCCGCGGGGGCGGCATGGTGAGAGCGGACATCCATCCCTCCGGCGCCGCCCACCGGAAGGGTGGCGGCGCTGCATTTGTTATGACCCATAATAATCTGCCTCCGCCCCCCTTCCAAGGGGCGATGCGCGCCAGCATAGTGCGAGAGATGACAGCGCTTCGCCGCCGCGCCGACCCCGCCCTGCCCGCCGAGGCCGAGTTGCCGGGAGCGATCCCGCCCACGCTCGGCCCGCTCGACGAACGGCTCGGCTTCTGGCTGCGTCTGGCGCAGCAGGCGGCCTTCGATGCCTTCCACCGCGCCATGTCGCCGCTGGGCCTGACGCCCGGGCGGCTCGGCGCGCTGCTGCTGCTGGACGCGCAGCCGGGCCTGCGCCAATCGGCGCTGGCGGAGGCGCTGCGGGTCAAGCCCTCCAACCTCGCCGTCCTGCTCGACGGGCTAGAGGCGGAGGGGCTGATCCGCCGCAGCGAGGATACCCAGAACCGCCGCGCCAAGCTGCTGCACCTGACGCCAGCCGGGCGCGCGCTGCTACGGCGGGCCAAGGTGCGGGAAGCGCAGGTGGAGGCGGAGCTTGCCGCCGGCCTCGACCAGACCGGGCGCGAGGTGCTGCTGGCGGCGCTGCGACGGATCGCGGGGGGATGATGACGGACAATCTCGTGACGCTCGAGATGCGGGGCGCGGTCGCGGTGATCGGCCTTGACCGTCCCGCGAAGCGCAACGCGATCAGCGATGCGCTGCTCGCCGCGCTGGAAGCGCGGGTGGCGGAGGCCGCGCGCGGCGCGCGCGCCATCGTCATCCACGGCCACGGCCCCTGCTTCTCCGCCGGCCTCGACCTGTCCGAACACAAGGCCCGCAGCGCGGAGGAGGTGTTTCGGCATTCGCGCGGCTGGCATCGCGTCTTCCGCGCGATCCGCACCGGCGACGTGCCGGCCATCGCCGCGATCCACGGCGCCTGCGTGGGCGGCGGGCTGGAACTGGCGGCGGCCTGCCACATCCGCGTGGCCGATGCGACCGCGCTGTTCGCCCTGCCGGAAGGCACGCGCGGCATCTTCGTGGGCGGGGGTGCCAGCGTGCATGTCGCGCGGCTGCTGGGCGCGGCGCGGATGGCCGACATGATGCTGACCGGCCGCGCGCTGGATGCCGCCGCCGCCGAGCGCGCCGGCCTCGTCACCTATGTCGAGCCGGCCGGAGAAGCCCTGGCCCGGGCGCTGGCGCTGGCGGAAAAGGTGGCGGAGGCCGCGCCGCTGACCGTGCTCGGCGTGCTGCAGGCGCTGCCGCGCATCCAGGACATGGCGGAGGAAGACGGGCTCTTCGTCGAAAGCCTCGTCGCCGCCCTGGCGCAGACGGGGCCGGAGGCGCAGGCGCGGCTCGCCGCCTTCCTCGAGAAGCGCGCCCCGAAGGTGGGAGGCTGAGATGAAGCTGGAGGGCATCTCCGCCATCGTCACCGGTGGCGGCTCCGGCCTCGGCGCCGCGACCGCCGCGGCGCTGGCGGCAGCCGGCGCGAAGGTGGTCGTGCTCGACATCAACGAAGCCGCCGCGCAGGCCGTCGCGGCGCGCATCGGCGGTGTCGCCGTGGCGGGCGATGTGGCGGAGGAAGCGCCCGTCGCGCGGGCGGTGGAGGCCGCTTCGGCGCTCGCGCCGCTGCGGATGGCGGTGGCCTGCGCCGGCATCGCCCCGGCCGCGCGCGTCGCGGGCAAGGCCGGGCCGCACGATCTCGGGCTGTTCGAACGCGTGATCCGCGTCAACCTGATCGGCACCTTCAACCTGCTGCGCCTCGCCGCCGCGCGCATGACGGCGAATGCACCGCTGGAGGATGGGGAACGCGGGCTGGTGGTGAACACCGCCTCCATCGCCGCCTATGAGGGACAGATCGGCCAGGCGGCCTATGCGGCGTCCAAGGGCGGCGTGGTCGGGCTGACCCTGCCCGCCGCGCGGGAATTGGCGCGGTTCGGCGTGCGCGTGGTCACCATCGCGCCGGGGCTGATCCACACGCCGTTGATGGACACCCTGACGCCGGAGGCGCGGGACAGCCTTGGCCGTCAGCCGCTATTCCCCCAGCGGCTCGGCCGGCCGGAGGAATTCGCGGCGATGGTGCTGGCGATCGCGGCCAACAAGCTGCTGAACGGCGAGACCATTCGGCTCGACGCCGCGCTGCGGCTGCCGCCGGGCTGAAGGGCGCGCGGCGCGGCCCGCTTCAGGCCCCGCCGGGCCACAGCCACCAGGCCAGCAGCGCCGCCGCCGCCAGCCACAGCGCGACGATCACCGCCGCCCCCGCCAGGCTTCGCGGCCGGCTCCCCGCCGCGTCCGCCGCCGCGCGGCATTCGGCCAGCAGATCGGGGGGCATCATCCGCGTGACCAGCAGGATGCCGAGCGGCACGACCAGCAAATCATCCAGATACCCCAGCACCGGGATGAAATCCGGGATCAGGTCGATGGGCGACAGCGCATAGGCCGCGACCGCCAGCGCCAGCAGCTTCGCCCCGCGCGGCGTCCGGGGATGCCGCGCCGCGAGCCAGACGGCGTGCACGTCCCGCTTCAGCCCCCGCGCCCAGCCTTTCGCACGATCCAACATGACCACCCCGTCATGACGCTTCCCAAGCGGGTGAGGCATCGTTAATCAAACCATCGATGGCGCCCCCCCTCATCCAGACCCAGCAGATCGTCAAGCGCTTCGGCGCGCTGGTCGCGAACGACCATGTGGACCTGACGGTGGCGGAGGCCGAGGTGCATGCGCTGCTGGGCGAGAATGGCGCGGGCAAGTCCACCCTGGTGAAGATGCTCTACGGGCTGCTGCAGCCGGATTCGGGGCGCATCCTGTGGCGCGGCGAACCGCTGGCCCTCGCCGGCCCCCGCGCCGCCCGCGCGCGGGGCATCGGCATGGTGTTCCAGCATTTCTCCCTGTTCGACGCGCTGACGGTGGCGGAAAACGTGGCGCTCGGGCTGGATGGCAATGAGCCCCTGCCCCGCATCGCCGAACGCCTTGCCGAGGTCTCCCGCGCCTATGGCCTGCCGCTCGATCCGCGGCGGGAGGTCTGGCAGCTCTCGGTCGGCGAACGCCAGCGGATCGAGATCGTGCGCTGCCTGATGCAGGATCCGAAGCTGCTGATCCTGGACGAGCCGACCTCCGTGCTCACGCCGCAGGAAGCGGAATCGCTGTTCGAGACGCTGGAGCGTATCCGGGCGGAAGGCCGCGCGGTGCTCTACATCTCCCACAAGCTGGAGGAAGTGCGGCGCATCTGCGCCGCCGCGACCATCCTGCGCCACGGCAAGGTCGTGGCGCATTGCGACCCGCGCGCCGAAAGCGCCGCGAGCCTGGCGCGCATGATGGTGGGGGCGGAGGTCGGCAGCGTCCGCCACGACATCGCCGCGCCCGGCGGGCCGGTGCGGCTTCAGGTCTCGGCG
>JBIIRI010000226.1:0-4206 GCA_044341625.1 Roseomonas sp.
GTTCTCGTCCTTGGCGACGCAGATATCGGCGATGACGGGGCGGTCGATCGCGATCATCTCCCGGATCACGCGGTCCAGGTCATCGGCCTTCTCGGCGCGCATGCCAACGCCGTGGAAGCTTTCCGCAAGCTTCACGAAATCGGGCAGGGCGGCCGAATAGCTTTCGGAATAGCGGCCGCCATGCAGCAGTTCCTGCCACTGGCGCACCATGCCCATGTATTCGTTGTTCAGGATAAAGACCTTCACCGGCAGGCGGTACTGGGCGAGGGTCGCCATCTCCTGGATGTTCATCAGGATCGAGGCTTCGCCGGCGATATCGATCACCAGCGCGTCGGGGTGGGCGATCTGCACGCCCATCGCCGCCGGCAGGCCATAGCCCATGGTGCCGAGCCCGCCCGAGGTCATCCAGCGGTTCGGCTTGTCGAAGCCGAAATACTGCGCGGCCCACATCTGGTGCTGGCCGACCTCGGTCGTGATGAAGGTTTCCTTGCCGAGTTCCTTGGTGATCTCGAACAGGCGCTTCACCGCGTGCTGCGGCTTGATGATGCTGCCCTTCTGCACATAGGCGAGGCAGTCCTGCCCGCGCCACGTGTCGATCTGGCGCCACCAGCCGGCCAGCGCTTCACGGTCCGGCTGGGTCGTGTCGTCCTTCCAGGCCTCGATCAGGGCGGCGATGATGCGGGCGGCGTCGCCCACCACCGGCACGTCCACCTTGACGTTCTTGTTGATGGAGGACGGGTCGATGTCGCAGTGGATCTTCTTCGACTTCGGCGAGAAATGGCTCAGCTTGCCGGTGACCCGGTCATCGAAGCGCGCGCCGATGTTCAGCATCACGTCGCAGCCATGCATCACGAGGTTCGCCTCGTAGGTGCCGTGCATCCCCAGCATGCCGATGAACTGCGGGTCGGAGGAGGGGAAGGCGCCGAGCCCCATCAGCGTGTTGGTGCAGGGGAAGCCGGTCATGCGGACCAGCTGCGTCAGCAGGCGCGACGCTTCCGGCCCCGCATTGATCACGCCGCCGCCGGTGTAGATGACCGGCTTCTTCGCCGCCTTCAGCAGCGCCACCGCCTTGCGGATCTGCGCCATGTCGGGCTCGACCTGCGGGCGGTAGGAGCGGTGCGGCTGGTCGGCCGGCGGCGCATCGGCATAGGGCGCCTTTCCGATCAGGATGTCCTTCGGCAGGTCGATCACGACCGGGCCGGGGCGGCCGCTGCGCGCGACGTGGAAGGCCTCGTGCATCACCCGCGCCAGGTCGCCCGGCTTCTTGACCAGGTAGTTGTGCTTCGTCGCCGGCCGCGTGATGCCGGTGGTGTCGGCTTCCTGGAAGGCGTCGTTGCCGATCAGGTGCGTCGGCACCTGCCCGGTCAGGCAGATCACCGGGATGCTGTCCATCAGCGCATCCACCAGACCCGTCACCGCATTGGTCGCGCCGGGGCCGGAGGTGACCAGCACCACGCCCACCTTGCCGGTGGACCGCGCATAGCCTTCCGCCGCATGCACCGCGGCCTGTTCGTGGCGGACCAGGATGTGGCGGATGGCGTTCTGCTGGAACAGCGCGTCATAGATCGGCAATACCGCGCCACCCGGATAGCCGAAGATGACATCGACGCCCTGGTCCTTCAGCGCGCGAAGGACGACCTCGGCGCCCGACATCGTCAGGGCGGCGGGATCGGCGTGCTGGATGGCGGCGGACATTGTCTTCAGTGCTTTCCTGGTGTCTGGGACAGGGGTTTGGAACACAAGCGTCGCGACCCGGCGGGCCTGGACCCGTCGGGGGCGGCACCCTTACGCCCCATGCCGCACCGCGTCAACGCGAAGTTTCAACAAAAACTGCGCAATAATCTAACAAACTTTCCGAATATTTCGTGTTTTCGTCCCAGCGCGCATTTATAATCTTGACCCCGTCGCTCCCCGCCAGCGCGTGGTGGCGAAACCACGTCGCCTGGCGCTTGGTGTACTGCCCCGTATGCAGCACCGCGCGCGCCGAGGCCTCCTCCAGCGTCAGCCCTCCGGCCAGATGCGCCAGCAATTCCGGCACCCCATGCGCGCGCATCGCCGGCAGGGCCGGATCGAGGCCGAGCGCGCCGAGCGCCCGCACCTCCTCCACCGCGCCGGCTGCCAGCATCGCCTGCCAGCGCGCCGCGATCGCCGCCCGCAGGGCGGGCCGCGGCGGGTCCAGCAACAGCGCCGCGAAGCGCCAGGGCGCCGGGCCCGTGCCCCCTTCCTCCTGCCAGGCGCGCAGCCCCTTGCCGGTGCCCACCACCACCTCGAAGGCGCGGGCCAGGCGCTGGCTGTCGGTGGGCCTGAGCGTCGCGGCGGTCGCCGGGTCCAGCGCCGCCAGCCGCGCATGCAGCGCCGCCGGGCCTTCCTCCGCCAGAAGCCGCCGCGCCTCAGCGCGCGCCGCGTCCGGGACGGGGGGGATGGCGGCGAGGCCATCGGTCAGCGCCGCGAAATACATTCCCGTCCCGCCGCAAAGGATCGGCACCCGGCCAGCGGCCTGGGCGGCCGCCATCTCGGCCAGCGCCGCCCCGCGCCACCAGGCGACGGTGCCCGCTTCGGCCGCCGGGCGCACGCCGTAGAGGGCATGCGGCGCGCGGGTCAGGTCCGCATCGTCGGGCCGCGCGGTGACGATGCGGAGTTCGCGATAGACCTGCATGGAATCGGCGTTGATGACCACGCCGCCCAGCCTTTCGGCCAGGGCCAGCGCTGCCGCCGACTTGCCCGATGCGGTCGGGCCGGCCACCAGGATCGCGGGCGGAGGCCGGGGGGAAGATTGCGCCCGGTCACTCATGGTGGCACAGGGCGCGCGCCATGTCGCACATCCTCACTCTGGTCGCGCCTGCCGGCGCGCTCGATGTCGCCCTCGTCTCCCGCGTGCGGGCCGCGCTCGATGCGCTGGGCGCCGCACCCGGCACGCCCGATTGGCTGGCCGAGTGCGAGGCCGCCGACATACCCTTCACAGGGGCTGCCGAACAGGCGGTCGCCGCCGCGCGCGCCGCGCTGGCCGATGCGCCGGTGGATGCCATCGCCACCGCCGCCGAAGGCCGCCGCAAGCGGCTGCTGATCGCCGACATGGACAGCACCATCGTCACGACCGAGACGCTGGACGAGATCGCCGCCTTCGCGGGGCTCAAGGAGAAGATCGCCGAGATCACGCGGCGCTCCATGAACGGGGAGTTGGATTTCCGCCAGGCCCTGATCGCGCGCGTCGGGATGCTGGAGGGGCTTTCGGTCTCCGCCCTCGAAGCGACCTGGGCCGAGACACGCATGATGCCGGGCGCGGCGGAACTGGTCGGCACGATGCGCGCGCATGGCGCGGTGTGCTGCCTGGCCTCCGGCGGCTTCACCTTCTTCACCGGCCGCGTGGCGGAGAAGCTGGGCTTCCACCACCATGTCTCGAATACGCTGCTAATCGACGACGGCAAGCTGACGGGCGGGGTCGCCGAGCCGATCTTCGACCGCCACGCCAAGCTGACGACCCTGACCCGGCTGGCGGCTGAGAACGCGCTGCCGCTGGAGGCGGCGGTCGCGGTGGGCGACGGCGCCAACGACCTCGACATGATCAAGGCCGCGGGCCTCGGCGTCGCGTTCCGCGCCAAGCCGGTGGTGGCCGCGGCGGCGCGGGCGAAGGTGGAACATGGCGACCTGACGGCGCTGCTGTTCGCGCAGGGCTACCGGCGCAGCGCGTTCGTCACCCGGTGAGGTTGGCGGGGAGGGCGCTTCCCCCCACCCACATGCACGCCCCCGTTCGGTGTAAAAATTCATTCTCCCAATGGGTTGTCGCTTCTGTTTTCGGTACCCATGCTGGCTGTCGGTAAGCGAGGCGACGAGGTCCATCGAGCCCGAGGCTGATTGCCGGCGGGTTCTATCGGCCGCTCAGCACCACCGCATGCGCTGGTCGATGCGGCTGCTGGGCCAGCTGTTGACGAGGACGTTTGCACGTCGGTCAGTTATCGCTGCGGAGCGGCCCCCAATTCGACCGGACAGGCGGCGCGCAACCATGAGGGCTAGTCACCTGTTGCCTAACCTTGGACCGCCCTGGCGGGCGTCTTCCAGCGCCATTCGGGCAGCGTGGGCCGTGTGCCGCTGACCGATTTCAACAGGCTCGCCGGCGGTTTGTTGCCGATCCCGCTATGCGGCCGAACCTCGTTGTAGTCTCTACGCCAACCCTCGCACTGAGCCCGTGCGTCGTCGAGGCTCATGAAC